>CAYWYJ010000030.1:0-36811 GCA_964462635.1 uncultured Planctomycetales bacterium
GGGGACGCGGCGGGGGGTCGTTGGGGGGGGGGGGGGGGGGTGGGCGCGCCGCCCGGCGCCCCGCGGCTCGGCAGGAGCCTCGCCCTCCCGCGTTGCACGCTCGCGCCCGGTGATTCAGTCCACCCCGACCACGCGCAACCGGATCTCCGTCGGCTCCACCTGGATGGGTACCACGGCCCCGCCGCAGTGCAGCACGGGCGGCGGCAGCAGGCACACGCCGGGCCGGACCGCCGACAGCAGGTGCTCCTGGGTGTAGCTCCCCGGCTTGAGCCCGCCCAGATTCGTGCCGATCTCGTCCGCCGGCCCGCCCGCGACGGGGCCGGGGAAGCGGCCGAACCGCGCCGAACTGGCCACGGCCTGACACGTCGCCGGAACGCGTTGCGACCACTGGACCTCCCCGGTCGGGGGGCGCTCGACCACGATCTCGTCTTGCACCCGCACGAGCTGCCCCGGCAACAGCCGATCGGTCGGCGACCACGCCACCCAGTCCCAGCGGTGGTGCGAACAGTGCCCGCCCTGTTCGTCGAGCAGCGGGTCGCTCTCGTCGGCGGACACCGTGCGCATCTCCGTCCACACCGCCAGCCGCCGCTGCACCCGAATCGACGCGTCGGGCGCCGCCGGCGCCGGCACGGGCAATACTTCATAGTCCGCGACGGCGCGCTGTCCGGCGCCGCCCGCGCCGACTTCGGCCGAAACACGCCCCGCGCCGACGCGGACGGCTTCCACCTCCGCGTACAACCAGGTGCGCCCGCCCGCGGGGAGTTCAACCGCCAACGGCGACGGCGACCCGGGCGCCCCCTGGGCCGGGCGCGTCGGCAGGCCGCGCCATGACTCGACGTGCAGCCCGCCGCCGGGGTCGAATTGCAGCCCCACTTCGGCGGCCTGCGGCAGTCCGTTCTCGATCTCGATCGCCAGCACGGCCCGGTCTCCGAGCGCCAAGCGCGGCGGCGTACTGACCGCGACGCGCACGCCCCGCCGAGCATCCAGGAGGACGGCGTCGGTCGCCCACGCCCCGTCGGCGGCGTGGGCCAGCGCGATGAGCTTGTACAGACCCGGGCGGTCCGGCAGCGGAACGCGCAGCTCGGTTCGCGGACCCTCCAGCGGCACCCCCGCACACCACAGCGTCACGCCCTCCAGCCACGTGGCCCACGGCTCCTCACGGGCCGGCCCTTCCGCCCCCACGACCGCGGGATCGATGAACCCCGTGCCGACGGCATCAATGAGTCGCGCCATCAGCGCCGTCGGCTCCGGTGGGCCGTCTCGCCGCGCGGCGGCCTCCACCACCACCGTTTGCCCCGGCTGGATTTCGCTCGTGGAGACCGCGAGTTCAAGTTGCTGCGGTCGCGCCGGATCGGGGGCCACTGATGAACGACAGAGCCAAGTCACACCGTCGGCGTCTGCCCGACCGATCAACACGCGCCAGCCGGCGCGCGTCGGGGTGGCCGCCCCGAACGTGAACCGAAGATCGGCGTCATCCGACTTGGGCGGCAGTGAGCGGACCGCCCACAGGTCGCGGCCCGTCGGGGTGGTCCCGGCGTCCGGGCCCTCCAGGACCGCGAACAGCGGGGTATCCCAGCGACCGCTCAGGGTGGCCACCACGACGGCCCCGGTTCCGGCCGGCTCGAACTGCGCCGCGCAGCGCGGGGCGTCGTGGTCCGCGCTTGCGCCCGCACCCGCCGCCACCTCAAACGGTCGGCTGATGCGCACCGCGTCCCGGCCGGCGAGGTCCACCGTCACGGCGGCGCAGTGCGGGCCGGGCTGCGCCGGTTGCCAAGGCCCGCCGGTCAACCCCTCGATCGTGGGCCGCAGCGGGATGCGCGCCACTTCGGCCTGGTCGCGCGTGACGACCACCTCCGGCGGCCGGGCCACGGCCAGGCCTGCCGGGTCGTACCACCCCAGTCGGAACGCGACGTCGTGCCCGGTGGCGGGTTCACGCGGCTCGTGGGTGAGCCACACGTGCGGGGCGGGTGCGCCGACCAGCAGCTCGGTTTGGCCCGTCCCGGTGCTTCCGTCCATGGTCGTGACATGGGCCACGGCGCGCACGGCGAGCGGCCCACCCGTCAGGCCGAAGTCGGCCAGCGGAACGTGGAAGTGGAAGCGTCCGGCCTCGTCGAGGCGACCCGCCCGCGCCACGGTCACGCCCCCGATGGACTCGTTGCCCGCCGTCCCCGGCAACTGCAACGGCAGGAACTCGCAGTACAAACGGGCGCCGATCAGCGTCGTGCCCCACGGATAATCGGCCCGCACGGCGCCGGTGAGCACGCCGGTCAGCTCCGGCCACGCCGCCGGCAGCTCGAAGCGCACGCGGACCCCCGGTCGCGTATCGCGCGGAATGCTGGCCATCGGCCGACCGGCCAGGTTCGCCGGCACGCCCCCGCCCCAGCGCGCCAGGAAGCGCAGGTGCTCGCCCGCCGCCGACTCCGGCACCGGCACGACCGCGCTGAACACTCCGCCGGCGTTCAACGGGGTGGACGTGCTGAACACGACGCGCTCCAGCGTGTCCAGGGCCTGCAATTCCAGCGTGTCGCCCGGCGTCACCGGGCCCGCCCCCGGCAGGAGCAGGCCGGCCACCTGGACCGATTCGCCGGGGACCGCCGTCGGCGGGCCGCTGACCAGCACGACCGCCGACGTTTCATCGGGCGCGTTTCCCGGAGTCGGGAGTTGCCCACGGCACAGGGCGAGGTGCTCCCCCGCGCGCACCAGACACACCCAGCCTTTGTCGCGCAGCGCCGCGGCCTCGCCGGGACGCGGGAAGCGCGCCACGCCGTCCACGAGCCCGACTTCCGTGGGCTGGAAGGAGCGGTTCATCCAGAAACGCGCCGTCGCGCTCTCCGCCCCGGCCGTCCCGGCCGCCCACACCACGACGTGGCGGCAGCCCGCGAGACACGCCGCCTCCAGGTCGCTGACCAGCATTAATCGCCGGGTCAACTCCGTGCCGTCCGGCCCGCGCACCCGCAGCACATAGGCCCCCGGCGACGCGGCGAACGTGAGCGGCGGGGCCAGCGCCTCCGAATCCCACCAGTCGAACGGCGTCGCCGCGCGCGTCTCGACCTCGCGGGCCAGGGCGATCGACCCGGACACGGGCAGCAGCGCCGCGCTGGTGCGCGTGCGCGCGGACGCCAGCCAGTTGTCCACGTCCACTTGCCGGACCTCGACGTCCACGCTGGGCAGCCCGCGAACGCGCAGCCGCAGCGCCGGCCGCGCGTCGGCGCCCGGACGGTGCGGATCGCGGCCGCGCACTCGGAGCGGCATCTCCTCGCCGGCGTGCGCCGCCAAGGGGTCCGGGCGCGTCGTCTCGCCGACCGTTTCAACCACGATCTGCGGCTGCCGGATTTCCCGGCCGCGCTGGGCGGCGTGCTCGGCCGTCTCGCCCGCGCCGGCTTCGGCGAGGCGGTCGTACCAGCGCAGCGCCTCCGCCCACCGCCCCGCGTCTTCGGCCCGCTGCGCCAGCAAGCCGGCCGCTTCGGCGGCGGTCGCGCCAAACCGCGTGGAGGCTGCCAGCCGCGCCAGCACGGCGTTCCCCTCCTCCTCTGTTTCCGGCGACTCGACCAGCAAGCGCCCGAGAATCAACTCCAGCCGAGTACGCGGCTCCTCCGCGCCCGGCAGTGCGGCCAGCCGCGACCGCAGCGCTTCGAGCTGGGCACATCGGGTGGCGTGGGCGGCGGCACGATTCGCCGGGCGCTGAACCCGAAATCGCGCGGGGGTTGCGTCCCACTCCGCATGACGGGCCCACGCCTCCGCCAATGCGATCAGCGCCTCCGCTTGGCCGCTCGTTTCGCCGCGGGCGGCGAAACCCTCCGCGGCCCGCTCCAAGGCCTCCAGCGCGTCGCCCGTCTCCGCCAGGGCCGTCTGCGCGGTCCCGTACGCGAGATTGCACTCCGGATCATCCTGGAGACCCGGGTCCGCGAGCATCAGTTGCCGAAGCTCGGTCCGCCCCGCCACCCGGTCCGCCCGCGCGGGCATCCGCAGCAGGCAGAGCGCCTCCAGCAGGGCGGCGTCGCCGCGCCAGCCGCCCGCTCCGCCGGCGGAGAGCCGGTTCGCGCAGAGCCGCCGGGCCGTCGCGTAGTCCCCGTGCCGATACGCGCGGACAGCGTCGGCAACCTCCGGGGCCCACGCGCGCGGGGTGGGTGGCGTCTGACCCGCGGCGGCCAGTTCAAGAGCCAGGATTCCGATGAACGCAGCGCCGACGCACTGCCGGCTACTTCGTCGCGTTGAGGGCCCCAACCATCCCCCAACCCTTCCCTGGAAGGGAGGGGGGTTGGCCGCTCCGGTGCAGCGGGCAGCAGCCTCATTCTGGTTCGCCGCTCGCCATCCGGCATTCGCTGCTCGACATCTACGACTCGCTGTCTGCCACTCGCGATTCGACATCTACGACTCGCTATCTGCCACTCGCTACTCGCTACTCGCAACTTCCATTCTCTCACCGCTGCCGCACAAACACCTCCGGCCGGATCCCGCCGCGCTCCACGACCGGTCCGATGTCCTTCAGGAATCGTTGCGCGTCAGTGTAGTAGCCGGCGGTCGGTTGGACGCCGGGCCGCAGCTCGCCCCAGAAGGCGTTGAACCGCTCCATCAGGAGCTCGCGGACGTACTTCGCCAACATGCTGGCCAGCGCGACCGGCAGGTGCCGCTGCTCGGCCTCCACCGCGAACTCCACATGCCAGTCGCTGGTCGGCGTCGCCAGCCGGTAGCGGCTGCACTCCGGTCCCACCGCCAGCTCGTGGACGTGCCGGTCCGGGAACGCCTGCATCAGCGCGCGGCGATAGTCGGCCCGTCCTCCGAGCCGGTCCGCCCGCACATACAGGTCTTGCGGGCCTCCCTGCCGCCCCGCCCAGGCGATGAGCCGAAGCACCGCTTCCATCGGCAGGGCGGCCTTGTTGCGCGTCTGATGCACGCGGCGGTTGAAGCCGTCCTCGGGCACCACGTCGGCCCGCAGGCCGCAACACACCCATCCGGCCGCCTGCATCGCGCGGGTCAGCCGCGCCGCGGCCCCGCCGCACGCCGACCGCGCCGGATCACGCGGCAACGGGGCGTCCAGATCGCGGTACCACGGGCAGGCCGTGTCCTCGAGCCCCGCGCCGGAAGTGAGGTCGGCCAGCAGCTCGCGCACGGTGCCGCACCGCTGCCCGACGGCTTGCACAAACGCGAGCACCGTCCGTTCCAGCGTGGCCAGGCCCCGTTTGCGGTCGAACAAGCGTTTCGAGTCGCCCACCGGCAGCCGCCCGGCACCGCCCGCCGCCGACCGGCACACCACGTCCGCCAGAAGCGCCCATCCGTCGGCCTCGACGGCGGCGGCCGACCCGCGCCACAGCGTCGCGCCGATCACCAGCGGCCCCAGGAGCGGCCCGTAGCCCGCCTCGTCGATGCCCACAACCAGCGGCATGTCACCACCCCAGCACGTAGAAGACGGCCGTGAACGCGCAATCCGCCGCGATCAGCCCCACGATGCTCTTGACCACCGTGGTCGTCGTTGCCCGCCCGACCCCCTCGGCCCCGCCCGTTACGTGCAAGCCCTCGTAGCACGCCAGCCCCGCGATCAGGCCGCCGAAGACGATGGCCTTGGCGAGGCCGGTCAGGTAGTCGCCGGTCGTCAGCGCCGCGCGCGTCATGTCGATATACGTCAGGGGCGGCACGTCCAGCACGAACACGGCGGTCAGGAAGCCGCCGACCAGGCCCGTCACGTCCGCCAGGACGGTCAATGCGACCATCATGACCGTCGTGGCCACGACGCGCGGCACGACCAGAAAGCGGATCGGGTCGAGCGCGTGCGCGCGCAACGCCTTGATTTCCTCCCCCTCGACCATCGCCCCCAGCTCGGCGGCGATCGACGCGCCCGCGTAACCGCTCAGGATCACCGCCGTTATCAACGCGCCGAGCTCGCGGAACACGGCGATGGCCACGACGTCGGCCACCCGTTCGAGCTGGCCGTAGGTGGCCAGGGTGGGGGCCAGGTTCAGCGCGAGAATGATCCCGATGAAGACCTGCACCAGCACGACGATGGGGATGCTGCGGACCCCGACGCGCACGGCCTGCTGCACCAGCGCCGCCGGCCGGATGCGGTGCGACCCGCCCCGCACGGCCCGCAGCGCCCGCTGGCCGACCTGGCCGAACAGCCGGACCAGCCCGCCGGCGTAGACGACCGCGTCCGCCAGCCGGCCTCCCGTGGCCCGGACCGCCGCCCCCACGCGCACGATGCCCTCGCCGGGCCCCGCGTTGGGCGTGGGTACCGGCTCGCCGCTCATAGCCCGCGCACCTCACTCAGGTCCGCGACGATCGTGAAGAACTTGTCCAGGTGCGTGATCTCGAGCACGCTCCGCACCCGCGGCTGGACCCCGGCCAGCACGACACGGCGGCCGGCGCGTTCGGCCTCCCGCTTCACGAACACCAGCGTACCGACGCCCGACGAGTCCATGTACGCGACGCCCGACAGGTCGATCGCCAGCAGCCCGCTCGCGGCCTGGGCCTCATCCAGCAGCAGCTCGCGCAGTTGCGGCGACGTACGGAGGTCCACATCCCCGCGCACGCGCGCCACCCGGATGCCGCCTTGCGAGACGAACTCCACCTGCAAGTGGGGTACTCCGCTGCACGGGCCCGCGCGCCGGTCGCCGTGGTCGCGTCCGGGTCGCCGTCGCCGCATTCTGCCACAACCGCCGACGCGGTGCCACCCGCCGGGTCGTCCGGCGGCGCCCCGGGGGCCGACTTCGCGCAGGCTTGTCAGCCGCGTGGCCCGCGCGTAGCATCTTCGCGGGGGCTGGTGCGGAGGCTTGCCGGCGGATGACGACCGACCACGAACCTGCGGCAGAAGGGGCGCGGCGCGGCACGACGGTCCACTGGATCATCGCGGTGCTGCTGGCCGCGATCGCCACCGCCCTGTGGGTCCGTCCCGGCGGGTCCGGGCCGATGGTGGCCTGGGCCCAGAACCAGCCCATGGCCGGGGCCCGCGGCGTGTTCGCCTTCACCGGCCCGCTCGACCGTGAACGCACCGGCCTGTTCATGCTCGACGTCGACCAGGGGACCGTCTGGTGTTACGCCTTCGAGACGGTCGGGGGGACGAGCAAGCTCCGGCTGGTGGCCGCCCGCACCTGGGTGTATGATCGGTATTTGCAGGATTTCAACTGCGCGCCGCCCGACTTTCGGATGGTCCAGAAGCTCGTCAATCAGCAGCGTGCCCCGGCGGACGCCGCGGGCCCGGACGGCGATGGGGCGCCCCCCCAACCCGCCGCCGACCGCGCGAAGCGACCGGAGCCATAGGCGACGTTGACCGCGACAGGAGTGCCGCATGCCGACCAAGCCGTTCTATTCGCTGGATGAAGTGTGCCAGAAGCTCGGCAAGACCGCGGACCAGATCAAAGCGCTGGTCCGTGACGGCGTGCTGCGGGAGTTCCGCGACGCCGGCAAGGTCTTCTTCAAGGCCGACGACATTGAGAAGCTCTCCGCGGGCAGCGGCGCCGGGGACGTGCTCGCGGGCGACAGCGGCGAAATCCTCCTTGAACCCGCCGTCGATGATTCCAAGGGTTCCGCCGCCGACCTGACGCCGCTCAGTGACACCTCCGGCGGCACGAGCATCATCGGGCTCGAACCCGTGGCGGAGGAGCAGGAAGAGCAGAAGGAAGATACGGTCGTGACGGCGGGCGGCGTCGGCGTCTTTGACGAAGACGAGATCGAGGTCGACACCGACCCGATGGCCAAGACGCAGATCACCACCGGGGCGACGGCCGACCAGGTGTCGTTGGAAGGGGCCGGCAGCGGCTCGGGATTGCTCGACCTGGCCCGCGAGGCGGACGACACCGCCCTCGGGGCCGACCTGCTGGACGAAATCTACCCCGGCGAGGAGGCCGGCGAGGAGAAGAAAGGCTCCGCCGCGCCCGTCGCCGCCGCGCCCGCGGCCGCCGCTGCGGCCGAACCCGAGGCGGAAGTCCTGGAAGAAGCGGAGTCCACGGGGGTGATGGTGCCGACCGCAGTGGTGGCCGTGGACGCCGCCGAGGGCTTGTTCTCGGGCCTGTTGGTCGGGGCGTTGGCCGTCATGGCGTTGGCCAGCACCGTGGTGGCCGGGGCCGTCCAGGGTTACCTGCCGGACTTCGGGCGGTTCCTCGGCGAGGGCGTCAAGTTCTACATGCTGTTGGGCGGCTCCGTCGTCGGTCTCACGCTCGGGGCGGTCGTCGGGTGGTTGCTGAGCCGCGCCCTGTCCACCCGACGACGCTGAATCAGCGTGCACGAATCCGCGCCGCGGGCCGTACGGCAAGGCTCCGCCTTGCCGCGGTCGCAAGGCAGAGCCTCGCGGTACGGTTGGCGCGACATTGCGCACGCTGATATAGTCCGTCCCGTACCACGGCCGGCGCGGCGCGGCGGACCGGCCGGGGAGGCGACCATGAATCGGATTGCTCTCTGTGCGATGTTCGGCCTGCTCGCGGCCCTGTCCGCGTGCGCCCCTCCCGCCGCTCAGAGCGACACCGA
Source organism: uncultured Planctomycetales bacterium (assembly GCA_964462635.1). Taxonomy (GTDB): domain Bacteria; phylum Planctomycetota; class Phycisphaerae; order UBA1845; family Fen-1342; genus JBFMAI01. Next base: position 8,455 of record CAYWYJ010000030.1, read on the forward strand.
GTTCCAGCTTCGCAAGGTGGAGCAGGAGCGCGACAGCCTGCGGCTGCGGCTGAGCAGTGAGCAGGCGCGGTCCACCGCGTTGGAGCAACGCCTCGACACCGAGCAGCAGCAATCGGGTGCCGCCCGGGCCGAAGCCGGCCGACTGCGCGAACAGATCGACAAGCTGAACCAGCACACCCAGGAACTCCTCGCCGCCCTGGAGCGCATTCGGCAGCGTGAGCTCACCCGGCCCGCGGTCCCGGCTTCGCCACTGCCACCCGCGGCGGACGAGGCCCTTCAGGCCCTGGCCACGCGGCTGGCCGGTCGTGTGTGGTACGAGCGTGACCGCGGCGCGGTGAGCTTCGCCAACGACCGGCTGTTCGATTCGGGCAGTGATGCCGTCCGCCCGGATGCCCTGGCCAGCTTGCGCGAGCTGGCCGCCGTCCTGGACGGCCCCGAGCTGGCCGACTACGAAGTCATCATCATCGGCCACACCGACGCGACGCCGATCACACGTCCCGAAACGCTCGCGCGGCACGCCAGCAACTGGCACTTGTCCGTCCACCGCGCCATCGCGGTCAAGGACGTGCTCGCCCAAGCCGGGTTCCCGGCCGCGCGACTCGGGGTGATGGGCTACGGGGACCAGCGTCCCATCAGCGACGACCCCGCGCGCAACCGCCGCGTCGAGGTCTTCATCGTCCGGAAAGGGGGCGTGCAACCGTTCGACCCGATCCGGCCGACTGAGCGGCGCTGAGCCGCCGCGCGACGCACGCCATGTGGTACGGGGGGTCAGTATGTGATCGCTTTGCTGAGCAGTCCGCGAACCCGCAGCGATGCCAGCAACCGGGCGATGCGCCGGCCGGCCCGCCCGTCGCCGTAGGGCGTCCGCCCACCCGCCCGCGGCCGCAACTGCAACGCCCGCGCCAGCCCGCGCCGAATTGCCGTCAAGCCCTCCCCCACGTGGACGATCGACCGCCCGCCGGCCAGGCGCCCGACCTGCCGGCCGCCGACATTGACCGCGGGCGTCCCCGCGAACGGTGCCTCGATGATCCCGCTGGACGAGTTGCCGATCAGCACGGCCGCGTCGAGCAGCGCTTGCAGGTACTCGTCGCGCGCGAGCGATCGCGCGACCCGCACGTCCGTCGCCGGGCTCTGACGTTGGTGCCGCTCAATCGCGTCGAGCACCCCGGTGTGGCCCCGGTCCGTGTTGGGAAACAGGATGACACGCCGCAGGCCCCGCTCGGCCGTCGCCGTGAGAATGTGCTCCATCGTCCGGCGTTCGACGGCGGCGGGCCGCCCCCAGGCGTGGTAGATGACCAACGCGGTCGGCCGCGCGCTTGCGTCCCCGGGCGGATGCGATCGCGCACCAAATGTCCGTGCGTGATTCGGCGGCGCACACGGGGAGGGCGAGCCTCCCGGCGAGCCGCGGCTCGCCAGGAGCCGCGCCCTCCCGCGCCGCGTGTTCGCGCGCGGTGGTTGAGTCCGACGCTCCATCACCTCGCGCAGTTCGTCGAGTCCGGGTGCCCCGACGACGTGGACGCGGCGCGGGTCCTCGCCGAGCCGGACGATGCGCCGGGCGGCGTCGCGCGTCGCCGCCAGGTGCAGGTGCGCCAGCTTGGTAATCGCGTGCCGCAGTAAATCGTCGAAATCCCCCGGCGCCACGTCGCCGCCGTGAATGTGGGCCAGCAAACGCCCGGTCGTGACGGCGGCCAACGCCCCGGCCATCGCTTCGATCCGGTCTCCCAGCACGAGCACGACATCGGAACGCGCCCGCTCCACGGCCCGCGCGATGCCCGCCACGCCGCGGGCCAGCCCTTCGGCCTGGTCGGTCGGCGAATCGTCGCCGGACTGCATGGGCACGCGGGCCGCGATCGGCCAACCGTCACGTTCGATCTGGCCCACGGTGCGGCCGAAGCGCGGCAGCAGGTGAATGCCGGTGACCACCACTTGGAGTTCGAGCCGTGGGTGAACGTGAATGGCTCGCAGGGTCGACGTCAGCAGCCCGTATTCCGCCCGCGTCCCGGTGACCACCGCCACCCGTCGCCGCCCTCGCTGCGTCATCCCGCTCACCGAACCATGTCCCAGGTGAGCACGGTGTCGGCGGCGATGTCCACCGTGGCCAGCCGCCCCGACAGCGTCTCCAGCCACTCCGGGCCGATGCCCCCGCCCGGTCGCTTCACGGTGAGCATGTCGCCGGTCAAGGCCGTGCCGGCGGGGATCGGCCGCGCCGCGACCACGCTCTTCCGCGCGACGGCCCGCACTTCCGCCTCGATGTCCGTCATGCCGAGGTCCCCGGTCCCCAGCGCCGCGTCCGCCGCCCGGGCCTGCCGCACATACGTCCGCAATTCGTCGGGGGTGAGCGACATGGCGTGGTCAGGGCCCGGTCGCTCGCGGTCCAAAGTGAAGTGCTTTTCGAGCACGCAAGCGCCGGCGGCGACGGCCCAGGCGGCAATGTCCGTCGAGCGCGTGTGGTCGCTGAAGCCGCACGGCACGCCGGTCACACGCTGCAATGTGCAAATGGCCCGCAGGTTCGCCGCCTCCACCGGCGCCGGATAACCGCTGATGCAGTGCAGGAGGATCGTCCGCGTCCCGGCCCCCCAGATGCGCAGCCGTTCCACGGCGGTCACGATCTCCTCGGCGGTGGACGCCCCCGTCGAGAGGACCAGCGGCAGCCCGGTCAGCACCGCGCGACGCTGGAGCGGCGCGTTGGTCAGATCGCCGGACGCGATCTTGATCGCCGGCACCCCCAGCTTCACCAGCCGGTCCACGTCGGGCACGCTGAACGGCGTGGCCAGGAAACCGATGTCGCGCTGCCGGCAATGTGCGGCAACGCGTGCGAAGTCGGCGTCACTCAGTTCGAGCCGCTCCAGCAGCTCCCGTTGCGTCGCGACACCGCCGGTCTGTTGATACGACGCCACCCGCGCCGTGGCCGTCGCCAGCTCCTCGGCGCGAAACACCTGGAACTTCACGGCGTCAGCGCCGGCCGCCACTGCCGCGTCCACCAGCTCCAGCGCCGTGGTCACCGAGCCGTCATGGTTCACGCCCGCCTCGGCGATGACGAACGCCGGCTGGCGGTAGCCCACGCAGTGCGGGCCGATCTGGACGGCCGTGTTAACTTGAGCGGACGAAACCGATTTCATGATCGGGTTGGACCTCCCTCGCGGCCGGGCCCGAGGTGGGGCCGCGTGCGAGCAGGAACTCCGCCAACGCCAGGTCGTCGCGGGTGTCGATGTCCACGCCGCGCGTCGCGGGCATGACGTACGCGACGGGGGTCGCGGGGCGTCCCGCGACGTAGTGCGCCCACGGATGAATGTAAATGGCGCCGTTCAGACGATAGACCGTCTGCGCACCCTGCCAGCGCTCGAAGCCCCCGTCGGACTTCACCAGGCCCAGCCACGATTGCGGCGCCACGGGGCTGAGCGAGTACACCTCGCAGGGCGCGTGTTCCCGGAACAGCGCCCACGCGGCCCGGATGTCCTCCGCGGTACGCAGCGGCGACGTCGGCTGAAGCACCATCACGGCGTCATAGCGCTCCCCGCGCCGGGTCAGCACGTCGAGCAGGAACAAGTTCGAGTCGCGCGTCGGGGTGTCGTCGGCGGCCAAGGCGGCCGGGCGCAGCGCCGGGCACTCAACCCCCGCCGCCTGCCCCGCCGCCGCGATCCGCGGGCAATCCGTGTTCACGTACACAGCGGACAACACCCCGCTGTCGACGGCTGCGGTGCAGGTGTGCGCCAGCAGCGGCCGTCCGGCCAGCGGGAGCAGCGCCTTGCCCGGAAGCCGCTTCGACCCGGCGCGCGCCGGGATGATCCCCACAACCGTCACGGGCGGACTCCAGCGGGAACGGCGTGGACGGCGCCCGGTCAGATCGTGGCCGGCCCGTCCGGCGGGCGCGCGTCAGTGGCCCCGGCGCGGCCGAGCATCAGCACGGGCAGCACGCGGCCGATAAACATTGCGGCCATGAGCCACGCCATCCCGTACATGTACACATCGACCGGCTGACCAATCCCACTGGAGAGGGTTACACCGGTAAGTTGCCGGGTGAGGCCGGTGGTGAGACCGGCGCCGCACGTCGCGGACGCGGCTTCCAACAGAGCGTCGCCGAGGGTGGGTGGCGACTGGTAGGGTGACCCGATCTGTGCCTCGATCACAAACAACCCCAATACGACGATTAGGAGTAGTGCGCCGAGGGCCCCGGCCAGAGCGAACGCTCGGGTAGCCGAGGGCCATCCGGTACCGCTCCCACGCCCGCTGCGCAGGCTTCCCAGAATCGCCAACAGCGTCAGCCAGCGCAACCCGCCACCCGCGTTTCCGCCGAACCCCCCAACGAATACGTCGATTGCCAGCACGAGCTTGGTTCCCTCGCCGACCGCTCGATCGCCGAGCGGCTCGATGGGCAGCCCGGCCCCCGCCCCCGCGACCACCTGGGTGAGTACCCTTGCAAACCGCGTGGGCACGGATTGGTTCGTCAGGCGGGTATCCGCGCTCGTCTCCCCCCGTGGTCCCCCGCGAGGAACTTCCAGGGTGACGACAGTCGCCGCGCTGGCAACGAGGAACACGACGTAGCCGCCCAGGGCCCACACCACGCGCTGGCGACGAAACACACGCTGTCCTCCCAGCAACCACACCGGCCATCCCAAGGCCCCGACCCAGGCGAGGACCGCGTACAGCTCGTGGTGCCGTTCCGCCGCCGCTCCCCGCAGCCACCCCAGCGAGGCGAAGGCCGCGACCGCGTTGAAGGCGGCGTCATTGGCGCTCAATCCGCCCCGCGCCCGCTCTACGCCGGCGGCCACCACGGCAGCGCCCAGCAACCCGATCACGAAGACCAGGAGCATCCGTCGCATCGTCGGCAGCAGGGGGGCAAGGTCCGGCCGCCCGCGTGCGAGCGCTTGCCGGGCCGCCGCCAGATACAGCGCCGCCCCTGCCACACCCAGCCCCGTCAGCACCCAGCCGCCCAGCGGCGTGTAGTCCTTTTCCAAGTTGTAGGTGAGCAGGCCCACACCCGCCGCCGCGCTTAGCACGTCAAACGCCGTCTGCCACCGCGGCCGTTCCCCGTACGAATGGCGATCGCGCTCGGACAGCCGCAGGCAGGCGTCGGGGTACAACAGCAAGCTGCCGCCGGCGGTCAACCCCGCCAGCGCCAGCGGCAACCACAAGGCCGGGTGGGTCCACCGCCTCATGACGACGCACCGGCGGACGGTTGTTCCACCCCCAGCATCCGGCGCCACGCGCGGATCAACTCCTGCGCCTTGGTCGGATCGCACGCGGCCAGGTCGAGTTCGCGCAGCTCACGCACAACGCGCTCCTCCGGCTCTTCGAACAGGCGGAGCTGCCGCTGCCGGCGGCGCTGGACGGCGGCCAGCACCGGCCGGTGCGACTCACGCGAGAATGTCTTCTCCAATTCGTTCAGCACCGCGTTGGCCCGCTCCAGTACGCCACGCGGTACGCCCGCCAGCCGGGCCACGTGCAGTCCGTAACTCCGGCCGGCCGCCCCCGGCACGATGCGGTGCAGGAACACCACCTGGTCCTCGTACTCGCGCACCGCCACGTTCAGATTGAACACGGGGTCCAGCAATTCGCCCAGTTCCGTAAGCTCGTGGTAGTGCGTCGCAAACAGCGTGCGGCAGCCGCAGCGCAGGGCCAGGTGCTCCGTGATCGCCCAGGCCAGCGCCACCCCGTCGAACGTGCTCGTCCCGCGGCCGACCTCATCGAGAATGACCAGGCTGGCGGCGGTCGCCGCGTGCAGGATGTTGGCGGTTTCCAGCATTTCCACCATGAACGTGGATTGCCCGCGGGCCAGCTCGTCGCTGGCCCCGACGCGCGTGAAGATGCGGTCCACCGGCCCCAGCCGAAACGACTCCGCCGGCACCCAACACCCGCAATGCGCCAGCAGCGTCAGCAGTGCGACCTGCCGGATGTACGTGCTCTTGCCCGCCATGTTCGGCCCGGTGATGAGGGCCAGGGACGCGCGGCCGGCGACCAGGTCGGCGTCGTTGGCCACGAAGTCGGCCCCCAGCGTCTGTTCGAGCACGGGATGCCGACCGCCACGCAGCACCAACACCGGCTCCGCGACGAACTCGGGGCGGCGGTAGCCGCGTTCGGCGGCCAGCTCGGCCCACCCGGCCAGCACATCCAGACGGGCCAGCGTCGCCGCGACGCGCTGCAAGGCCGGGATGTGCCCGCACATTTCGTCGCGCAGCGCGATGAACAGCTCGTATTCCAACTCTTTGGCCCGGGCCTCCGACGCCAGCGCCTCCCCCTCGTACCGCTTCAGCTCGTCGGTGATGTAGCGCTCGGCGTTCTTCATCGTCTGCTTGCGCACGTAGTCGGCGGGGACGCGGCTGCTGTGCGTGTGGGTGACTTCGATGTAGAAGCCGAAGACGCGGTTGAACGCCACCTTGAGCGACGGAATGCCCGTCCGCTGCGCCTCGCGCGCCTGGTACGCCGCCAGCCACGCGGCCCCGTCGCGGCCCAGGTTGCGCAGGCGGTCGAGCTCCGCATCGACGCCGTCCGCGAAGATGCCGCCGTCCCGCAGCGCCAGCGGCGCATCGGGCCGTAACGCCGCGCGCAGCCGGTCGCCGACGGCCTCCAACCCGCCGAGCGCCTCGGCCAGCGCGGCGGCCTCCTTGCTCGGCAGGCCGCGCAGCGCCGCCCGCGGTTCGCCGAGCCGCCCGAGCCCCTCCCCCAGCATCCGCAGGTCGCGCGGGCTGGCACGCTGCACGCCGAGTCGGCCGATCACCCGCTCGATGTCGCCGAGGGCCGCGAGCTCCCGCCGAATCACCGCCCGGGCCGCGCCGTGCTCGCGCAGCGTGCCGATCAGGCCCTGGCGTCGTTGGATTTCCGCCAGGTCACGCAACGGAAAACACAACCACTGCCGCAGAAGTCGCGCGCCCATCGGGTTGCACGTGCGGTCCACCGCGGTCAGCAGCGACCCGTCGCGGGCCCCCGTTCGCAGCGTCCGCTCCACCTCCAGCGACCGCAGCGTCGCCGGGTCCAGCGTCATGTAGTCGTCGGAGCAGCGTCGTCGCGGCGGCTCAACGTGCCGCGCGGCCCCGCACTGCGTTTCGCGGACGTACGCCAGCAACGCGCCCGCCGCTCGCACCGCCAAATCCACGTCGCGGAACCCGAAGCCCTCCAGCGTCGCCGTCTCGTAGTGCTCGCGCAAGACTTGCGCGGCCCGCGCGGACTCGAAGTCACCCGCGGGCCGGTAGGTCACCGAAGTGTTCAGGCGGGTGCGCAGGTCTGCTTCGACCGGGTGGCGGCCGGCCGGGCTCGACTCGGGCAGCAGAACTTCCGCCGGCTCGGTCCGCCCGATCTCGTCCAGCACGCGGGCCCACGGCCCGGACTCGACCTCGAACCGGCCGGTCGCCAGCTCCAGCACCGCCAGACCGGCGTGGTCGCTCTCCGTAAGCACCGCGGCCAGGAAGTTGCTGCGTGTGCGTTCAAGCAGGGCCTCATCGGTGAGTGTCCCGGGGGTGACGACGCGGACGATTGCCCGGTCGACGACCCCCTTGGCCAGCCGCGGGTCCTCGATCTGCTCGCTGATGGCCACCCGGTGCCCCGCCGCCACCAGCCGCGCGAGGTACGTCTCCAGCGCGTGGTGGGGGATGCCGGCCAGCGGCGTCTGCCCGCCGTCGCGACTGGTCAGGGCCAGCCCGAGCAGGCGCGCGGCCCGCTCGGCGTCGTCGTAGAACATCTCATAGAAGTCCCCCATGCGAAACAGGAGGATCGCGTCGCCCGCCTGTTGCTTCTGCTCGTGCCACTGCCGCATCGCGGGCGTCCGCCGCGGCTCTTCCGCGGCCCCGGTCGCGGCTCCCTTCCTGCACGGTTCGCTGGCCACGGCCGGAATCTAGCCGACCCGCGCGGCCGACGAAAGGGCCGACCGCGTGGCGGGGCCAGGCCGCTTGTTTGCCGCAGTTGACACCCGCGGGCCGACCCTGAAGATAGGATCACCGCCACCGTTCCACCGGCGGCGTCAGGAGTTCAACATGCGTATTCTCGTCGTCGGAGGCGCGGGCTACGTGGGCAGCCATTGTGTGCGGCGTCTGGTGGCCGCGGGGCACACGGTTGCCGTGTACGACAACCTGCACTCGGGGCACCGGGAGGCGGTGGACCCCAAAGCGGCGTTCATCGAGGGGGATCTCGGCGACGAGGCCAGACTGGACGGGGTGCTGAAGGCCGGGCGGTTCGACGCCGCGATGCACTTCGCCGCGCACCTCAACGTCGGCGAGTCGGTCCAACAGCCGCTGATGTACTGGCACAACAACGTGGCCAACACGTTGACGCTGCTGCGCTGCATGCAGGCCCACCGCGTCCAGCGGTTCATCTTCAGCAGTTCGTGCGCGGTGTACGGCGAGCCCGACGACCTGCCCATCACCGAGGACCTGCCCAAGAACCCCATCAACCCGTACGGAAACACGAAGCTCGCCGTGGAGTGGATGCTGGCTCATTCGGCGACCGCGTGGGAGCTTGGCTCGGTGGCCCTCCGGTACTTCAACGCAGCCGGGGCGGCCGCCGACGGGACCCTCGGAGAGGACCACAGCCCCGAGATCCACCTGATTCCGATCGTGCTCCAGGTGGCCCTGGGACAGCGTCCGTACGTGCAGGTGTTCGGCACCGACTACCCGACGCCGGACGGCACGTGCGTCCGCGACTATGTTCACGTGGAAGACTTGGCCGAGGCCCACCTGCTGGCGGTGGAGGCATGTCGGCTGGGGGTGGCGGAAGCGTTCAACGTCGGAACCGGTAACGGGAACAGTGTGCTGGAGGTCATCTCGGGGGCCCGGGAGGTGACGGGGCACGCGATACCGGCGATAGAGACGGCCCGCCGGCCAGGTGACCCGCCGGCGCTGTATGCTGACGCCGGTCGCATCAAGGCGCGGCTGGGCTGGAGCGCTCGTTATCGAGACCTTCGAGAGACGATTTCGACGGCGTGGAACTGGCACCGAAAGCATCCGAATGGCTTCAAGTTGGTGTGAAAATTTTGCCGAATTTTCTGATGAACCGGACACCCGTTTCGGATATACTTACAGCAGAGAACTGAGGTTTGTGGAACGGTGACTGATCATTCATACGTATCGCACTCGTATCAGTCATCACCAATAGACGCATCCTTCATACCGCGTTTATAGCGACTCACCTTCCACGACCGACAACCCAAGCAATTTCCTGACGGCTGGTCGCTGACCGTAGCCGCGCCATTTTTGCGCGGCTCACGGGGACGCCGGACCGGGCGGGCTTGCGCCTCCTCCCCGTGCCCACCCTTGCCTGCCCGGTACCGGCGTCCCCGGATCAGCGCCACGAGTCAAGTCGCTAGTCCGCCTTAGAGAAACGAGGTGCTGCGATGACCTGGCCACTTCGGAAAAACACGTTGCTCCGCAAAGCCGACGAGGCCTTTGGCCCGCCGCTCGCCCCCGAAGAGATGAGCACCAACCTTTCCCTGTTGGAGCGACAGCTCAATCGGCAGATGAAGTGTACGGCGGGGAAGAACCAGGTTTACATCCGGTCGATCCTGACCGGCCGGGCGACGACCCGCCCGCGCATCGCCCTGAAGTGCCCCTTTCGGCGCGACCTGGGCCAGAGCCCGGAGGTTTTCTTTGAGACGATCCGCGACGTCTGCTGCGGCGACCCGGAGCAGTGCCCCGCCTGGCAGGCGTTTCGTGACCGCCTGGCCGTAACGACTTAGCACTCGAAGAGCCGCAGGCCCGGCACGTGCAGCGGACCACCCGCCTGCGGCTCCTCACGGGACGCCGAGAAGTCCCCACTGCCACAAGCCCGATGCGATCCTCCTCCTCCGGTCGCATCGGGCTTGGCCTTTGTTTGCGTCGGGCGTGTTCGGGCTGGTGAGAAGCCTTACGGCTTGGGCGGGACCGGAGGCGGCGAGTGCTCGACCGGCTTGGCCTCGTACTTGTCCGATAACTGCATCGGCTTGGCGGGCGGGGGGTCATCCCGCAGGCGGGCGATCTCCTGGTCGAACCGCTGGGCCTGCTCGGGTGTCAAGATGCCCCGGACCTCCGCGACCAGCGCGTTGACCTGCTCGTCGGCGGCTTGCGGGGTCGTGGGCCGGCTGGTGACCTGGACTTCACGGAACTTCTCCATGATCGCTTCCAGCCGGGTCTGCTGGTCCTCCGACAAACCCAACTTCAGCACGGCGCGGACCACGTGGACCGGGCGCAGCGAAATGTCGCCGGCGGACTCGGCCCGCTTCAGGGCGGCGGGTAACCGGGCCTTCTGCTCGTCGGTCAGGATCTGCTTGAGGCCTTCCATGAAGTGGTTTTCCGCGGCCACGCCGGGGGCCATGTTCCGCAGCTCGTCTTGCAGGATGCGGACGGTTTCGTCGTCGTTGCGGGCCTTGGCGGCCTGAATCTGCGCGTACTTGTCCTGAATCTTCTGGAGCAGCTCCGCCGCGTTCTGCTCCATGTCCTTCAACTCGGCGTTGTAGACGGCGATGAGCGCCTCGGCCTGCTGCATCTGCTCGTCGTTCAGGTGGAGTTGCCGACAGATGAACCGGAGCTTCTGTTCGCCCTGCGGGCCCGACGCCTCCGCCCCCGCGCGGGGCTGCCCGCGCTGCATTTGCGTCGGCGGAGGGATCTTCTCCAGCGGGATCGGGGTCTGACCCGCCACCGTGGCCACGACGAACAACACGACGCTCAGGGCGAACAGACTACGTTTCATGGCACACTCCCCTGCACACCTCGGGTACTCGCGGGCGGCGACGATCCGCTACGCCGCCGAACCCGCAATCCCGCTACGATACTTGCCCGGCGGGCGCGTCGCAACCCGCCGCCTCCCATTTTGAGCAACGGGAAACGCCGGGGGCCCGCCCGCTGGGCCGACCGCGGCCGGGTCAGGTTGTGGGGCGCGCCGGTTCACGCGGCTTGGGAGCAGGCTTCGCCGGCGGTACGAGGGGGGATGCATCGTGCGGCGCCAGGGCCGGGACGTCGCCCGTCGTCGGTGATGCGGTGACGGTGGCGCGGCGGGGTGGTCGGCGGCGTCGGCGCGCCCGGTAGACCAGACCGACGATGACGAACGCGGCCAGCACCGACGCGAGAATCGCGAATTGCACGCCGCCCAGGGCGGTCTGTAGCGACGGAATGACACTGGCAAACCAGTAGCCCAGGAGCAGGAACAACGGGACGGACAGCATGGCCCCGGCGAGATCGGCCAGGATGAAGCGCCAGAACGCGAACCGCGTCGCGCCGGCCGTGACGCACATCGCCGCCCGCACGCCCACGACGAAGCGCCCGAGGAAGCAGAACCACGTCCCGTGGACGCGGAACCGCCGCGAGAACCGCGTGAAACGGTCCGGGGTGATGATCCAACGGACCGAACGGTGGTTGAGGGCCCCCGGTCCCCACCGGCGTCCCAGGTTGTACAACACGATGTCGCCGGCCAGAACGCCGACGAACGCCACGAACAACGTCTCCGGCCACGAGGCGATGCCGGGGTGCGTGCGCAGGAGCACGCCGGCCGCGATGAGCGGGACATCTTCCGGGATCGGGACCCCCAGGCTGGCCGCGAGCAGCACCAGCAACAGCACGGGGTAGAAGGCGGTCTGCATCCATTCCTGGACGCGCTCCATCTCACTGCCGGGAGTCAGCAGCACGGCCAGCGTGAGCAGGGGGGGCAGCGCGAGGCGCATCGTCGTCACTCAATGGTTCAACCACTCCCGGATCGTGCGGGGGGTCAAGCCCACGACTATTTCAACCCACCCCGCCGTCGGCCGCAATGCCCCGTCGTGCGATAACGATCGGTGGCCCGAGGGCGCGAGCTGCTCGGCAGTCCCACCTCGGGTCTGGCGGACGAGTGGCGGCTAGGCTTCCGCGACGAAGCGCGAGCCCTCTTCGGTGTCGGGGGCCGCGGCCGGCGCGGCCGGCCCCGGCGCGGCCACCCCCTCCTTCTTGAGCTTCTCCATCAGCAGCACCCACGTCTCGCGCTGGTAGCGGAGAATCCGCAAGGCGTCCTCGGCGGCCTGCTCATCCTGGTTGATGTTGGCCTCGATCAGCCGGCGGTAGACGAAGTTGTACAACGCGCCCATCCGGTCGGCGATCTCGGGGTTGATGTCGCGGCGGATGCCGGCGCTCATTTCGAGCACGATGAGTTGTGCCCGCTCCAGGGCGGTGAAGGCCGCTTCGCGGTCCTTGGCGCGGATGGCCTCCTGGCCGCGCGTGGTGAAGCGAATCGCCCCATCGTAGAGCATCAGATGTAGCTGTTCGGGCGTCGCGGTCAGGACCGCGTTCTTGAGGTACTCCTGCGATGGTTTGGCGGCCTGGCTCATACCCGGAGTATCGACCGGCCGGCTACGGTCGGTGAGTAACGCCCGCCGTGCTCATGCGCTGGACGTCTTGGTCGAGTAGAAGTTCTGCGCAATTTGCGAGAGGTTGGTGAGCGTCGATTGCTGGCTCTGCAATTGGGACAGGGCCGTCTCCATCGCCTGAAACTGTCGGGACAACTGCGCGCGCCGCCGTTCCAACCGATCGTTGAGCAGTTCAATGCGCTTCTGGAGCAGGTCCTTGCGCTCCGCCAGCGCTTCGTTGCGCTTGGGGATCAGCCCCTCGGTCCCGGTGATCTGCTCGATCTGCTTCTTCAGCGTCGCGGCGGCCCCGGTGTCGGCGGTGGCGAAGAACTGCTGCACGGCCTCGGGGTTGGCCTCGAAGGCCTGGCGGAACTTCGTCTCGTCGAAACTCAGCTTGTTGCCGGTCTCGGACTTGATGCCCAGGTCGGACAGCCGCGTGATCGCGCCGCTTGCCCGGAGCGCGGTCGTGAACATGCGGAACAGCCGCTGCTCCACCGTCCGCAGCGTGCCTTCGCCCTGGAGGATCCCCGGCGTTTCCGTTTCGGCGTCGTACTTGCCGGCCTCCCGAACCTGGCTCATGGCGGAGTTGAAGTCGTCCACCAGGCCTTGCAGCGCCGTGCTCAAGTTGTTCAGGTCCCGCTCGACCTTGACGGTCACCGGGTCTTCGCTGACCGCGCTGACCGTGAAGCTCAAGCCCGGCACGACGTTCTCGAACGTGTTGCCGGAGCTGGTCAGCAGGACGCCGCCCGCGCCGCTCCCAAAGTACACGCGGGCATCCTGCGCCCGCGACAGGGTGGCCAGGCCCAGCCCCGTGGTGCCTTCGTCGAGAATCAGGGCGCCCCGCCGGCCGCCCATCGCCGCGGAGACGTTCAGGCGGTACGGCGCGAACGCGGTGCCGTCGTTGAGCAGGGTGGCCGTGGCCAGCGTGGTTTCCGCGCCGATCCGCTTGGCCAGGCTCTCCAGCGTGTCGTTCCCGCCCACCGTCAGCTTGAACTCGAACGAGCCGTCGATCTGGCCGTTGACGGCGGTCCGGAGGAGGTTCAGGTCGCGGGCCGTGGTCCCGCCCTGCTCCTCGACGCTCAGTGTCCCGGCGCCGGCGGTTGTGTCGGTCAGCAGCAGGCCGTCGCCGGTGGCGTTGATGCTCGCCTGCACGCCGATGTTCAGCTCGTTGATCGCGTCGATCACGTCCTTGAGCGTCTTGACCGCGGTGGAACTCAGGTCCACCACGCCGTAGGCGCCATTGGCGGCCGTGATCTTGAATTTTCCGCGGGCCACGCCGCGCCCGGCGCTGAGCTCGGTGAGCGCGGTCGTCTCGGAGACGTAGCGGCGTTGGAGGTTGGCGCCTTTGATCGTCGTGCCGGTCTGCGCCAGGCCCAGGGCCTCGGCGAAGTCGCCGCTGATGCGAATCGTGCCGGTGCCGGCGACGTTCTGCACCAGGAGGCGCGTCCCGGTGCCGTCGTAGCCGGCCTCGACGCCGAGCGCCTGGCCGCCGACCGTGGCCTGGTTGATCCGGTTGATGACGTCGGCCAGCGTCGTGGCCCCGCTGACGTCGACGTCGGCGAGGAGGCCGTTGGCCTCGATGCGCACGGTCTGGCCGCTGAGGCCCGCGCCGCCGTTGAGGGTCTTCAGAAGAACGCTGTTAAGGCCGCTGACAATCCGGGTGCCCTGGGCGACCGCCCCGCCCCCCAGGTCGTAGTACGTCCCTTCCTTCAACCCCAGGTCGGCCAGCGCCTGCGAGGTGGTGGCCGAGCCCGCGAGCGACTTGAGCACCATCTTGCCGAACGCGGTCTGCACTTGCAGGCTGCGGCCGTCCGGGGCGATTGAGGCCGTCACGATCGGCTGCTTGTCCTCGCCCACGTTGTTGACGGCGAAATTGACTGCGTTGATGACATCGGCCACGGTGTCCATGAGGAGAATGTCGCGGCCGTTGATCTTCCCCTCCGCCGAGCTGCCGTTGATGCCCAGGTCCAGGGCGGCGTGGCCGGTGAGGTCTTCGATGATGAAGTTGCTGCGCTGGCCGGGCTCCAGCTTGCTGACGTCCGTCTTGTCGCTGACGATCAGCCGGCTGCCCGTCAGGACCACGGTGATGCGTCCGCCGCCGTACGCGCCCTCCAGGGCCTGCTTGACCTGGCTGATGTCTTCGGCCCCGGAGAGATCGACGGTCGTCTGCGTGCCGTCGCGCGAGGTCAGACGGACCTTGCCCAGGCGGACCCCCTGGCCGTGGTTGAGCCGCCCGAAGCGCGTGGTGGGGGCGAGCGTGTCGCTCAGATCAACGGTGATGTTCTTGCCGGCGGCCTCGATGTAGAAATCCCCGCCGGCCTTGGCCGACCGCACCCCCAGGCCGTCGTTGAGGCCGGCGACGCGCGTGCCGGCGGCCAGGAACACGATCGCCTGACCCACCAGCTCAGTCCCCGCGGCCTGGTTGTACCCTGTGGCGAAGCCGAGGTCGGCCGCGGCCTGCCCGCCGTCCAGGTCCCGCACCCGCAGCACGCCACTGCCGCCCGAAGCGTCGGTCAGCACCAGGCCGTCGCCCCGCACGCTCGCCGTGACCTGAATCCCCGCGGCGTTGATCTTGTCCAGGACGTCCTGGAGATCGACCGCGTCGGCGATGTTGATGACGGCCTTCTGCCCGGCCTTGTTGGTGATCTCGAACGACCCGCGGCGCACGCCGGCGTTGCCGTTGAGGGCCTCCAGGCTGGTGGCGTTGTCCACGCGGGCCCGCGCGGATTCGATGGTCAGCGTCCCCGCCGTCAGCGGCGTCGTCCGCTGGGCGAAGCCGCGGCTGACGAGCTGGTGGGTGGTTGCCAGGGCCCGGACCACGAACTGATAGGAGCCCGGCTGGACGCCGGCCCCCGCGGTGGCGTTCAGCACGTTGGTGTTCGACGAGGTGGCCGTGGCCGCTTGGAAGAACGTGGCCTGGCCCAGTCGTTCGATCCGCGACAGGAGGGCGGTGATCCGCGCAGAAATCGACAGGTACGCCGTCCGTTGCGCGTCGATGTTGCTCACGCGTTTGAGCAACTGGTCGCGCGACCCCGACTCGGTGGCGATCAACTGGTCGATGAGCGTCTGGTAGTCGATGCCCGAAATCAGGCCCACGCCGCTGGTTATGCCAGGCACGGTCATCCTCCTGTGGGATGCGCGCGGCCGGGGGGGAAGCCCGACACCGGCCCGCTGTTGAGTATCGGGCGGTTAACCTGCAAGCTCGATTCCAGGCGGGGAATCTCGGACGAGCGCGGGGCGGGAACCGATAATCGGCCGCACCGCCACGCCCGGTGCTGCACAACTCACTCCGGCCCAATACAATAAGCGCCGACGCGGCCCCGCCGCCGGAGCGGCCGGTGTCGCGGGTCACACAACCGGGCAGGCGCCGTGTTCACGGGAATCGTGGCCCATGTTGGTACCGTCGTCGCGGCCGGGGCGGCGCGCCGTGACGCCGCCGGCGCGCTCGCCTATCGCCTCGACATCGATCTGGGTCCGCTGGCCGAGGGCCTGCTCGCTGGCGCGAGCGTCGCCGTCAACGGCGCGTGCCTGACGCTGGCGGACGCGCGCGGCACGGTGGGGGGGTTCGACGTGGTTCCGGAGACGTGGCGGCGGACGACGCTCGGCGAGCTGCGGCCCGGTCAAGCGGTGAACCTGGAGCGGTCGTTGCGCGTCGGCGACCCACTCGACGGACACTTCGTGCAGGGCCACGTCGAGGGCGTGGGCGTCGTCGAGCGGGTGGAGCGCGGCGCGGGGGAGTGGAAGCTGTGGGTCCGCGTGGAGGCGGCGCTTGCCGCGCCGATCGTGCCCAAGGGCTCCATCGCGGTGGACGGCACCAGCCTCACCATCGTCGATGTCGTGGAAGACACGTTCTCCGTCGCCCTGGTCCCGACCACGCGCGAGCGGACGGTCCTGGGCCGGCGGGGCCCGGGTGACTGCGTCAACATCGAAACCGATATCCTGGCGCGGCTCGTGCTGCACCGACTGCACGGCGTGCTCGCCCGACCGGACGCACCGGCCGGTCACGGCGTGGACTGGGACACGTTGCGCGAAGCGGGTTATGTGACATGAGCGCGACGGCCCCCCACGTTGCCGGCGACCGCCCGCTCATCGGCGTCACGATGGGCGATCCGCTGGGGATCGGACCGGAAGTCATCGTCAAGACGCTCGCCGATCCGGCGCTCCGCGGCCGGGCGCGCTTCGTGGTCTTCGGCCTGCACGATGTCCTGGAGGTCGCCGCCGACCAGGCGGAGATCAACCGGTTCTGGTGGCGGGAGCCGTACGACCCCGCGTTCCGCATCGGCAGCGGGGTGCTGGTCGCTGACTTTGACGATCTCCAGCCGGTGCGGACCAATGGGGAGCGCGGCCCGGAGGCGCTGGCCGGCCACGCCTCCTTTCGCTTTGTCGAGGAGGGCACGCGGCACCTGCAAGCCGGCGTGCTCGACGCCCTGGTGACGGGGCCGATCTCCAAGGCGAGCTGGCACCTGGCCAACCACCGCTTCGCCGGGCACACCGACTACTTCAGCCGACGCTTCGAGACACGCCGGATCAATATGCTGTTCGTCGCGGGCGCGCTGCGCGTGGCCCTGGCCAGCGACCACGTCCCGCTGTTCGAGCTGCGCAACCGCTTCACGATCGGCCTCGTCCACCAGCCGATTGACCTGCTCGACGGGGCCCTCAAGGCGTGGTTCGGCATCCCGGCGCCGCACATCGGCGTGCTCGGGCTGAACCCGCACGCGGGCGAGGACGGGCTGCTGGGTGACGAAGAGCAGCGCATCATCGAGCCGGCCCTGACGCTGGCCCGCAACGCCGGCCTGCGCGTCAGCGGCCCGCTGCCGCCCGACACGGCGTTCGTGCCCGAGGTGGCCCGGCGGTTCGACGGGCTGGTGGCGATGTATCACGATCAAGCACTGATCCCCGTGAAAATGCAGGCGTTTCACTCCGCGGTCCAGGCGACGCTGGGGCTGAACGTCATTCGCACCAGCCCGGACCACGGGACGGCGTTCGACATCGCCGGCAAGAGCCGCGCGCACCCCGGCAGCATGAAGGCCGCAGTGGAGCTGGCGATCGAGCTGGCCCTGACTCGGCAGCGACAACCGGTCCCCACGCTGTCACCCGAGTGATGGCCGGCGTGAGGGTTCCAGGGGTCAAGGGGTCAAGGGGTGCGGACACAACCCGAAACCCGGGCCTGTGGAAGCAGCGAGCGGGATCGAGACAGCGGACCTTGCGGAGGAGTCCGACCCTCCCCCCAACCCAACCCGAGAGGGGGGGGGGTCAAAGGGGCCCCACCCTCGACGATCGCCAGTGCCCGCCCCGATGGGGGCAGAGAGGGAGGGGGGGCAGAGGGGCCCTACCCTCGACCCCTGGCCCCCTCCGTCCCTTGGCCCCTTCCGTCGCCGAACCACGCCACACCGTCACGTTCCGGTCGCCCGCAACGAACGACGAAGCCCTCGGGCACGCGGCCGTGCCAGACGTCCGACATGCGCAGTCGCACGGCGCTGTCGTTCGCGGGGCAGGTGATGGCGTACACGTAGGGCCAGTACGCGTCGTGGTAGACGATCACGAGCTCGGTGACCGGCCCCGTGCCGACCGGCACGTCGCCGCCGCCCCAGCCCACGCGGTAGGTCTGCCCGTCGGGCCGCGTCACGATCGTGAGCGTCGCCGGCATGTCGTTGCGGACCGTGACGCGGGGCCCCGTCGTTCCCGCAGCGCTCGGGGTTGGTCCCGGCGGGGGTGGGGCGGTGTCGATCCAGCGCTGGCCGGCGGGCTGGGCTTGGGCGGTTCGCGGACACAGGAGGCCGCCGCCGGACCACAGCGGTCGCGCGCCGACGAGGCCGGCGACCAGCGCCAGCGCGGCGATCGACAGAATGCCGGCGGTCCTTGGCACGTTCCCTGGCTCCCGAGAACTGAGCGGGTGCTCGTCGGCCCCCTGCGTGCCGTCGCGCGCAGGGCGAGGCAGCCTACTCGGACGACCCGCGTGGCGGCCCGGACGTCGCACCGGGTTGATCGGTGCGGCCCCGGCGCATCTTGGCGAGAAAACACCGAGCGTCGCGGCGAACGTGCCGCGGCGCCCGTTAGCGGCCCATCGACGCTCGATTGGGCCGAGTAACGCCGAAGGGCGAGGCCCGTGTGACCGGGACCTCGCCCTCGTGGACAGTGTTCGTGATTACACGGGCCTACGACGGCCGCCGCGTGATCCGCAGGCCGGCGATCCCGGCCGCCACCAGCAGGAGCGAGCTGGGTTCCGGGACGTTGAAGGTCCCGCCGATCTGATCGTTGCCGCAACTGACCGCCGCGTGCAGGGCCACGTCGAAGTTCGCGTCATTCGACAGGTCGGTCAGTTGCACAGTCCAGGTCTGAATGTACCAGGTCTGCCCGAAGTCCGAGACGGAGGCATGGGCCAGATTGGCGTAGCCGAGATCGGTCCCGCCGCACGCGAACGTCCGCAGATCGAGGCCGGCCGGGGCGATGGCCGCGTAGTAGGAACCACGGCCGCCGACCAGGGTTACGTCCGCGTTGGTGTGGAGCGCCACGAGGTGGCCCTCCAGGCTGCCGGCCCCGGCGCCGCCGGCGGTGTGATACGCCTGGGCCGCGTCGAAGTGACCGTTGTTAAGGTTGATCGGCTGCTCGTCCGAGTTGCGGGCCCAGGCGCTCAGCAGGGCCAGGTGGCGGAGGCCGCCGGAGTCTCGCACGTCGATGAACAAGTCACCCTGGCTGTAGTAGGTCTGCCAGCCGGTGTAGTAGTAGCCGGTTTGGGCGTTCATGCCGCTGGCCAGGCTGATCGTCATTTGCCCGCCTTCGATCCGCACGCCGAGGATGCCCTGATCGAAGTACTTGCCGACCGCGCCGCCGGGGCTGGGGACCGGGCCAACAGGGGAAGGATACGTGACCGGATTCGGGCCAAAGATGGGCAGCAGCGTCCCGGTCGTGGGGCCGGTTACCGGCTGTCCGAGCTTCGTGTCCGAGTAGTAGGACGACTCCAGGCCCGACACCGCGACTTCCTGAATGAAGCCGTATCCGTCGAAGTACTGGATCAGGTCCGCCCGCGCCCCGCTCACCAGACCCGCCATCACCGCCACGATCAGCCACGCGTTGGTCCGCATCGAAGGCTCCTTTCCCATTGGCCTTTGGCGAGCTTGCTGCACGTTTCGGCGAGGGGGTCCGCTCCGAAGGTGGGTCAGACCTGGGGTCTGGAGCGGTGCTATACCCTAGGACGCCGGGCGGACGGATTTCCAGTTTCCCGGTGCAGAATCGCTGGGCGCAGCGGCCGGGGGCTGGTTTCCTGGACCGTCCGCGTAAACTCCGGGCTGGCGGGGCTCCAGGCCCGACGGCGGTGAGCAGGCTCCCACCCACGCCGGGCGCACGGGGAGTACGGCCGTTCCGACTCGGCGGCGCGGCCGCCTGCCGCCGAGGGGTGGCCTTGCGGTGTATACTGCTATGCGGACGTTGTGATGCTCCGCCGGAGGAGTCGCCATGCCTGCACGCCGCTTCCCAATCGGGCATTCGCGATCGTGCGACGCGGGAGGGCGAGGCTCCTGCCGAGCCGCGGCTCGCCAGGAAACTCGCTCTCCCGTCCCGCGTCCCGCGTTTGTGAAGACCCCTGTTGTCGCGGCCATCGCTGCCTTGGTCTGCCTCGGGCCCCGCGTCACGGCCCAATCAGCCGGCCCGCCCGAAGCCGCCGAGCCGGAGAGTCAGCGAATTCGACCCGCGGTGCTCCTGCTGCCCGTCTGGGAGCGCCCCGAGCCCCGCCCGCCATCCGGCCGCGTCGAGGTCGTCGAGCCCGGCGGGGGCCGGCGGCTCGCGCGAACCGGGGATGGTCTGCTTCGCCGGGCCGCGGCCCGGCCGCCGGCGGAATGGCAGCCCCTTGTGGGCTCGGACTACGTAGCCGTGCAGTCCTTTCAGCCCAATCCGTTCCTGCCGCACCTGCGCTACTACGTGTACCTCAACCTCAGCGACCCGGCCGCCGTCCGCCATTGGCGGGAGCTGAACCATGCGCACTACCGCGCCGCCCGCCGGGTCCGCGCCGAGGAACAGGGCCTCCGCGACTGGGAGCGGCGCAAGCAGCGTCTCCTCACGGCGGCCGAACAGGCGGTCGAAGAGGGGCTGATTGAGCTGCGGGCGGGGCAATACCGCCCAGCCATCATCGCGCTGACGCGGGCCGCCCAGTTGAACCACGGCGACCCGGCGTGCCGCGTCTACCTGGCGCTGGCCCGGGTCGCGGTCGGACATGACGCCGAGGCCGCCGCCGCGTTGCGCGCGGCGCTGGAGCTCCAGCCGCGCCTCGCCCCCGCCCGTCTGGACCTGGAGGACTACTACCCGGAGGCGGACGACCTGGCGCGGCACGCGGCGGCACTGGAGCAGCGTTTGGCGGCCCGCCCCGCGGCGTCGCCGGACGAGTTCCTGTTGCTGGGGTTCCTCGAAGCGCAGCTCGGCCGGCTGGATGCGGCCCATGCCGCGTTGCGGCGGGCGCGGCGTGGTCCCGCGCGCGACGACGTGCTGGACACGCTGCTGTCGGTCACCAAGCCTGTCGCGGTCAACCCGTGACCGGCCCCCGCATTCTGGCGTTTGTCACGACCGGCACCGGGGGTAGCGGCCCGTTTGAGAACGGCTGGAGGCGCATGAGTCCGTAGCGCCGGACCTCCGAGTCCGGCGTTGGTGGAACCCCCGGTGCGGCGGCGCTGGACTCGGAGGTCCAGCGCTACAGTGTCTGCGGGGGCTGCTACGGATAGCAGGAATAGAACGGCGTTTCGAAGGCCTGGCCCGCGGGCGGGGTCGGCTGGTCCGCGCTGGAATAGATGAAACTGAGGTCTTCGCCGAACATCGACGCGATGCGCAGGTCGGGCGTGTCGCCCAGGCGCAAGGGGCCTTCCAGTTGCTCCTTGGTCAGCGGCTGGTCCTGAGCGTCGAAGGCGATCACGACAATCGGGTCGAAGGGGTGTTTGCGGTTGTACTTGGTCACGACCGCATGGCGCCCGTCGCTGAGGCGCAGCTTGGCGCCCACGGGGAAGGGCTGGATCAGGCGGGAGAAGATCGGCATGAGCTCCGGGTCGTAGAACTTCCGGTAGGGGCCCTGCGACATCTCCCACAACGCCCGGGCCGGCGAGCGGGCTTCGGCGAACACGCTGTCCGACGTCGCCGCGTCGTAAGCGTCGGTGATGCGCACGATGCGGGAGAAGATGTCCTGTTTCCCCACCGGCAGCCCCTTGGGATAACCCGACCCCAGGCAGTTCTCGTGATGCGTCCGCACGATCATCCGCGAGACGGCGTTCACGCTGGGCGGGAGCATCTCGGCCCCCACGTGGGGATGCTGCATGAGCAGCTCGCGCTCCTCCGGCGTGAGCGGCTCCTTTTTCTGTAGCAGGTGCTGACACGGCAGCAATCCCAGGTCCATCAGCAGGACGGCGAGGGCCAGGGGCGTCAGGTCCTGGGTGAACGTGTTGCGCGCCTCGCGCGCCCACGCCGCCTTCTTCCGCTCCGCGATGATCAGGTGCAGCGCTGCCGATCCGAGCAACATGCTCAGGTAGAAGACGTTGCCCGTGTGCAAGCCCACGTAGGTGCTGCTGTCCGTACACTGCGCGATGAGGGCGGCCGAAACGGGGTTCTTCTCCAAGTGGGCCATCAGCTCGCGCACGGCCGCCTGAATCGCGCCGAAATCGACGTCTTGCGGCGAGGCGCGGCTGGCAAAGCGCTGGCCCACCTGGGTCATGCACTGCGACACGCGCCGCTGGGCCTCGGCGGCCACCTCGCGCTCGCGCGTGTCGTTCTCGAACTCGACCGCGGCGTCCAGCAGCGGGTCGGCGACCCGGATGCGCAGATCGGGGAACCGCCGTTGCAGCGTGTCCACGTCCGTCTCGGTCAGCCGGCGGCCGCTCTGCATCATGACTTGGCCGCCGAACACGAACGGTTCGATGAGCTCCATCCCGGGCCGCAGTTCCTCGGTGGGGACCAGCAGGGGCATAGTGAGGACTCGCTCCGCCGCAAACCAAGGTTCAGTGTTCCGATTCGAGCAGGAACGCCCGATCGAAACTATCGACCAAGCCGGCCCGGTCCGTAAGAACCGTCCGGGCCCCGGGGGCGATCCACCGGGCTCGGAGCGCGGGTACCCGATAACAACTCGGTCGGGCATCCCCCCCAACTCGGCATTCCGGCCCGGAAGTGTTACAGCCGTTAACAGAACCCACCACGCAAGTGATGGGCCGCGGAGCCCAGCACTGGCGTGCGGGTTTCTGATAGGCAGTCTCAGTTCTCGATGAAGGTGGCCGCGTGGCGGCGCCAAGCCCCCCACAGTCGGGTTGACCCGAGCAGCAACGCCACGCCGATGGCCACGTACACCAACCCCACGACGGCCCGCGGCAAGAGTCCCTGCCGCATGACGTAGCCCGTTCCCATCATGAATACGACCAAACCCCAGGTCAGCGGCGAAATGAAGCCGCCCAGGCAACGCCCGTCGCCGCGCGCCTGGATCCGCCGCGCGATCCGCCCGGCGCTGCGCGTCAGCACGAAGCACCCTTTCGCCGCCCCCGCGGCGCCGGCCAGCGGCAACAGCCAAACGGGGTACGACGCCCGTCCGGCCCACGCCCAGCGACCGCCGAACGTCAGCAAACCGGTGCCGACGGTCGTCCACAAAACCGCGGCCAGCAGCAGGTGCGTCCGGGCCGAGGCGGCGGGTTTGTAGCGTTCCAACGGACTGTGCAAGCGCGTGGCTCCGTGCGGCGTATGCTGTGATGGTAGTCAGCGGGCGCGTCAGCGGCGACCCGATAACAACCGAGCGGACCGCCGCCTCTCCGCCGGGGCCCCGGCAAATACCGGTTGTTATTCACCCACGCCGGCAACTCGGACCGATACGACCCGCGGGCTTGCACCATAGCGCGTCCGAGGAGACACCATGCAAGGCGGGCGAGAAACCAAGCGACGTGCGGCGCTACCTCCGGGTCGATGGCGGGCCATCCCACTCCTGACGCCGCTGCTGCCGGTTCTCCTGGCCGGCTGTCCGCTGGCCGATCTCCTCGGCCAGCGCACTGTGGCGGGTTCCAGCACGACCCAAACCCCCGGACCCCGTTGTTGGGACCTGAACTCAAACGGGATTGGCGAGCTGGACGAGGACGTCAACGGGGACGGCAACTTCGACGAACTGGACTGCATCGCGCAGGTCGGCCCGCGCGGTCCGCAGGGGCCCGCCGGTGAAACGGGACCGCGGGGCGCGCAAGGGCCTCGAGGTGCGGCCGGGACCGATGGGCTCCATTGCTGGGACTTGAATGGGAACCAGCAGGCCGACCCCGAAGAGGACATCAACGACGACGGTTACTACAACGCGCTGGACTGCGCCGGTCCCGCAGGCCCCACCGGTCCAACCGGGCCGCAGGGGCCGGCCGGCCCGCAAGGCCCGCCGGGGGCGAACGGGAACCCCTCCGTCTACGGGGACGGTTCGGCTGGGTCGAAGACTTTCCCGGTCAGCGTTACGCTGAGCGATACGAACCTTCAGTACACCGACTTCCTGGTCGAGACCGGCGTGACCCTCACCGTCCCGAGCGGCGCCGTGATTCGTTGCACCGGAACCTTCACCAACAACGGGACGATCATCGTCTCGACCAGTGCGCGGGGCGGCACGTGTTCGGCCACGAGTCCGACGGTGGATATGGCCTACGCGCCGGCGCATCCCGGCGTGGGCATTGGCTCGGCCGCCAGTGGGGAGTACGGCAGCAACGCGGCCACCCGCGCCGGCGGCTTCGGGGGGTACGCGATTGGCTCCTGGGTGGCGCGCTATGTCCTACAACCCGGCGCGAATGCCGGCGGCGGCGGCGGCGGGGCCCTCAGCGCCGTCGGCGGCAGCGGCGGCGGAGCGGTTACCGTGCTCGCCGAAACCGCGGTGTACAACTACGGCACCATCACGGCCAACGGGGCCGCGGGGCCGGCGCGGTGTGGGGGCGGGGGCGGCGGCATCGTGATCCTGGGGTCCGCGGGTGCGGTTGCAAACATCTCCACGATCAACGCCAACGGCGGCAACGGCGGCAACAACGACGCCAACGGCGGGGCCGGCGGCGGCGGGGGCGGCGGGATCGTCCATCTGATCGCCCCCTCCATCGTCATCGGCACAATCAATGTCCAGGGTGGGTCCAGCGGCGCGGTCGGCGTTGCGGTCACGGCGGACCCGCGGCAGGGGGGCGCCGGGGGCGGGGCCTGCGGCGGCAACGGTGGAACAGGCGGCAACGTCACCGCCGCCGGTACGGCCGGTGCCGCGACTGCCGGCTCGGTCGGCCTGTCGCTCCAGACCTACGTCGATCCGATCTGGATGTTCTAAATCAGCGTGCGCAAATCCGCGCCGCGAGTCGTACGGCAAGGCTCCGCCTTGCCGGAGTCGCAAGGCAGAGCCTTGCGGTACGATTGGCGCGACACTGCAAAAGCTGATGTGGCAGCCCGCTTGAGAAACTGTGTAGCGCCGGACCTCCGAGTCCGGCGTGCGGGGCTTCGCCCGCGGCACAGCCGCGGGCGGTGCTGCTACAGGTAGGGACCAATGCCCCGGCTCATGTGGGCATCCACGACGCCGGACTCGGAGGTCCGGCGCCACGGACTCATGAACGCCGAACTCGCAGGTCCGACGCTACGGACCGCGGCCACAGGCGGGGGTACCTGTGCCACCCCACGCAGCCGGCCGCTAGGCGCTGCCGGTCACACCGCTGAGCAGGGCCGCCGCGAGTTGTGTCGCCAGCGCCTGCATGATCAGGTAACCGAAGTCGGTTGCGCACGTGCCTGCTTGCAGCAACACTCCGCCGGACAGGGCCAACAACACACACTTCCAGGCCTTCATTGCCGTCTCCGTGTTCAAGGCCAACGTCTACGCCAGCGCAGCCTCCGACCGCCAGCTCGCAATATAGCCCGGCCGCTGCCCGGCACAAGTGACGGCGCGACGCAAACTTGCAGGGTGCGCCCCGCCGGCCATAATGCCCCGACCATGAGCAGCACACGCCGCCCCCCGCGCCCGCGTGCCCCGGACGCGCCGCGCCGCCCGTCGGCACACTTTGCCCGGTTCTCCCTGGCTGGCGCGGTCGCCCTGCTGCTGGTGTTCGGGGCGGTCAGCGGGTGCGGTCACGGCCGGCCCAGTCGCTGGAATCTACGGCCCGCGGTCGAGCGTCCCCAGCCCGGCGTCGTCGTCTTCCTGGTGGACGGCCTGCCGCCGCGGTTCGTCGAACAGGGCTGCGAAGACGGCTCCCTGCCGAACATCCGTCGGCGGTTCTGTGACGACGGTGCCCGGGTCGAACGGGCGACGACCAGCGTGCCCGCGATCACTTACGCGGCCATCGCCACGCTGCTCACCGGCGCCGGCCCGGGGCGTCACCATGTCGTCGGCAACCGCTGGTTCGACCCCGAGGCCCGGCTCTTTCGCAACTACGCCACCATTGAGCATTACCGCGACGTCAACACCGACTTCGCGACGCCGACGATCTACGAACGCATCGCCCCGGCCACATCGGTCAGCATCCAGGCGGCGCATCGGCGCGGCGTCACCAAGAACATCGCCAACTGGGCCCTGTCGGGGACGATGTGGTTCTTCGGCGACTTCACGGCGGTGGACAAGCTGACGGCGTCGTCGCTGTGGCGGGTGACGCGGTGGGCCAATCGGCACGGCCGCTGGCCGACGGTGCTCACTCTGTATTTCCCCGGGCTGGACACGATCGGGCACAACTGCGGGCCCGCGTCGGCCAGGTTCCGCTGGGCCGTCTGGCACGCGGACTGGCAGATCGGCCGCGTGTGCGACTGGCTGGAGCGTCAGGGGCTACTCGAGACGACCTACCTGGTGCTGGTCAGCGACCACGGCATGATCGACGTGCGGCCGGAGGGCTTCATCGACTTGGTGGCGCTTGTCCGCGACGGTTGGGGTCGCCGGGCGACGGACGAGATGCGGCAGGACGGCCCGTTTGAACAGCGGGCACGCTTCTACGATGCGTTCGACACGGTGGTCGCCCACCAGGATGGCCGCGGGGCGTCGTTGCACTTCCGCGGCCCCGCTGGCTGGGACACCCCGCCGCCGCCCGCGATGGTCGAAAGCCTGTTGAACTCGCCGCCCGAGGAGCTGCGGCTGTGGAACATCCCCGGGGTCGAGCTGGTGGCCTATCTGGCCGACGCCGGCGCCAAGTCGCACGGCACCGGTGTGCTCGGCGGTGAGGCGACGCGGCAACCCCCCTCCCTCTCAGGGAGGGGGTGGGGGCGGGTGGAGATGTCCGACGAGCCTCACGACGGCCCGCTTCCTTTCCAAAAGCAAGCGGAGTCAATAGACCGAATCGAAGTCATGCTGCGCTCCGCCGCCGGCACCGCGCGCATCCTCACGCAGCCCGGACCCGACGGCGAGGAGTTCGCCTACGTTCCCGACGATGGCGACGTGCTGGGTTACCTGGCCGACCCGGATCTGGCCGCCTTTGTCGCGGCGGGCTTCCACCCGTCGCGCGTGTGGCTGGAGGCGACCGCGGACCAGCGCCTGCCCGACGTGGTGCCGCACCTGCCGCCGCTGCTGCACGTCCGCCGCGCCGGTCAGGTCGTCCTCTTTGCCGCGCCGGGGTACAGTTTTGTGCGTGAAGCGGGCGGCCACGGCGGACTGGACCGCGACGAGCGGCTGATGACGTTCCTGATCGCGGGGCCGGGGATCGAACCGGGCAGCGTGATTAGCACAGCCCGCTCGGTGGACCTGGTGCCGACGTTGCTGGACCTGCTGGGCGTGGAGCACGACGAGGACGAATGGCTCGAAGGCGTGTCACTTGTGAGGATACCACACGTGCGGTCCGTGCCGGCCGCCGCGGCACCATGACCCCCCTCCCTTTCAGGGAGGGGTTGGGGGAGGGTCGTGACCAACCGGCGGTACGGTTCTCCGGTGGCGCAATTCGTCGGCGCGGCGCCGTGACCGCCAAGCTGCTGGCCCCCGCCGCGGTGGGGCTCCTGGCCATCGGTGCGCTGTGGTGGACCGGGTCGTCGCGGAACCCGGCGCCGATCGCCGCGACGCCGCCGGCCTCGCTCCCCGACGGGGGGCGGATGCTGTCGTACCGCGGTCTGTCGATCCAAGTGGCCACCGGTCATCGCCCGCTGGAAACGTACGGTCCGCTGCTCGAGGAAATCGCCGCCCTGGGCGCCAACACGGTGCTCCTCAGCGTCGCCGGCTACATGGAGCACGCCACCGCGCAGTCCATCTACATCGACGCCCGCAAGGTCCCGTCACCGGCCGACTTCCAGGCCCTCATCCGCCGCGCCCGCGAGCTCAAGCTGCGGCCGATCGTCATGCCTATCGTCCTGCTGCGCAACCCGCGCGGCAGCGAGTGGCGCGGCGTCATCGACCCGCCGGACTGGGACGACTGGTGGCGGCAATACACCGATTTCGTGCTGTACTTCGCGGACATCGCCCGCGCGGGGCAGGCCGACGCGCTGATGGTCGGGTCGGAGCTGGTCAGCACGGAGAAGTACACCGCCCGTTGGGTCAAGGTCATCGAGACCGTGCGGCCGCGCTTCGGGCTGCCGGAGTGCGGCGAGAAGCTGGGCTATTCGGCGAACTGGGACCACTACCGGCCGGTGGAGTTCTGGGACCGCCTCGATTTCATCGGCATGACCAGCTACTACACGCTGGCCGACAAGAAGGGGCCGACCGTCGAAGAGATCATGGCCAAGTGGGAGCCGATCAAGCGGGACATCCTCGAATGGCAACGCGGCATCGGCAAGCCGCTGCTGCTGACCGAGGTCGGCTGGTGCAGCCAGGAGGGGGCGGCGATGGCCCCGTGGAACTACTACCAGAACCAGCACGCCACCCCCGCCGCGCTGGAAGAGCAACGCCGGCTCTACGAAGCGTTCATCCGCGCCTGGAACGACACGCCGGAATTGATGGGCGTGATCTGGTGGGAATGGAATGCCTCGGCGGGCGGCCCCGGCGACTATGGCTATACGCCGAAGAACAAGCCGGCGGAGCAGGTCCTGCGGCGGTGGTTCACGGGCGACGCCGACGCCGATGCTGCGCGGCTCGCCACAGCGAGTCGCCTTTGGCGACCGGACTCCGCACCGGCCGTTGGTGTGCCAACACCCCGGACTCCCGCCACGGTGGGCAGGCTCCGGTCCGGCGCTACAGGGGAGTGCGGG
>CAYWYJ010000031.1:0-36792 GCA_964462635.1 uncultured Planctomycetales bacterium
TCGACGAGCAGGTGGAGCGCGAGCAGGTCGCACGCGTGGCGGCGTTGAAGGCCCGGCGGGACAAGCAGCGGCACCAGGCGGCGCTCGCCCGTCTGCGGCAGGATGCGGCCGACGGGGCCAACGTCATGCCGGCGCTCATTGAGGCGGCCGAGGCCGACGCGACCGTCGGCGAGATGATGGAGACGCTGAAGAGCGTCTACGGCCAATACGACGGCGGGCCGGAGTTGTAGGCAGGGCGGCGAGCCGAACTTGCGCGCAGTCCTGTGGGGCTTGGGCGAGCCGTCCGTGGGAAGATCGGTCCTTGCCCCCGCCTCCTCGGGGATGAAGGGGGGTTGGCGGGCAGTCTGTGAACCCGTTGTCCCGGCGTCTGGGCGCGTCGACCACCCGCACGCAGGAGGAACGACATGGCTTGTCTTATCCGCGAACTCGCTGCGGCGGTGATGATGGCTGCATTCGTTCTGCTGAGCGCCGTTGGGGAGGCCCGCGCGGACGAAGGGCCCGTCGATCTGACGGCACGTTACCCCACCACGCTGGACCAGGGCGACCTGGACTTGAACCGGGCGCGGGCGTGGACGTTCACGGCCGACGACATCTACGCCCTGACGGGCTTTCAGTTCCGCGTCGGCGATGCGCTGACGATTGACATCGGGGCCGCGTATCTCGGAATCGGCCACGGCGACGACGGGGCCGTCTGGGCGCTCGTCATCCCACGTGACGAGGCGACCGCGGCCCGGCTCACGAGCGCCAAGAACGGGGAGGAGACCGTGGCGAGTGTCTGGTTGCGCTTCCATCCCCGCGAGATTGCGACGCTGTTCCCGCCGGCGACCGTGCGCACGGCCGCTTGGCCCTCGCCGCCGCCGCCCGCGGCCGCGAGCGGCCCCGCGACGACCCAAGGGTCCGTGGGGGGCGACGATATTCCGGCGCGGATGCAGCGCATCGCCGCCGTCAAGTTCCACGGCAGCTTTCACGCCGGGAATCGGGCGCTCATTCCCGAGCGCCACCAGATGACGGTGGACGTGGACGTACGCAGCGGTTGGCGGCGGTTCTTCGTCGTGGACACGGCCGCGGGGACGGCCGAGTACCACACGGGCTTCGCCAAACAAGCGGTGAAAGACCCGGAGCCGCTGACCGATGCCTCGTTGGCGGCGCAGAGCTTCGATCTGCTGTGGGAGACCTTCGATCAGCGCTACGCGATGTTCGGCCTGCGGCCGGAGGTGGATTGGAATGCCTTGCGCGAGCAGTACCGGCCCAAGGCCCTGGCGGCCCGCGATCAGGACGAGTTCGCGCGCGTCTGCGCGGAGATGTTGCGGCCCCTGCGCGACCTGCACGTCTGGGTACGCGTGGGCGAGCGGTTTGTGGAAGTCTTCAACCGGCCGCGGACGGCCAACGCCAACCCGGCGGCGTACGAAGCCCTGCTGGGCGACATGCGACCGGGTGGGTCGGGCCTGCGCTGGGCCCGCACGAAGGACGCCATCGGGTTTGTCATGATTCCGGGGTGGAGCAACGGGATCATCCCGCGCGACTTCGACGCCGTGCTGGAGGAAATGCGGAACACGCGCGGACTGATCGTCGACGTGCGACTCAACGGCGGGGGGAGCGAGCCGCTGGCCCAGCAGGTGGCCGGGCGTTTCGCCGACCGCGAGATCGTGTACGCCTACCACCAGGTGCGCGAAGGGCCCAAGCACACGGACCTATCCGAACGGCAAACGCGGAGCTTCGGCCCGCGCGGCCCGTGGCGCTACGATCGCCCGGTCATTCTGCTCATCGGCCAGAAGTGCATGAGCAGCAACGAGTCGTTCGTGGCCATGATGGGCGAGTGTCCACAGGTGACGACGATGGGGGACCGCACGTGCGGGTCCAGCGGCAACCCGATGATGCTTGACTTGCCGGTGGGCGTCACCGTGAGCGTCCCGCAGTGGATCGACTTGCTGCCGGACGGCAACCCGCTCGACGAGCGCGGCGTCCAGCCGGACGTCCGTTTCGAGCCGTTGCCCGGGGCCTTCGAGGGCACGCGGGACGATCTGCTGGCCGCCGCGCTGGAACGCTTACGACAGGTACCGCTGCCCGAGAAGCCGATCGAAGGGCCGGCGGCGGCGTCACCCGGGACGCCCGGCGTGCCGGGGGCCGCGCCGCCGATCGAGAAGCTCCCGGCGAGATGGGCAGAGGATCCCAACCGACCACACGTCGTTGAGGTGGCCCCCGCCGCCGATGCCGCCGACGTGGCCCCGCGGGCGGAGCTGCGCATCCGTTTTGATCGGCCGATGGACCTGCGGCGGCTGGCCCTGGACTGGCGCGTCGGCACCTATCTTAGTTGCGGCGAGGTCCGCTATGAGGCCGCCGAGAACACGTTCGTTATCCCGGTTGAGCTGGAGCCGAATACGCTCCACCGGATCGCCGTGAACTATGTGGTAGGCGACCAGGAACCGCAGGGCTTCAAGTCGCGGGAGGGCGTTTCGGCGGCCCCGTTCATCTGGCAGTTCCGCACGAGCGGCCCGAGCGCTCCGGCGGATGCCCAGCCACCCAAGCCCCTCCTGATCGACCCGCCGTCGGGGGCCGAAGTCGCCGTGGTGACCCGGATTCGGGTCCAGTTTGATGAAGCGATGGACCCTGGTGCGTACCGGCTGGCGGTCGCGCCGTCGCCCAAGGGGGCCGACAGCGAGCGGCCCGAAGTCGTCCCCGTCGTCGAGTACGACGCGCCGCAGCGGCAATTCACGTTTGTGGTTCTGCTGCCGCCGGCGCGGCCCCATCGGTTGGAGCTGCGCGGGCTGCGCAGCGCGCGCGGGGGCGCGGCGAAGCCGATTGTGCTCGAATACACGACCGGTGACGCCTTGCTGGCGGCGGGCCAGCGCGCGGAGCTGGAACAGGCCGCGCGGGCGCCGGAGTTGCAGGCGGTCTTACAGGGCGTGCAGACCATGCGACGGGAGCTGCAATCGCTCAGCGAGACGGTGACCGAGGTGATCAGTGTCGCGGGCCCGGCGGGATTCGCCCAGTTGCGGTCGTACTGGGCCGTGTTCAAGTGGCAGGCCCCGCGGCAGTTCTTCGGCGACGTGACGCCCTATATGACGTCGGCCAACCGTTTCTGCCTCGGCAGCGACGGCGAGCGGTGCTGGTGGCACCTGGACGGACCGGGCGGGCCCAAGCTCGTGGTCGGCCCGTTTGACGCAATCGCGGAGAAGAACGTGTCGCTGTGCAGTCCGTTCGGCGATTTGGACGGCGATTTGGTGCAGGCGGCGGCCGAGCGGTGCCTTGAATACCGCGGCTTGGCGACGGTCAGCGAGCGGCGCTGTCATCGCGTTCGCGGCTGGTACGCGCGCGTGCGGACGAGTGGACGACATGTGTTTTCGGAATGCCGGATCACGGATTGGTACGTCGACGCCGAGACGTTCCGGCCGCTCCGGGTCGTGGTCGCCGCGGCCCCCGGTTGCCGCGCGGTGCTCAATTTCGCGTACGACCGCGTCAACGGGCCGATCCCGCCGGCGGAGTTCAGTCCGCCGGTCGTGGAGGGCCTGCCGCCGACCGGGCTGGAACCGTTGCAGGAGGGCTGCGATCGGCACTTCCTCACGCTCCGCGACGGGGCGGGCGGGAACGTCGGGCTGCGCTGGGGGCAGCGCGGCGCGAAGAAGGTCATGAGCAGCGGCCTGAACTGACCGGGGTCCGCTGGTCCAGCGAAACGCGTGCGCGGTGGCGACGCCGGCCCGTGATTCCGGCCACCACACGGGGATTGCGGAGGGTGGGGAGGGCAAAGTCCCCCCGAGCTGTGGCGGATGGGAGGGCGAGCCTCCCGGCGAGCCGCGGCTGGGCAGGAGCCCCGCCCTCCCGTGTCGGCCGAGCGCCAATGCCGATTCAGTTTCATCGCCGGACTGCGCGCGGCCCGGGCCATGAAGTCCTGCGTCTTGACAGCCCACGCGCGGGCGGTGTGCGCTTCGCCGCGCCACGCTTCGCTGTGGTGCCGGAGGTCGAAGCCGGCGAGTAGTCGCGGCAGCTCGCCGGGGCTGAGCACGTGCGCGTCCGACGCCGGCCGGCCGTGGCGCTCGCGGTGCAGGGTCGTGAACGTCTCGTACACGACGTGGCCGCCGGGCCGCAGCCAGTTGGGCAGGTGGCTAAACAGCGGGCGGTGCAAGTAGCGGAAGCCGACGACCAGGTCGAACGCGCCCTCGAAGGCGGGGGCTTCGCGCTCCAGGTCCACCTGGCGCCATTCGATCGGCTCGATGGCGGCGGCGTACCGGCCGGCCAACTCGCGCGCGCGCTCCAGAGCGTCGGGCAGCACGTCCACCGCCGTCACCTGCCAGCCTAGCGAAGCCAGGTACACGGCATCGCGGCCGACGCCGCAGGCCAGATCGAGAGCCGTGCCCGGTCGCCAGTGGGGAACAACCTCGCTTAGAAAGGCCGTCGGCTGCCACAGGCGGCCGAGGTTCGAATCGGCCTGTGCGGCGTAGCTGAATGTGGCTTCGACCGCCGCGCGCCGCCCGTGCGCACGCAACCACTCGACCGTGGTCCGGGCCAGCGCCTTTGGTCCGACGACCCGCACGACCGTATCCCGCGGCGGCAGCTCGTGTGTGCGCCGCGGCAGCTCATCGAGCGGTATGTTGACCGCGTCCGCGATGGGTTGCTCGGCGGCCTGGTCCGCCGATCGGGGATCGAGGAATCGACATGGCACGAGTGGTAGGCGCTGCATGGGTTGAAACGGAAGCGGTCAGGGGCCTTTGTTCGCCGCGCGTGGCCTGACGCCCGGTGTTCGCGGCGGCCGGAGGCCGGGCGGGTTTGCAGCCGCGAAGCACTCGGATGATAAACGAAGAGGCCGGACGCCGTATCGTGTCCGGCCCCAGGCTCGTAGCGCAGTAGTGCGTGCCGCTCGGCCTACCGCCGGCGTGCGAGCACCAACCCCAGTCCCAACAAAGCCAGCGTGGCGGGCTCAGGAATGGAGTAGGTCAGAGCATTGGCCATCAGGATCGCGCCGTCCGTGGTCTGGTTCCAGAACCCGGAGCTGACCGCGTTCGAAGGCGGATACATGCCCAGGTCGACCCGGTGCGGATTCGCGCCGACGGCCACCAGCGTCTTGCCGTCAGTCCACTGGGCGATCTTCGTCGAGCCGGCCGTCACGTCCGCCGTCGTCGGACGAGCACTGCTCGTGCCACCGTCAAACGTGTTGACACCCTGCATGATCGGGTGCCCGGGTACCAGGATCGTGCCGAGGAACTGCTGGCCCGTCGTGGTCCCGCTGCGCGAAGGGATGACCTCGTAGCCGCCCGTGATCCAGCGGCCGGCCAGGTAGCGGTTGTTCGTCGTCGTGCTGTTGGCATAAACCGCCACCACCACGCCGCCGCCGGCGTCCACGTAGTCGGCCAGCACGTTGCCCAACGCCTCGCCGCTGAAGTAATTCGTGTTGCTCCAGGTGATGACGGCGTCGTAGGCGAGCAGTTCCGCCAACGTCGGCGTCGTCGTGATGCAATCCACGATGGTGACGCTATTGAACTGCCCCGTCCCCATCAACTTGGCCTGCGGATCCGTGAAGCGAGGATCCGTCAGCGTCGAGCTGGCCGCGGCCACAATGGCCACGTCCGGTTTCTGGGCCCACGCCTGCTCCGCCGCAGGCAATAGGCACGCGCCCAACACAAGCGCAACGAGCAAGAATCGGTATTTCATCCCGTCCACCTCCTTCTCGCGACGATAGCGAGAAACACTCCTCCGGCGGGTAGCGTGCCGCCATAGCCTCGCTGCCCCACCTGCGCCAATAGCATAAACGCGCCCCCGCTCCGCCCGCAAGGGAAATCGCGCGGTCCCGGGGGCTGCTGGGGATACCGACCGCGTTGGGCTGCCCCCCAGGAAACGGTAGGCGCCGCCGCAGGTCTACGGGGCACTGACCGGCTGCCGGCCCGCGAGACGTGCGTAAGCGTCTGCGTATTCTGCGCTTATGGTGTCCTCGGCGAACAGTCGCCCCAGATTGTCTTGGGCCCGCTGGGCCTGGCGGTGCGAGTCGTCCGGGTGTTCCAGTGCGTGGAGCAGCGCCCGGGCGGCGTCTTTCGGGTCGCCGGGGCGGCACAGCCAGCCGGTGTGCCCGTCCGTCAGGAGTTCCCGCACGGTCGGGACCGCCGATGCCACGACTGGAAGCCCGGCGACGACGGCTGCCGCCAAGCTGGACAGCGGGGCGTCCGCGACCGGGGTGAACGCCGCCAGGTCACACGCGGCCAACAAGTTGCCCAGCGGCAGGTGCGGCGGCGCCCAGCGCACCATCCACCGGTGCCGGCAGTCTTCGATCAGCCGCCGGACCCGCGGCGTGTCCGGGCCGTCGGCAGGTAGTACTAAGCGCACGTCGCGGCGCACTTTCTCGGCGAGCAGGGCGGCCCAGGTGGCGACGAAG
The DNA here is from genome assembly GCA_964462635.1 of uncultured Planctomycetales bacterium. Taxonomy (GTDB): domain Bacteria; phylum Planctomycetota; class Phycisphaerae; order UBA1845; family Fen-1342; genus JBFMAI01. Next base: position 6,359 of record CAYWYJ010000031.1, read on the forward strand.
CCGCCGCCGGCGCGCGTCAACGGAGGGAGGACCACGACGGCCCGGTCGTCGTCGGTGAGCCCCAGCATCCGCCGTGTTGCGGCGCGGCGGGCCGGTGCGCTGGGGGAGTTGGCGGCCGGGGGACGAATACACCGAATCCTCGCGGCCGGAACCCCGAAGTCGAGCAGTCGGTCCCGCAAGCTGCCGCTGCGACAGACCAAGCCCAACGTGCCGGTCGCGGACCACCGGGCGACTTGCCTCAGGTCATCGCCAGGATCGACTTCGACCAGGAGCGGGCGATGACCGGCGGCCAAGCCGCAGGCCCAAGCGGCGGCCTGCGGGGACCAGGCGTGCAACACAATGGGGCGTGGAGCGTCCCATAACCCCAGTAGCGCCAAGTGCCGTCGCAACGCAAGCTCCCGAAGCCGCCGTAGCGGGGCCGGCGCGTGAATCCGCTCCACCTGCCCGCCGAGCGGCGTCACCGGTCCCACGCCGAGGTGGAGCACCCGCTGCGTCGTGGCGTCGTCTGGTCGGCTGAGCAGCAGACGCAACATCGGAGTGGCGTCCGGCCTGAGCTCGGCCGTCAGCAGATGGACTACCACGGGCTTCGGCGTTCTCACGTGGGGTACCCAGGGCACGCGACGGCTGCCGACGACACGGGGAGATTATTGTACGTCACGAAGACGGAATGAGTAAGCGGGGCCGGCTGAGCGCGGCAGCAGTATGACCATGAGAAGGCCGCGGGCGGGGGTGCTGGTTGGTGCGGGGGTCGGCGGCGGCGGGGAAGGGGCGACCTACGCCTGCTTTTCCGGGGTGGGGGTCTTCATGCGGATGGTGCCGCGGACACGTTTGGCGGTCTCGGACCCGTCGTTATCGGGCTCGTTCGGCATGGTGATGACACGCGGCTTGGCGGGGGCGACTTCGTCCTCGTCCTCTTCCGGGGTCATCAGCCAGGACATTATGCTGTCTTCGAGGCTCTGCTCGCGCGGGATCTCAAACCGGTTCCCGCAACGCTTGCAGCGAGCCGTGCGCCCCTGGGCCTCGACCGGGAGCCGGTACTTGGCCCCGCAGTGCGAGCAGGCACACTTGATGGACTCCGCCATGACTCACCTCGTTCGGTCCGCGCGCCAGCGACCGTGGAGACGGTCAACGCTGCCGGGACGGCCTGGACCGCAGCTCAGACGAGCAATCCGCTTGTCGGCTGAGTATGAGCAGTATGAGCGAGATGAGTGAGAGGATAGCGACTCACGGAGCGCGCTCAGCCGACACGCTCCATACACATCCTATCGGCCTCCCAGGGGCCGTGCAACTCAAAACCGCGCGAAATCACTGAACGCTGGCGCGCGGTCTACGGATAGCACATAATTAGACGCATTCCAGCTACGGTCGGTTCCACTCCCCGCACGTCAAACAGATCGGGAAGGCTTCCAACGACAGCGACTTGTGAGCTTCACGCAGGGCCGCGAGCCTCGACCCCGCCCAAACGTCCGCGAGTTGTTCGGTGAACCAGTCGCCGACGGGCATCTTCACCGCTACGTCCTGAGAACACGCTGACGCTTTGCCGTCAGCCAGCAGTGTTAAACGGCTGTCCAGGCGTCGGCACGGACCGCGGACGAGCGGCGTTGTCGATAGCAAACTATCACGAGGCGACAGTCCGCAGTAGTCGTTGTACCCGCGAATTACGGCAAAACCGGTCTTGCGTATCCAATCATCATAGAACCGCTCAATTTCACCGATCGTCGCGGCGCAGCGCGTGATGCTCGGCACGATGATCGGCTGGGGGGCTTGCTGCCGGCGGCGGACCTGCTCGATGCGCTCGATGTTGGCGATGACCTGCCCGCACACGTCGCGGCGATGCACCCGCTGGTAGGTCGCCGGCGTGTGGGCGTCCAGCAAGACCTCCAGCACATCGACCCGGTGAACAAACAGCGCGGCCAACTGGTCGTCCGTCAGGTCCACCAGCGGCGTGGTCACACACAGCCCATAGATGCCCGCCTCGCGCAGGAGACCGCAGACCTCCGCGAACCGGGGGTGTTGCAGGGGGTCGCCGGCACCCCCCAGCACGACCAGCCGGTCATCATAAGCGGCGAGTTCCCGGGCCAGCCGCCTGACGGCGTCCGGATCCTCCAGTTGCCGCGCAGGGACGCGGGCCCCACGCGGCCGGAGCGTGGTGTCCGGCAGGGGGTCGGCGGTCGTCAATTCGAGCTCCACCTCGACCGGCAAAGTGCCCGCTCGGTGGCGGCCAGGTTGGCGCAGCCAGGCGACGAGCGCGTCCGCAGCGGCGGTGTTGCCCAACTCGGCCAACGCCGCCTCGATGAGCTCGCAGCTCCGCCTCGTATCGGCCAGCAGGCGGGCGGGGGTCTGGACGATTTCCGGCGGGAGCTGGTAGCAAGGGTAGAACGTGATCGGGTCCGGCTGGGGCAGCTCGGGGCGGTACGACAGGGCCATGCCGAGCGGGATATTGAACTCCAGCAGGTCTTCCAGGCTCGCCCGGGTGACGAGAATGCCGGTCAATCCTGGCGGGGCCTGGGTGAAGACGATCTTGCAGTCCTGCTCGTGCTCGCGCAGGTGCGCGATCATCGCGGTGGAAATCTCCGGGTCGAACACCGGCTGGTGGCCGTCGACGCAGAAAATGGCCTGGCACTTGTAGTGGTTGATGAGCAGGGCCGTGGCGTGCGGATCGACGAACTCATCGAACCACGTCGTGCCGAGCAGCCCCCCGCGCCAGGATTCGAGGTTCCACTTGCGGGCCGTCGTGAGCAGGAGTCGGCGGGGGCGCGGGGCGTCGTCTTTGGGGAGCAGCTCGATCCGGTCGCTTAGTTCGGCTGCTCGCAGAAACTTGGCCGCCGGTTCTTCGTCGCGCGGGCGGACGAACAGGCAGCGTGCGGCGACGCCCTCCACGCGGAGCAGGCGCTCGAGCGTGTGCCGCAGCGCCGGGCGGCCGGCCAGCGGCATGAGCAGCCGCGACGGGCCGCCGGCGGGGGCCTGGGCGAAATCGGCGAAGACGGCGGCGACGATCTTCATGCCAGCTGCTCCCGGACCCGCTGGATGGCCTCGGGCAACATGCGCAACAAGTAATCGCACCCCTCGATGAAGGCGGCGACGTATTCGCGGTCGCGTTTCAGCCGCCGCCGGGCCATGGCCGGGGTTTCGGCCTGCTCGTCACGGATGGCGCGGTCGGCGTGAACGCGGCGCAGCTCGGCCAGTTGTGACACCTGGCTGACCAGACCGTAGGTTTGGTCGTTGCGCTGCATCCGGGCCCGCAGCTCGTCCACGCGGGTGACCAGGCGGTTGAACTCGGCGGGTTGCTCGACCAGGGCCGCCAGACGTTCAAGAATGTCCAGCGTCTCGGTCGCGATCCCGCGGATTTCGTTCAGCTCCTCCAACCGCTGCTCCAGCGCCCGCACGACTTGCGGCTTGAGATCGGCCGGCGGCGGAGCGGGGTCGGCGGCGAACAGGTCCGGCGGCAGTGGTCGCCCGCAGTACTGCTCGGTGGCTTCGCGCAGCGTCATTACCTCGGTGCCTTCCAGTTGCCGGCCGCCTTCGGTGGCGTGAATGATCCGCGCCGGGCTGGCCAGGAAGTCGGACTGAAACTGCTCGGCGTAGGTGAACATCTGGTCGTCGGTGTAGGTGTCGCGGCCGTGGATGTCCTTGACCCGGCGCAGGTTCGAACGGGAACGGACGATCCGCTCCCATTGCTTCATTTCCACGGTGACGAAGCGGCCCAGCTCGGGCTGCCAGATGCGCTCAATCTGCATGCCGGGGGGGTAGTACAGCCCTTCGGGGAAGGCAAGGTCCTGGCCCACCAGAATGATGGGGTCGCAGCCGAGGTGCTCGGCGAGATAGAACGCCAGGTGGGCGACGGTGCTGCCGGCCCGGAGTCGGCCGCGGGCCGGGGCGGCGTCGCGCAGCAGATCGTTGAGGAAGCCGGAGTTCAGCACGTGCGTGCGCCCGCGGAAGGTGTCCAGCACGTGCCAGGACACCTTCGGCTCGGCCACCAGGATCGTCTCGCCCGCCTCGACATCGCGGAAGAACTGGGCCGAAATCTCGTGGTAATCCAGGCTGGTGACGAAGTGCGGCGGGCAGCCGCGGGCCCGCAGCGTGCGAAAGACCGTCTGGACGGCCACGATGACGGCCCGGTCGCGCAGGGCGGGAAGCTGGTCGATGTTACGGGCCAGCGAGGGACCGGCGGCGACGAGGATTGCGGGGTAGCCGGCCGCCCGGCCCGTCAGCACCTCGACCCCGGGTTGGGCGACGTACGCGGCCAGGTTGAAGGCGGCGTTGTGGCACGTCAGCCGGGCGTTGCGCACCACCGAGACCATTTGCAGCCGCCCGTAGGACACGAAGTCGCGCAGCAGGGTGCTGATCTGGGTGTGGAAGCGGGCGTGGTAGCGGCGGGCGTGCGGGGGGTTGATGAACCGCAGCCCGAGCATCAACGCGGTGAGAATCGGGCGCAGACGCTCGTGAACCTGCGATTTGTCGGCGGCGGTCAGGAAGGTGAGGCGACGTTCACGCAGCGGCACCGCGAGGTCGGTCACGCACAGGGCGGCCTTGAGCAGCGCCAAGTCGTCCTCCGCCACGATGAGGAACGGACGCGGAAAGCGTCGTTCGAGTTCCGCCACGTGGTAGCCCAGGCCCAGGCCCAGCACCAGGAAGCACTCGCTTTCCAGTTCGTCCTCAACGGTGGACTCCCCGTCGGTCGGGGCCTCGCGCGGGTGCTTGGCCTGGGCATCGACGAGCGTGCGCGCTTCATCGAGCGGCTGGTACCGGCTGTGAACGGTGACGGCCTTGCCGTCGTCGGCGGTTACCTGCGTTGTCCAGTGGCCGTCGCGGGTCGGCAGAAGGGGGGGCAGGGCGGCAAAGGGGAGCTGCTCAAGGCGGGCGGCCAGCCCGGGATCGGTGGAATAGAGGGCCCCGAGATTCGTCAGATAGCAGGCCAGCCGCGGGTCCGTCGGGCCGGCCTGGGGAGTCGCGGACTGCATGGCCGAGTTGTGGCCGGTCTCTCAGCGCTTGTCAATTCCGCTGCCGCGAACTTCGCGCGGGTTTTGGACGTATGCGCTAAAGTGTCGAAGCCGGCCCCGTCGATAGCAAAATGCGGGTGATCGCGCTGTCGCGGAGCGACGGCGTCGTTCACGCTGTTCAAGCAGGAGAGAGGTCCAATTGGGCTGTGCGGCGCACGGACTGATCGCGGGCGGCACGGCCCCGGGTGCAGGAGGCTCCCATGTCCAGCGTCATGACCGCAGTGCCGACGACCGCGTCCAGTCCGCGTCCGCGTGAGTGCCCGATGACGGGAGCGACCGTTCCGCTGGATGCCGTCCGGTCGCCGGGGGCGTACGTTTGCGGCTGGAGCGGGCATCTGCTGCGAGTGTTTTCGCGGGGGTTGATGAGCGATGATTCGCCGGTGATGAACATCATCGGCGGGGAACCGCTCACGGTCACGAAGATCAGCGAGGATCCGGGCGTTCCATTGCCGGAGGCCCGCGGGCTGGCCTGGTCACTCGGGCTGAGCGTGCGGTTCTAAGGCGTCCGGGCCACGGCTTACGTCGGGGGGTACTTCTTCGTGCGGAGTTCGACAGCCCGCGCCCTGCGGAATATGCTCGGGGCATGGAGGTCTATCACAGTCTGGGCAGCGTCCCGGCGCCGGTCGCCGGCGCCGTGCTGACCATCGGGAACTTCGATGGCGTCCATCGGGGCCACGCGGCGCTGGTGGCGACGGCGCAGCGGGTCGCGGCGCACTGCTCGGCCCCGGTCGTCGCGGTCACGTTCGACCCACACCCGCTGGCGGTGTTGGCGCCGGAGCGGGCGCCCGCGCCCCTGACGACCCTCGCGGAGAAGCTGGCGCTGCTGGAACGGCTCGGAGTCGGCCACGCCGTTGTGCTGCGGAGTGAGCCCGCCTTGCTGACGCAGCAGGCCGGCGACTTTCTGGCGAGTCTGGTGGCCCATTGCCGGCCGCGGGCGTTGGTGGAGGGGCCGGACTTCAGTTTCGGGCGGGGCCGGGGCGGGAACGTGGACACGCTGCGAGCGCACGCGGAGCGGTGGGGCTACGAGGTCCACGAAGTGCCCGCCGTGCGCTGCACGGAGCTGCCCACGCATCCCACCATCAGCAGCACGTCGATTCGTCAGGCCCTGGTGGACGGGCGGGTGGACGAGGCGGGCGTCATGTTGGGGCGGCCGTATCGCGTGGTCGGCAGGACGGGTCACGGCGCGGGCCGGGGAGCGACACTGGGCTTCCCGACGGCGAACGTCGATGGCATCGTGCACCTGCTGCCGCAACAAGCGGTGTATGCCGCCGTGGCCCAGCTCGACGATGGGACGTTGCACCTGGCGGCGGTGAACGTCGGACCGCAGCCGACGTTCGACCAGGTCCGGTGTCGTGTGGAGGCGCACCTGCTCGATTTTCACGCCGACGTGCGCGACCGGACCATCGGGCTGCACTTCCTGGCGCGGCTGCGGGAGCAGAGTCGGTTTGCGGGGCCGGAGGAACTTATTCGGCAGATACGTCGCGACGTGGAGGCGACGCGCGGGTTTGCGGACCGGCTGGCCGAACTGAAGCGAAGCGGACCGGTCGCGTTGATGTGAGAAAAGAGCGGAGCCGGACGAATCGTCCGGCTCCGCGCGGTTACGTCAGGTTGGTCGGAGCGTCGGGCTTAGCGGCGACGCAGAACCAGGCCTGCCAGGCCGAGCAGCACCATGGCCGCCGGCTCGGGGACGACGACCTTGTTGATGGCCAGCACGCCCGGGTTCGGCGGGGTCGCGTAGTTGACCGGGGTCGGGCCGAAGGTGAACGTCATCTCAGTGACGCCCTGCGGCATCTTGACCGCGCCGAGGAGGAACGTGCGGTCCGGGCTGCCGACATACAGGTTCCACGGCAGGGTCGTGTTGCGGTTGGTGATGCCGAAGGCCGTGACCGCGACCAGGCCGTTGGGGTTGAAGTAGTAGACGCTCGGGTCGCCGTCCCACCGCTTGGCGCCGATGTCCTCGTCATTCATGTTGTCGAGCTGGTAGAAGCAGATGTTGCCGGCACCGGCCAGGGCATTGGCCACGCCGATCGCGATGCCGTTGATCTTGGCGCCGGTGGGCTCATCCACGAAGCGGCCCCAGATGTACGCATACTCGGTCTGCGGGTCGGTGATGACCACGTCCGGCATCGTGGCGCCCGTTGGAGCGCCGGCCGGGGACAGCTTGTAACCATCGATGTAGTCGGTGCCGTTGCCCTTGCCGTGCAAGAAGGCCAACGCCGGGTCGTTCAGGCCCCACGCGTCGGTGCTCTTGGTGAAGAAGAACTCGACGTTCGCGCTCGCGGAGGCGATGAGGCCCAACAGTGCAACCAGACAGAGTGCTTTCTTCATGATCCGATTCTCCCTTTCCTAAAAGTGCCGGTGGAGGTGTGCTTTCTCAGCCTCCTGAGACCAGTCTTCCTGGGTGACTCGCACCCGTTTTCTCACGCCGCAAGGTTCTAGGCACCCGTCTTCCGCGATTTCAAGCGCATACCGGCGAAGTTTTGCCTTCGCCCGGTAATCGCCCCGCAGGGCGCCGCGGCCACGGGGCCCGCCGCTCGCGCGGGGGGTCTTGTTCATTGGAAGGGGGGGGCGGGCCGGCGGGGATCGCCGGGAGGCCGGGGCAGCAGGCAGTAGATGTTCCGCGGGCGTCGTTATCGGGTCCGGCTGGCGTACGGCCCTCCCCGGGCGGCGTGGACATCGTGTGGGCGGGACCACGTTCGATTAGGTCCGAAGACACGCGGCCAGCGCGGTGCCGGCGACGTGGCCGCTGGCCCAGGCCCATTGGAAGTTGAAGCCGCCGATGCGGCCGTCCACGTTCACGATCTCTCCCACCAGGTGCAGGCCGGGGCAGCGGCGCGAAGCCATCGTGCCAGGATCTACTTCGGCCAGCGGCACCCCGCCCGCGGTCACCTCCGCGTGGGTGTAGCCGCGGCTGCCCGTGATGGGCAGGGGCCACTCAATCAGGGCGTGGACGAGGCGGCGGCGGTCGTCGCGCGGCAGGTGTCCGACCGGCATCCGGGGGTTGACGCCGGCCCACTCGGGCGCCGCTGCGGCGACCCGGGCGGGCAGTCTGGCACTGAGCACGGTGTGCAGGGCCTTGCGCGCGTTGGTCGCCGACTGCTCGACCAACCAGTGTTCCACCTCCGGGAACTCGTCGCCGGGCAGGAAGTTGGCCGTCAGGGTGGCCGGATGTCCGTCCACTTGAGCGCGCAGCCAGTAGCGTGAGGCATTCAGCACGACGGGGCCGCTGATGCCAAAGTGGGTCCACAGCAGCGGGCCGCGCAGCCGTCGGGGCCGCTGTCCCGCGACGTGGGAAGTAAGCTCCACTTCGTGCGCGATGCCGGCCAGGGGCTTGTGAAGGTCGCCGTCGAGCGTCAGCGGCACGAGCGCCGGCGTCGTCGGCACGAGCGAGTGCCCCAGGTACCGCGCGAGAGCGTATCCCGCCCCGTCGCTGCCCGTCTTTGGCAACGATAGGCCCCCCGTGGCCAAGACCACCCGTCGCGCAACCAGCGCGTCGGTCGTTGTTTCGGTCGCGGCCACGTTCCGGATGGTCAGCGCGAAGTTCTCCGCGCGTCGCGCGACGGCCACGACGCGGTGCCCAGTCCGGAGCTGGACGCCGCGCCGCTCGGCTTCGCCGAGCAGGGCTTGGACTACGGTGTCGGCGCGGTTGCTGACGGGAAAGAGCTTGCCGCCTTCCTCCTCCTTCAGAGCGACGCCCACATCGGCGAAGAACTCCCGCGTGTGGGGGACATCGAAGGTCGCCAGGACGCGGCGCAGGGCGGGGGGGCTGTCGGTGTGGAAGTCCGCCGGCGTGACCACCCGGTTGGTCACGTTGCAGCGACCGCCCCCGCTGACACGGATCTTCGCCCCCAGACGCCGGGCGCCGTCGAGGGCCGCGATGCGCAAGCCCGGCGCGGCGCGGGCGCCGGTGATAGCGGTCATCAGACCGGCGGCCCCGGCCCCGACGACCACGACGTCCACAAGGGCTTCGCTCCCCGGCCCGGTCATGGGCGTTGCCGCTCCCGCCCGCGTTGTTCAGCTTGTGCGGGGCGCACTGCGTGGGGTCCGGCACTTCGCTACTGGTCAAGGTAGGGTTGGTTGGCCTCGAACAAGGCGCGCCGCTGCTCGAACTCCTGCACGTCCCGCTGAGACCCCGCGGCGCGGGCCAGGTCAATGGCCTTGGCGATCCAATTGCGGGCTTCGTCGAAGCGACCGGCGGCGGCGTAGGCCGTCGCCAGCGTGTCGACGGTCATGGCGCTCTGATAGCCGGTCGCGGCGCAGGCCTTGAGGGCCAGCTCGACGGCTTCGGCAGGGTTGCGGCGCGCGGCCTCGGGACAAGTCGCCAGGTGCCATGCCAGGTAGTTAGCCAGGTCCGGCGAGTCCGGGACCACCTGCAACCCCTCGCGCAGCAGCGGCTCGATCTTCTCCCACTCCTTCTCCTGCTTGTACAGCCCCACCAACCCGGCCCGGGCTTGGACCAGACGCGGGTCGAAGCGGATGGCGTCGGCCCAGTATCGACGAGCGCGTTCCACGTCCTGTTCATGGAAGCAAATCGCGCCCAGCGGAATCCGCGCCTCGGCCAGGCCGGGACGGAGCTCGAGGGCCTTCAGCAGGGCGGCCTTCGCCTCGTTCGGTCGGTTGAGCTCCAGCAGGAGCACGCCCACCTGATGATGCACGGCGCCGTCGGCGGGGGCGGCGGCCAGGGCGGCCTCCAGTACCGGGATGGCGCGGGCCGGGTCGCGCTGGAGGACGGCCAATGTGGCGAACAGCCGCAGGCCGTCCCCGTACGTGGGCTGCTGCGCGAGGATCTCGCGCACGAGCTGCTCCGATTGGTCGTACTCCTGACGGCGCATGCGCATGTACGCGAGGTTGAGCTTGGCGGGTTTGAAGTCGCGTCCCTCGGGCAGACTCAGCACCCGCTCGAACTCGCGGATCGCGTCGTCCAGCTTCCCCTGCATTCCGAGCACCAGGCCGTGCATGTTGTGGGACTCGACGCCGGTGGGGTCCGCGTCCATCGCGGCGCGGACCATGTCCTCCGCGTCGGCGAAGCGCCCGCGCTGTGCCGCCTCGATCGCCCCCGCCAGCACCGCCTGCACGTCGAGACCCTGGCGGAGCAGTTGGAGTTCGATCGGGTCGCTGATCGGCCGGATGTGATCGTCGCTCCCGGAGGCGCGGTCGCGGTGGATCTGGGCTTCTTCCGCGCGGCCCGCGGCGGTCAGCAGCTCGGCGAGGGCGCCGTGCGCCGGACCGAAGTCGGGGGCCTCCTTCAGCGCGGCGTTGAAGGCGGCCAGCGCTTCGTCGGTCCGTCCGGCGGCCCGCGCGCACACCCCGAGGCCGTAGTGGGCCGCGACGCGATTGGGGTGGCCTTCCTTTTCGAGAACATGGCGGAACATCTCGGCGGCCCGGGTCGGGTCCTTGTCCAGCAGCAGGGCGGCGATGCGCACCCAGGCCAGGACCTGGTTTTCGTAACGGTCCGCCGCGTAGGCCAGTGCCCGCTCGTACGCCGTCCGCGCCTCGGCGAGCTGTCCCATCTTCTCGCGGGTCAGACCGACGTAGTACCACCACAGAAACCGCTGCGGCTCGACCTGGGCCGCCCGCTCAAAGCACTTCAGGGCCACGTCGGGGAAGCCGTGGACGTAACACAGGGCCGCGAGGTCGGCGAGCTTCCCGGCGTCGTTGGGCGCGCGGCGGGCCTCCCGGCGCGCCGCCCCCAGCTTGGTCTGCACGGCAAAGGGCAGTTGGCCCGCGTCAAACTCAGGCAGCGTCAGCTCGGCGGTCGGGGCCGCCGCGCCGGCGGTGCCGCCCGTGCCGCCGGGCTGCGTGGCCGCCTTGTCGGTCGACTCGCCTTTGCAGCCCGCCAGGAGGAGCGCTACGGCAACGACCGAGCCCCCGCCGATCCGCGACCCGAGGCGATGCGCGTTCATAGTGTGTTCCCGTTCCATATCCGATAGGGCCCGGGGCACCGGACGTGGTGCCCGCGCGCGGCTTCAGGATACCGGCCGGCGCCGGGCCCGCCAACAGCCGGCCGCTCGGTGCGCGCGCCTGGGGCGACCGGGGCGGACGGGGTCGGTTCACTCCACGACGAAATCCCGCCCCGAGCGTTTCACCGTCAGGACCGGGCAGGGTGCGTTCTGGACGATGCGCTCGGCCGTGCTGCCGATCAGCACGTGCTGCAACCCGGTCCGCCCGTGGGTGGCCACGATGATGAGGTCGATGGTGGCGTCCGCGGCGTACTTGCAGATCGCCGACCACGGGTTGCCGAACAACACCTCGGCGACGATGCCGGACGACGTGCCGAACTGCGCGGGCAGCAGCTCATCCAGTCGCGCGCGGCAGGAGCGCGCCAGTTCATCCTCGGAGTACGTCACCGGCACCTCGGTGGGGAGGGTGACGGCGAAATCGGGCGTCAGCGAAGGGGGGATGACATGAATGACGTGCAGCTCGGCGTTGAGCGTCTCGCGGAAGGCCCGCGCGTAACGGGCGCCCCACAGCGAAAGGGGGGAGAAGTCCGTGGGCCACAGAATGCGTTGGGGGCGGATCGTCATGGCGCACCTCCTCGGAGCTCGGCCCAGCGCCGGCGGGGGTGACCGGACGTGTCGCGCGTACCCGCCGACGGCCTACCCGTCCGGCTCGATGCGCGTCCCGCTACGCCCCGCCAGGGCCTCACCCATGTGCTCGATGTCGCAGATGATCACCGCGGCCTTGCCCGGTGCGCAGCCCCGCAGGAACTCGATCGCGGCCTCGATCTTCGGCCCCATCGACCCCGGCGGAAACTCCCCGGCCATCAGGTGCATCGTTGCTTCGGCCACGGTCATGCGCTCCAGCGGCCGTTCCTGGGGGGTGGCGTAGCCCAACGCCACCCGCTCGACCGCCGTCACGATCATCAGCACCGGGGCGTCGAGGGCCCGGCCCAGCAGCGCCGCCGTGCGGTCCTTGTCGATGACCGCCTCGACGCCCGACCATTCCCCGGCGGCATTCCGGGCGACGGGGATGCCGCCGCCGCCCGCCGCCACCAGGAGCTCGCCCGCGTCCACCAGACGCCGGATCAGGTCGATTTCCACGATGGCCTTGGGCGCCGGCGAAGCGACCACCCGTCGCCAGCCCTGCCGCCGCACATGAATCATATCCCAACCCTGCTCCGCTTGCAGCTTCTCGGCCTTGTCCTTGGGGTAGAAGTTGCCGATGGGCTTGGTCGGTTTACGAAACGCGGGGTCTTCGCGGTCCACTTCGACGCTGGTTACGATGGCCGAGAAGCGGCGTTCAATGCCGCGACGGTGCAAGGCGTTGTTCAGGCATTGGGCGATCATGAAGCCCATGCCGCCCTGCGTGTGGGCGCCGCAGATGTGCAGGGGCAGCCGGTAGAGCTCCTTCGCGGCCAGTTCGACCCGCCGCAGGACGTTGCCGACCTGCGGGCCGTTCCCGTGCGTCACGATCGGCTGGTACCCCTGGGCCACCAGCTCCGCGAGGTAGTTCGCGGTGTAGCTGGTGTTCTCGAACTGCTGCGGGACGTTGCCTTCCTGGTCGGGCTTGGAAATGGCGTTGCCGCCGAGGGCCACGACGATCGTCTTGTCACGATAGGTGTATTCCATCGGAGCAGTATACGTAGCGGCGGCGGGGGGGCCTACCGCGGGGAAACGGCAACCCGCGGGGCGGGACACACGGCGCCCCGGCCCGCGCCTCACCACGTTATAATCGGCCGGTCAGCCGTCACGGGAGCACCCATGCCCACCCCTCCGCCCAGGGACGACGACACGGTGGACGCTCTGGAGAACCTCCTCGAAGCGCCGCCGCGGCCCGCGCGACCCAAGCCCCCGCTGCCGCCCGCGGCCCGGCCCCCGGCCGTGCCGCTTGATCGTACGTATCGCTGCCTGGAGTGCGGCTACGCGCTGGCGGGCTTGCGGGAGCTCCGTTGCCCCGAGTGCGGGCAGCCATGCGACCCCGACACGCTCGAGCAGTGGTTCGACGGACCGGAGCCGGCGCGCTTTGATCACGTCTTGTGGTTGGTGTCCGCGAGTCTCCTTCTGCGGCTGCTGTTGCTACCGGAGATGCTCTTCGTCTCCCGCCTGGGGATCGCGATTGTGGCGGCCTGGGCCAGCCGCGTGGCCAGCCGCGGGAAGGAGGACACGGTGGGGGGGTACTTCGGCTTGGCGGGGACGATCGTGGCCATCCTGATGCTGCTCGGGTTCTCCTGGTTGGCGAGCCCGCTCGCCTTTCACACCTTGGACGTTATGACGGCCGGAATGGTGCTTCAGACCATGCTGTATGGCCCGACCGGGCGGCGTGTGGGGCTGGCTGCGGGGGCGCGGTGGTTGGGTCGAGGACTGGTGGTTCTTGCCCCGCTGCTGGCGCTGGCCTGCCACATCATGGATCAAACCTGGGGCGGTTCGACCACGCCACCCAACCCTCTGTACGTTCCCTATCCCCCGTACCGGTTCGTCGTGCCCTTCACGGCCGCTGCCGCCGCCTGGGTCACCGTATGGGTCGCCTTGGCCTGGCTCCGGCGAGCGTTGTACACCGCGCCGGCGAGTGAGTGATTGTCCGGAACCAGATCGCGGCCATTGGCGGCAGGCCGGGGAGGCCACCACTTGGGTCGTCGGACCACGCGAGAAAGGCACCTTCATGGCCATTCAAGGACGTGGGACACCGGACGGGATGGCGGGCCTCTCGACGAGCCGCGGCTCGGCAGGAGCCTCGCCCTCCCGTGTCGCGCGATCGCGAATGCCGATTTGGCCGGTGGTTGACAGTAGGGGGGGTGTCCCGCAGAATGCGGCCTCGGAAGGCGGCGCATGCGAACTGTCACCATAAGCTCCGGCGATACAAATACTTATGCATCGCACTTGGCCGAAGTCGCCGCGGCGCTGCGCCGGGGCGAGCTGGTCGTCTTTCCGACGGAAACGGTCTATGGGGTAGCCGCCAACGCCGCCGATCCGCAAGCGATGGCGCGGCTGCGTGCCGCCAAGGGGCAGGCCGATGAGCGGCCCTTCACGGTTCACCTTGGGCAGCCGCGGCACGCGCAGCAGTATGTGCGGTCGCCGACGCCGGTGGCCCGCCGGCTGGCCCGGAAGGCTTGGCCCGGCCCGGTGACCTTGGTGTGTGAAGAGCCGGCCCCGGAGCACACGCCGATTGCCGCCGCGTGTCCCCGCGGGCAGTTGCGCGAGATTTATCACGCGGGGACGGTTGGCCTGCGCTGCCCTGACCACCCGGTGGCGGCACGGCTGCTGGGCGACGCGGGGGTTCCGGTCGTGGCCAGCAGCGCCAATCGCCACCGCGCCCCGCCGCCATTCACCTTGCCCGAGGCGCTCCGCGATTTCGACGGTGTGGCGGCGTACGCGATCGACGCCGGCCGCACGCGGTACGGCGCGGCCTCGACCGTGGTGGTGATCCAGGGAAACGAGTGGCGGATCGCCCGCCCAGGGGCGGTGGACCGCCGGACGCTGGAGCGTCTGGCCCGCAGCGAAGTGTTGTTCGTGTGTACGGGCAACTCCTGCCGTTCGCCGATGGCGGAACACCTGTTCCGACAGGGTCTGGCCACTCGGCTGGGTTGTTCGGTGGACGAACTGGGCCCTGCGGGGTATTACGTCAGTTCGGCCGGGACGCTGTCGGCGGGCGGCGGGCCGGCGTCAAGCGGTGCGATGGACGAAATGGCCCGACGCGGGTTGGATCTGACCGGGCATCGCACCCGGCCGCTGACCGTGGAACTGGTCCACCACGCGGAGCGTATCTACGTGATGGGGCCGGAGCACCGGCAGGCCGTGCTCGACCTGGTGCCCTCGGCCGCGGCGCGCGTGGCTTTGCTCGACCCGGAGGGTGCGGTGCCCGACCCGATGGGCGGGCCGGCCGACGGGTACCGACGTTGTGCGGAGCACATCCAGCGCGCCGTGGACGCGCGGTTGGAGGAGTTCCTCAATGAAGATCGCGATTGGTAGCGACCACCGCGGTTACGAAGCGAAAGAGCGGATCAAGGCCCTGCTCCAAGGCATGGGCGTCGAGGTCGAGGATTTCGGCACACATGAGAAACGCGCCTGTGACTACCCCGATCACGGCCTGGCCGTCGCCGAGGCGGTGGCCCGGGGGGCGGCGGACCGGGGGGTGCTCTTCTGCGGCAGCGGCATCGGCATGTCCATCACGGCCAACAAGGTCGCCGGCGTGCGGGCCGCCCTGTGCCACGATGAGCTGACCGCCCAGATGGCCGCTCGCCACAACGATGCCAACGTGCTGTGCCTCCCGGCGGACCTGGTGGGCGACGCCCTGATGCAGGGGATCGTCCGCATCTGGCTGAACACGGAGTTCGAGGGTGGGCGTCACGCCCGGCGGGTGGACAAGATCCGGGCTTACGAACAGAACCATAAGCCCTGAACCAGATTACTCGCGGCAGAGACGCTGAGGGTCGCCGAGTCCGCGGAGAGCAGGTCGAAGACCAGAGGTGCAGGACAGCAGGCCGTCCGAGGGGATGTTGTCATTGCTCCCAGACGTGCTCGGCGTCCTCAGCGCTCTCTGCGTCCCTGCGGTTGTTCAGGTGAATGATGCGGGTTAATCGAATTGCTCGCCGTTGACGGGGCGTCGTCCCGCAGCGCCTTCTTCGAGGCCGTGCCAATGGCCGACGGTCGGCTCGCCGAGGCGCCAGCAGAGCCAGACGCGCTCGCCGTCACGCACCGCCGGGAAGTCCACCAGACCGACGCGCCAATCCTTCAGGACGCAGCCGATGGCCAGCAGTTCGCGGTTCAGCCGGTTGAGTTCCGCGACCCGCTGCCCGATCTGCTCGCCCAACTCCTGGGTACGCTCGGGTTCACCCGGCGTGCCGAGAGCTTCGTCCCGCTCCTTGCGCAGGTCCATCAGCTCCGCGTAGCGGGCGACGATGTCGGCCACGACTTTGCGGACCAGAACCAGCGCTTGATTGGCCCGGGGCAGGCTGAAAGTCTGCGGTGGGCGAGCGGGACGCGGGGGAAGGACGGTGGTGGCGTGATCCGGGGGCATTCCATCACCTCACAGGCGGTCGCACAAACCGGCTCGGCATGATAACGGTAGGCCCCTCCCAGGGTCGGGTCAACGCGCGGGCGCGCAAAGCGTGCTGACCGAATAGCTTGAGCGCTTGGGCCCACTTCCGGCGACACTTGTGGTGTCGCGCGGTCTTCCGACCTTCGGGCTAGATAGGTACTCAGGATCATGGGGCGCCAACCGGGAGGGCGAGCCTCCCGGCGAGCCGCGGCTCGGCAGGCCGGCAGGGTCGCCGCAGGAGACAGCCTCGCCCTCCCGTGTCGCACGACCGTGAATACCCATTTAGCCTGCCGGCGCCGGTGGGGCGATGCGTTTCCTGCGGGTGTCAACCGGCGCCCGCCCCGCCGGCCCGTTGCATCACTTGCATGACGGTCCCGGCACAGAAGCACAGCAACATCAGCCCCGATACGACCACGGCAATGCCGCCGGGCCAGTTGCCGCGCGCGGCCTGGGTCAGGCTGACGATCCCCAGCGACAGACCCGCCAGGGCGAAGAACATGGCACCGAAGACCGTGACGGCAATGGCCGGCGTCTGCCCCAGTTCCTCCTCGATTTGCCTCATCTGTGAGTCCGTCAGGGTGTTCGCGGGAGCGCTGGTCACATGAGGCACCACCACGCCGGCCGCCATCACCATCGACGCGGCGAACAGCACCGCGGCCAACCCGGCGCAGATCAGGGCGAACAGGCCGAAGGTCCGGGCGGTGCGGCGGCGCTGAGGTGGGACGGGGACCACGTGGGGCTGCTCCGGCCCCGCGGCCTCCATGACGGGCGGAGACGGAGGCCCGAGTGGACGCGCGCTGACGGCGGCCCGCGGCTCGTAGGTCGATTCGTGCGGCACCGCGACCAGGTGCCGGCAGTACGGACACGCGGCCGTCCGCCCGGAGTGCTCGTCGTCGACTTCGATCGGCTGGCCGCACTGTGTGCAACAGAATTGGATCGCCATCGCTCAGTTCCGTCGCGGCGGAATTAGCGCCCCGGCCGGTCCGCGGGCGCCGCGAAGCGTGCCGGGAGCGGGGAGCCTGACCGCGCCGGGTCCGATGATAACCGGGCCGCGGCGGACCTGTCACCGCGCCGGCGGGGTTGAGGCGGGGCGGTGGAAATCCTACGATGTCCGCCGGCACGGTCAGACCGGGGGCAGGTGGAGCGACTCATGGCCGCCGGGAACGCAATTCGCTACCCCGTCTGGGTCCGGGGCGACCTCGACGGGTTCTTCGGGCTGATGGTCGACAACCTCGTGCAGGTGCTGATGATCATCCTGTTGTGTACCGTCGCGGCCGGCATGGCCCCGGGACTGGTGTACAGCGCGGTCCTGCCGGGGGTGGCCATCAGCTTGCTGGTGGGCAATGTCTTCTATGGTCTTCAGGCGCACTGGGTGGCCCGGCGCGATCGCAACGCGGAATGCACGGCGTTGCCCTACGGGATCAACACGCCGACCGTTTTCGCTTTCGCGCTGTTCATCATGGCGCCGGTGTACCAGACGTACCTTCCGGAGCTGGGGCAGGAGAAGGCCGGCGAACTGGCCTGGAAAGCCGGCATGTTGGCGTGCCTGGTCAGCGGGATCATCGAGTTTCTGTCCGCGTTCTTCGCGGAGCGGCTGCGGCGGGTGACACCGCGCGCGGCGTTGCTCGGCGTGCTGGCGGCCCTCGGCATCGCGTTCATCGCCGCCGATTTCGCGTTCAAGATCTACACCCTGCCGCTCGTGGGCATCCTGCCGCTGGGCATCCTCCTGCTGGCGTATTTCGCCAGGTACCGGTTTCCGTGGCGTCTGCCCGGCGGGTTCATCGCCGTCGTGATCGGCACGCTCATCGCCTGGGGCCTGTCCACGTCGGCCTGGGTGGGCTGGTTCGGCGGGACGCCGCCGCAGTCCTCCGAGCGGCTGCGGGCGGCCCTGGACCAGCTCGGGTGGGTGGCGCCGGTGTTTCGCGGGAGCGAGCTCCTGGACGTGCTTTCGCGGCCCGAGTTGTTGCTGCGTTTCCTGACCGTCTCGGTCCCAATGGGGTTGATCAACGCGTTGGGGTCGCTGCAAAACATCGAGTCGGCCGAGGCCGGCGGCGACCGCTTCGCCACCGGCCCGTCGCTGGCGGTGAACGGCCTCGGGTCAATCGCGGCGGCGCTGTTCGGCTCGTGCTTCCCGACGACGATCTACATCGGGCACCCGGCGTGGAAGGCGCTCGGGGCACGGGCGGGCTACTCGATTCTCAACGGCGTCTTCTTCACCGCGTGCTTCCTCTTCGGGTGGGGGGTGTTCCTGAAGGAGCTCATCCCCATTGAGGCCGGGGCCGCGATCGTCGTGTACATCGGGATCATCATCACGGCGCAGGCGTTTCAGGTGACGCCGCGGGAGCATGCCCCGGCGGTCGCGCTGGCCCTGTTCCCCGCGATGGCGGCGCTGCTCATCGTCAAGCTGCCGCTGTTCCTGGCCGACGCCCAGGCGGGCTGCACGATGACGGAGATGGTGCTGAACGTCGGCCCGATCACGCAGGAGCCGACGCTGCCTGGAATGATCGCGCTGATGGGGGCCAACTCAAGCTGGTTGATGACCGCCCTGATTCTCAGCGCGCTAGGCGCGTCGCTCATCGACCGCAAGTACAAGGCGGCGGCGATCTGGTGCGGGGCGGCGGCGGTCCTGACCGCGGTCGGCCTGCTGCACGCCTACCGCCTGGAAGGCAACGTCGTCCACGAGTACTTCATCTGGCAGTCCGCCCCCGCGGTCGCGGAGGTTGTGCCGACCACAGACGCGGCGGCCACGACGGCCGCCGCCGCCGCGCCGACGACCGCCGAGGTGACTGCCGCGAGTTCGGCGGCCGCGCCGCCGACGTTCGCGTATCGCGCTTTCCCGATCGCCATCGGCTACGGTCTGGCGACGGTCCTGCTGGCCTGGGTGGCGTGGCGGGCCGGTCGCGCCGCGGTGCCGGCGCCCCCGGCTGCCGGACCGCCCGCCTCGTGACCGCGGTGACGTCGGGACCACGACGGGGGCGCCCGGCGCCGCCGGCACGCCGGCAACGCCGGGACCCGGGCCGTCGCCCCCGTACGGGACTCATCCGCTATGGATTCGTCAGCAGCCGCACGAAGGGGTTGATGTCGCCAAAGTCCACGAGCCCGTTGGCGTCGATGTCGCCGGTCTGGATATCGCAGTCGGGGAACGCGGCGGCGTAGGCCGTCGGGTTGGTCAACGCCAGGACGAAGGGGTTGATGTCGCCGAAATCGACGCGGGTGTCGCAGTTCAAGTCGCCCCGCCGCAGAATCGTAACCGTCACGTGGTCCGGGCTGTAGCTCACGATGAACGGCACGGGGGCCCACTTCGCGGCGAAGGTCCCCACCACGTTGTCCGCAGTGAGCACCACGAACTGACTTCCGGGCTGGGGCTCGAAGCCCTCAATCGGGATGAGCTGCAATCCGCCGTCGAGGCTCGCGGTGCCCGTGACGTTGAGCACGCCGTATTCGTCGCCCGGCAGCCGGCCCTTCATCTTGATGGTCAGCTCGGCGTCCTGTTGCGTGTAGTTGCCGTCGATCGTCAGGACGCCGGTGAGTGCGTGGGCTTCGTTGCCGCCCGGCTTGACCTGGCCGCTGACGTTGACGACGTGGCCCGCGACGGTGCCGGTCCCGGCAAGTTGGCCGTAGCCCACGATGTACACATGGCCGGAGAGGACCGCGGCGGTGTCGATGTCGCCGAGTGCGACGCGTCCGTCGTTGACGTGAAAGGTGCCGGCGCCGTATTGACCGACGGTGAGCGCGGGGCTCTTGAAGGCGGAATTCGCTCCGGCGAGCGCGACCGTGCCGATGCCGGTGCCGCCGTTACCCAAGATGAAGCCGCCGTTGGTCTTCTCGAGACGGCCGCCGGCCTCGATCGTTATCTGGCCGGTGCCCTGGTTCCCGACGAGCGCGGGATAGACGCTGTCGCTGACATAGGTCGAGCCGACACCGCTGACCGTCAGTTGCGCGGCGCTGCCCTCGGTCCAGCCCATGAAGAGCTCGCCGGCGGAGCGAACGTCGGAGCCGCCGAAGACGGAGAGGTTGCCTTGGCCGGCCTCACCGATGACCAGGGGGGCCTGTTCCGCGGCCAGCGTGCCGCCGTCATCCAGGAAGATGTGGCCCACGGAACCCGGTTCCCGGCCGATGTGAATCCACCCGCTGGGCTCGGTGGTTCGGACGTCGGCGCCGCCCGTGATACTGATCGCGCCGACGCCAGACTGCCCGGACTGGATGTTGTTCAAGACCCTCACGGTCGTGCCGGGGCCCGCGACGTTCAACTCACCCTCGCTGCTTTCGGCGGCGCCAACGAGCAGCGTCTCCGCGGTCACGTCGGCCCCGCCCCAGACGTTCATGGTGCCCTGCCCGTCGGAGCCGACGAGGAGGTTGGCCGACGCGTCGATTCGTGAACCGGACCCGATCAGGTCGGCCCAGCCGATCCCGCCGGTCTCGGCGCCGACGTGGAGGTCTTCGACGGTGACTTGGCCGGACCCTTCGACGGTCAACTGGCCGGTGCCCTGACGGCCGATTGCGAGCCAATCGGCGACGAATTCGGCCCCGTCGGCGAGGTTCATTTCACCGTAGGCGTTCGCCGCGCCGCCGACGTAGGCGGCGCGCGCATTGGCCCGGGCGCCGTGGTCCAGGCTCAGGAAACCGGTGCCGCCATCGCCGACGAAGGCGATGTGTTGGATGGCGAGGCGCGCGTTGGGGCCGTCGACCACCAGTTCGCCGCTGACGCCCGTGTCGTGGGCGCTGATGGACAGATAGTCGGCATGGACGGAGACGCCGTCGCCGATGTTCATCCACCCGGCGCCCTCGTCGGCGACGAACAGCCAGTCCGTGACGTTCATGGTCAGTGGGCCGACGAGTTCCAGGACGCCGTCGGAGCCGGCCCACGCCCCGACGCGCGCGGTCTGCGTGTTGAGCGTACCGTTGTAGAAGCGGACGTTGGCGACGTGTCCGAGCTCCTCAGCGACGGTCAGGCCCCAACCGGGACAGATCAGGTTATAGGTGCAGCCGCCCAGATTCAGGACGACGTGGTCGGTGCGGAAAATGCAGCGCTGGTTGGTCACCGATTCATAGAAGGTGACCTCGTACGCCGGGTTCATGCCGAGTTCGAAGACGGCATTGTCCTCCTCGCCCGGCACCCAGTTCGGCACCCAATTCAGCCAGTAGTTGAACGAGCCGCCCCACAGGGCGCTCCAGTAATGATCTTCCGCGACGGCGACGCCGGTGGCGGCCAGCAGCAACGCCGCGCCCAGCAGCACCTTCTTGCCGACTGACGGTCGGCGAGTCCTGTTCCGAGCGAAGGCACACATGACCGACTCCTTGGGCCGCGACGATCGCGCCGCGCGCCGGGTTCGGAAGGCATGGAGGCGAGGGCACGAGCTTCTCACCTCGCTCACCCCCTCAAGCGCAACCGGCGGTGCGGCGCCACGCGGCGGCGGCCCAGGTCCGGCGTTTGCAGTTATCGGTCGTGGGGTGAGTTGACGTGTGACGGGGAGTGCGCTCGGATGCACCGCGGGTTCGCCGAGGCACGGATTTCCCGGCCGCGGAGGTCATGCCGGTACAGTCGCAGCGAGGTGGTCCAGGGCAGCCGGTGCCGCCGCTTGCCCGACGCTGCGCTTGAGACCCACTGTATCAGCGCGCGCAATCTCGCGCCAACCGTACCGCAAGGCTCTGCCTTGCGACTGCGGCAAGGCGGAGCCTTGCCGTACGACCCGCGGCGCGGATTCGTGCGTGCTGATCTGGCAGAAGCCGCCGGGCGAGTGGCGGGCCGCCCGGCCCCACACTCGGGGGCGGGGTTCTACGCCCGGCCCCGCACTCGCGTGCGGCGTACTGATAGGCGCTGTTACTCGCGGGCCAACAGCACGTTGACGGCCTTGGCCAGCACCTTGACCTTGTCGCCCTTCTTGAGGGCCAGGTCATCGAGCGAGTCGATGGTCATCACCGAGGCCAGGGTTGCGCCGGCCGGAATCTTGACCTTGACTTGGCACATGATCCCGCCCTTCTTGATCTCAACCACTTCGCCGTCCAGTTGGTTTCTCGCGCCGTACTTCATGTCGTTCTCCCATACGGGCATTCTTGAGCAGGGGACGCTGGCTGGGAGGGCGAGTCTGTCTCCTGCGGCGACCCTGCCGGCCCGGCGAGCCGCGGCTCAGCAGTTCCGGCGCGCCAAGATCGCCCTCCCGTGTCGCACGGTTGCGGACGATCAGCGCACTGGTCCCGCGCACAAGCGCGCAGGACCGCACCTCCACGAAAACGTCCGTTACGTCCGGCCGGTGTACCTAGGTGGCCGAAGCCACCCTACCCGTCCTATCGGCCGCCGGACCGCGAGCCGCTACGGATTGGTCAACAATCGCACGAATGCGTTGATGTCGCCGAAGTCCACGCGCGTATCGCGGTTGATGTCCCCGTTCTTGAGGTAGCAGTTCGGGTACATCACCTCGTAGCCCGCCGGGTTGGTCAGTGCCAACACGAACGGATTGATGTCGCCGAAGTCCAGATGCGCATCGCAGTTCATATCGCCGACCATCGTGCAGATGAACCGCACGCGGGCCGAGTGCAGCGGCCCCTGCACCTGGCCGCTGACGAGGTTGATTGCCACGATGACAATGTCAAAGTCCTGCACGCCTTGGGTCTTGACGCAGTCGATGGCGCCGAGCAGCGCGGTGCTGACCTGTTCCGGCCCGTAGTACAGGTTCCAGGCGGTGCACGTCGGTCCAAACCCGATTCCGCCAGACGTGACGGCGATCAGCCGCGTGGGGTTCTGGTTCAGGAACGTCTCGAGGCTGCCGTCCCATCGCCTGCTTCCCTGAGACGCGGGGTTGTAGAAGATGGTGAGCAGGTGGTCGAACTGCGCCCCGCCCAACGGGTCGAAACGCAGCACCAGACCGCTCAGGGTTCCAGCCGTGTCCGGGCGATACTGCCCAAACTCGTCGCGATGGAACTGGAGCCAGACGTAACCCCACTCGCCCAGGGGACAATTGATCTCCACGCGACCGCTCGTGTTCAGATCCTTCGGCGGGACGGTGCCGAAGCGATTGGGGAACAGCGAGTACCCGTACTGGCAGCGGGTGATCTCGTCGATGGTCCAGCCGCCGCCCTGATGGTTCGGTCCCCAGAACGTGTCCGACTGCGGCCAGATCAGGTGGTACTCGGGCAGGTCCAGTCCCCACTCGCCGAGCGTCCCGTCGGCCTTGGTGACAAACACGCGCACGTCCGCCGTCGCGCTGCACGCCAGCGCCAGCGCAAACGCCACTCCCAGTACTGCCTTCATGATGTGGTCCTCCATCACCGGTCCCGAGGTGTGTTCGGCCCCGAACAGTGGGCGGGAGTTCATTGTCCCATAACATCCGAAATTGTCAATAGCGCCGCTGCCGACGCGGCGGCGGCGTGTCTGAGCCCGGGGCATCCCGGTGGTGCCCGCTGAGCGGGTTTCGTCGCCGGGCCGGCTCTGGTTATCGGGCGTTGCGCCAGGATTCTCCGATGCGGGGTCTGCCGCGGGGTGCGACTTTGAGTTGCATTCGCGGCCCCAGGCGGTATGGTGGAAGAGGAGATTGAGGGTACGGGCATGGCGCGGGGCGCGAGGCCCCGGCCGAGAGGGAGGTAGCGTCACAACGAGAATCGTCTAAACCGGTCTGATTGTCGTTCCGCGATTCCTGCTCGCACGGCCAAACGAGGAAGGGTAGGTCACCATGAAGCACTCCGTCATTGTCGCCACGGTCGCCGGTCTGCTGGGCACGCTCGTTGCTCAGGCCCAACTCACCGAGTTCGACATCCAGAACCTGCGCAAGCGCGGGCAGATTGAAGGCTGGACCTTCACGGTGGGTGAGAGCGCGGCCACGCACCGCCCGTTGGCGGAGCTGTGCGGTACGGTCGTGCCGCCCGTGATCCCGCCCTCGTCGCGTCCCGGCGATGGTCTGTATCGCGGGCCCCGGCGCGAGCTGCCGTACCGGTTTGACTGGCGGGAGTACGGCGGGCTGCCGACGATCAAGAACCAGGGGCAGTGCGGGAGCTGCTGGGCGTTCGGGACGATGGGGCCGTTCGAGTGCAACTACATGCTCCGCACGGGCCAGGAAGAGGACTTCTCCGAGCAGTGGCTGGTGAGCTGCAACCAGGAAGGCTGGGGGTGCGGCGGCGGTTGGGTGGCCCATGACTACCACCTATGCGACGGGAAGAAAGACCCCTGCGGCGGCGGCGGCGCCGTCTACGAGCGGGACTTCCCGTACGAGGCGAAGGACCTGCCGTGCCAGTGCCCGTATAACCACCCCGCGTGCCTGTACGCGTGGGACTTCGTGAACGCGGGCACCTACTACCCGAATGTGGATGAGGTGAAGCAGGCGATTCTGCAATACGGCCCGGTGTGCGCGCTGGTTTACGTCGGCAGCGCGTTCCAGGCGTACAAGAGCGGGGTGTTCAACGCCTGCGGCACGGGCGAGCTGAACCACCTGATCACGCTGGTGGGGTGGGACGACACGCTGGGCGAGAACGGCGTGTGGATCCTGCGGAACTCCTGGGCGCCGAGCTGGGGCATGGGCGGGTATATGCTCATCCAGTACGACTGCGCCTGCGTCGGCTACCTGACGAGCTGGGTTGATTTCCGCCCGGAGGACTGCAACCGCAACGGCATCCCTGATCAGCAGGAGCCGGGTTGGGCCGACTGCAACCACAACGGCCTGATGGACAGTTGCGAGGTCGGCGGCACGGTGGATTGCAACCTCAACGGCACGCCCGACCTGTGCGACCTGTACAGTGGTAGCAGCGGCGATTGCAACGGCAACCTCGTGCCCGACGAGTGCGACATCGGCGGTGGCTTCAGCAAAGACTGCAACCTCAACGGCGTCCCCGACGAGTGCGAGCCCGGGCACAACCAGGACTGCAACCAGAACGGCATCCCGGACTTGTGCGACATCCACGCCGGGACGAGCACCGACTGCAACGAGAACGCGATTCCCGACGAGTGTGAGACGCAGTGGAACCTCGATTGCAACAACAACGGCATCAAGGACATCTGCGACATCGCCAGCGGGTTCAGCCAGGACCGGGACGGGAACTGGGTTCCCGACGAGTGCCAGACGGTGCGCAAGGTGCCGTCCGCGTATGCGACCATTCAGGACGCCATCGACGCGGCCAATCTGGGTGACACGGTGCTGGTGGCCGACGGGGTGTACAGCGGGACCGGCAACTGCAACATCGACCTGCGCGGCAAGACCATTCTGCTGGTGCGCAGCGAGAACGGGCCGCGGAACTGCATCGTCGACGCCGGCGGCAACGCGATGGGCATCCGCGCGACGACCACCGAGACGCCCGCGACGCAGATTGTCGGTTTCACGGTCCGCCGGGCGACCTCCGGCATCTACTGCTTCAGGTCGGCGCCGACGGTCGAGCACTGCATCGTCACCGGGTGTACCAACGCCGGCGTCTTCTGCGGCAAGCAATCCGCCGCGACCGTGCGCAACTGCCTGATCGCCGGCAACCGGGCGAGCGGCGTCAGTATCTCCGGGTGCTCCCCGCGGATCGTCAACTGCACGATCGTCGGGAACCGGGCCGCGGTGTCGGGCGGCGGGGTCGGGGTGGGTTCGTTCGGCGGGGTCCCGAACCCGATCGTCCGCAACTGCATCATCTGGGGCAATGAGGCCCCCAAGGGCGCGCAGGTGGCGGTGGGTCCGTCGTCCACGATGGTGATCGACTACTCGATGGTCCAGGGCGGGCAGGAGGGGATCGACCTGGGCCTGTACGCGTCGGTGGCCTGGGGCGCGGGCAACGGCGACGAGGACCCGCTGCTCTATGACCTGGGTCATTGGGATGACAACGGCACGCCCGGTAACACCGCCGACGACTTCTGGGTCATGGGCGACTACCACTTGCAGGTCGATTCGCCGTGCATCAACGGCGGCCACCCGAAGGCCGACTACACGCGGCAGGTGGACTGCGACGGCCAGCCGCGCGTGCTGGACGGGCACGCCGACATCGGGATCGACGAGTTCGTCCTGTACGGCGACATGAATTGCGACGGGACGGTCGATGCGAACGACGTCAACGCGTTCGTGTGGGCGATCATCGGCGTCTCGTACTACGAGGCGCACTACCCCAACTGCCAGCACTTCCGCGCGGACTGCAACCGCGACGGGCTGGTGGATTTTGGCGACATCAACGCCTTTACGGCCCTGGTGTGCGGCACGGGCCGGTAGCCGGGGGAACCGCCAAGGCGCTCATGACGCCTTGGCGGATGACAAGGTCTATCAGAACCCCGCACGCGAGTGCGGGGCCCGGGCCCGCCACTTGCGTGCCAGGTTCTGTTGGTGGTTGCAAGGCAAGTGCCGCGATCGCCGGCAGCCCGACGCCGGTCGGCACCGCGCCCGGCAGGATTCGAACCTGCGACCGCGGGATTAGAAATCCCGTGCTCTATCCGGCTGAGCTACGAGCGCGTCCACACCCGGCGGACTATACCACCGCGGAAACTCGGCGTATACTGACCGCTCCGGTGGCGGCCCCGCGTCCGGGGCCGTGGCCGCCGGGGTCACGCGAGTTCCTGCGGGAGTTGCCACATGAAGGTCCTCATTGCCGACAAGTTTGAAGCGTTCGGAGTCGCCGAGCTGAAGAAGCTGGCGGAGGAAGTCGTCCTGGAGCCGGAGTTGAAGGAAGCGTCGCTGACGCAGCGGATCGGGCAACTCGATCCGACGGTGCTCATCGTCCGCTCGACGAAGGTACAGGCGGACCAGCTCAAGGCCGGCAAGGGCCTCAAGCTCGTCATCCGGGCCGGCTCCGGTTTCGACACCATCGATGTGAAGGCGGCCAAGGACAAGGGGATCAAGGTCGCCAACTGCCCGGGGATGAACGCGGTCGCCGTCGCCGAGCTGGTCCTGGGGCACCTCATCAACATGGACCGGCGGATTGCGACCAACGTGGCCGACCTGCGGGCGCACAAGTGGAACAAGAAGGAATACAGCAAGGCCCGCGGGCTGAAGGACAGCACGCTCGGCATCGTCGGCATGGGGCGGATCGGCACCGAGGTGGCCAAGCGGGCGTTGGCGTTCGAGATGAACGTGCTGTGGTACGACGTCATCCCCGACCTCAAGCCGCTGAACCACCCCCACTGCAAGCGGGCCGACCTCGATACGATCTTCCGGCAGTCCGACTACCTGACGCTCCACGTCCCCGGCACCGGCGACACGAAGCACCTCGTCAACGCCCAGCGGCTGGCGATGATGAAGCCGCACGCCTGCCTGGTGAACACCAGCCGGGCCTCGGTGGTCGATGAGCCGGCGCTGATCGCGGCGCTCAAGGAGGGCAAGATCCGGGCGGCGGCGGTGGACGTGTACGAGAACGAGCCGGCCGCCGACGCCAAGGACATTACCTCGCCCTTGTGCGACGTGCCGAACCTGTACGGCACGCACCACATCGGGGCCTCGACCGACCAGGCCCAGAACGCCGTGGCCGAGGAGACCGTCCGCATCGTGGCGGAGTTCAAGAAGACCGGGAAAGTGCTGAACTGCGTGAACGACTGAGCGCCGTCGCGAGAGCGGAGGGAACAGGGAAGAGGGATTGAGGGACTGACAGCCCCTGACAGAACCCACCACGCAAGTGGTGGGGCGCGGAGCCCGCGCACCAACGTGCGGGGTTCTGACCAGGCAATCCGACGGATTGAGGGATTGAGGTAAGTGCCGCCGTGGCCGGGCCTTTGCTCCGCGGACGCGCGGCATGGTCATCGCCCGACCGAAGTCCTCGTCGGTCACGCCTCGGCGCCCCGCGGACGTGGGCATCGTCCCCGCCGGGGATTCAGGGGCGGAGGGATTGGGGGGACCGGCCGCAGGTTGCTCAATCCCCTAATCCCTTGATCCCTCAATCCCTTGCCCCCTTGACGCCTTGGCCCCTTAGCAGCCCATTGAAGAACCGCTCGTGGCCTTTGAATCTGTAGCGCCGGACCTCCGAGTCCGGCGTCTGTTGGGTCGCCGATGCGGTCGCGCTGGACTCGGAGGTCCAGCGCTACGGTTTTTCAACGGACTGTTGGCCCCTCGGCACCTCCCACCCCGACCCTCCCCCAACCCCTCCCTGAGAGGGAGGGGGGTTGGGGGCTGCCCGCGGGGGCGACGCGCGCGGGCGGCGGGCGACGCTGCCCTGAGAGGGAGGGGGGGGTGGAGGCTGCCTGCGGGGGTGGCCTTACTCCACGTTCAGTGACAACAGATAGGCGTCCAGGGCCTTTTGCTTCTGCTCCTGCTCGTCGCGGGCGGCGGCGACCTGCTTGGTCAGTTCCGCGATACGGGCATCGACCTCGTCGAACCGCTTGAGCTGCCGCTGGTAGGCATCCGTGCTCTTGTCCAGCGTCTTGAGGTTCTCGCGGATGCGGGCCTGCTCGGCGTTGGCCTCTTCCTGCTGCTTCTCCAGCCGGATGCGCCGGCGAGTGACCTCCTCCAGCTCATTCCGCAGCGCGATCACCTTCTCCAGGGCCGACTTGACCGCGGGCGTGATGACGGGCGTCCGCAGGAAGAACTGGATCTGCTCCAGTCCCACGTTGCTGAGCACGACGGTCTGGTCCATGACGCGCTCCAGCTTCACATTCTGAGTCACCGTCTTCTGCGCCGGCACGGCGACCTTGAACCGCAGCAGCTCCTGCGTCCGCTCGTACGGCTCCTTCGGCTCCACGAGCGTCCAGCCCTCGCCGTACGCCTGCTCCACGAGCACCGTGCGGTCCTTGTCCGCCTTGTTCTTGATGAGGTATTGCCGGGCATCGACGTACTTGCGGCGTTGCCACAGCGTGCCGCGGGCGATCCGCAGGCTGACGAGCTCCTCCGGCGTCGGCTTCTGCTCGATCAGCACCTCGGTGGACAGGTCCAGGGCGTACGCGACGAGCCGCTTCTCATCGGGCTTCAGGTCGGGCAGCTTGGCGTCGCCGGCATACAGGCCGCCGTCGAAGACGGTCACCGGACCCTGCATCAAGTGCTTGCCCGTGGTATTCCACAGTTCGAGGGAACTGAACGGAAACTTGGGGTTATTCTGCGGGTTGAACACACTAACCTTGTCAGTTTTCACGGATTGGTTCGTAATCGGCAGCATGGCGGATCGTTGGCGGGGAATGGAGACCGGCATCTCAATTTCGTAGGCGAAGAGTTCTCCAATCTGCTGCGCCGTCGCCAACGCCTCCACCCCCGCGTGCTCAAGCTGGATTCCGGCCGCGGCCCATTCGGGGGCGCCTTCCGCCGGCCCCGCCATACCGGGTGCCCGGCTCGGGCTCGGAGCAGCCAGGGACCGCAACAGGCCCCCAGCCCGCGCAGATTCTTTGCCGACCTGATCCATCGCCGTTTTCGCATCCAGTGCCGAGGCGAAGCCGCTTTCATACTCCGGTGGCCGCAACCCCGCGTACACTTCGAGCGTTTCAAGCGGTCTCGGCACGTACAACGGCGTGTACAGATCCATACGAAAGGAGATCGGGCGACCGGCGACCAGTGAGAGTCGCACGTTATTCCAATCCTCCTCGGTTGCGTTATCGACCGTGGCCCAGCCCTGCAGGAAGCTCTTGTCTTTGTCGTCCAGGAGCAGCCGATAGCTCGTCTTCCAGATCGGCGCTTCGAGCAGGTACGCCGCCCGGACCTTCCGCGCCCCCTGGCCGTCGAAGTGGATCGTGACGGTCTTCTTATCCGCATCGTGGGCCGACGCGAGCGTGACCAAGGCTTTAGCGAGCTCCTGATCCACCTTCTCGTTCGTCAGGCGGAGGTTCTGAATCTGCTCCAGCTCAAGCTGTTGAAGCCCCTCCGCCGTGTGCAGCGTGACGTACTCCTTCTCCTCGGCAGTCTGACCGTCCGGGCCCAGGATCGACTTCTTCTCGACCGCGAGGATGACGCCCTTGAGGTTGCGGGCACCGGCGATCTCGACCGGCTCGCCGCGAAGCTGATCGAGGAGCTGATACAGCGTCGGCTTGCCGGTCAGGTCGACGCCGAAGCTCCGCAGCGTCTTCTCGATCGGGTCGCGGGAGGCGTAGCTGATGATGCCGATCTTCCCGCCGCCGAAGTCCTGGAGCACCATCGACTTGATGATGTCGTTGATCTGCTCGGTGCGGAACTTGAGCTCGGCGGAGGCGTTGCCGGTGACTTCGGCTTCGCGCTCGAAGTAGCCGACGCCGCTGGAAAAGAGGGCCACGCGGGTGACGGCCAGGTCGGCGGGGTCGGCGGCGCGGGCGGGCGGCCAGGCGGCCAGAACGAGCAGGTTGGCAGCAACGAGGACGAGCGGTCTCATGGCGGTTCTCCTGTGGGCCCGAGGTGGGGGGCTGTCCGCGGCACCCATGCTGTATACCCCACCGGCCCCAGTCGGTGGCTGTGAAGCTCCAATAAGATATCTGACGCCCGGCCGGCGGGACAGTTCCCGGGAAGTGCAGACTCTTGCGAGTAGCCGGCCGGTTGATCCCGCAGACCAAGTGGTCCTGTGCGATTCGGCGGCGTGCGTGGGGAGGGCGAGCCTGTCTCCTTCGGCGACCCTGCCGGCCCGGCGAGCCGC
>CAYWYJ010000032.1:0-36514 GCA_964462635.1 uncultured Planctomycetales bacterium
GCCGCGAGCGCCGGGATGACGGCGGACGAGAAGCGCGAGATCGTGGCGTGCGCCCCGTCGAACGGCAGCCTGTGCAATTCGTCCGCCGACGCGACGGCGCTGGTGAGTTTTTGGCTGAGCAGTGGGCGCCTGTGTCTGTTGTTCTCGCGGCACGCGGGGCCCGAGCCCACGGGCCGCGGCGGCCTGCGCGTCGAGACGCACGTGCTGGTGCTGGCCCCGGCGGTCTACCGGCAGTTCGGCGGCGACCCGCTGCGTGTGCGCGCGGCGCGCGACGCGGCCCCCGTGCCGCCGGCGCCGACGCGACAAAGCACGATCCCCCCGTTGGTGCTGCCGTGCGGCCTGGCGGGGGGCGGTGCGGCGGGTTCGCGGTGCCGCGTTGATCGGGTCGATCAAGTGACCGCGGAGCGTCTGGGGGGCATCCTGGCGGCCGTACTGGGTGGATCGCGGTTGGTCGGCGTGGTGCCCGACCCGCACGCGGCGTTGGCGTTGCTGCTGACCGGCGTGCCGGCGGTGGTGCGGGCCCGGCTGTCGCTATCGTGCGGCCTGAGCTTCGCCCCGGCGCGGGCGTTTGAGCTGGTCCTCGTGAACGGGTTGGCCGCCGACAAACGCGGCCTGGCCAAGGAACATGGCTTCTCGGTCGTCGCGTGGGAAACGTCGGCACCGCCCACGGAGTCCCCCTTCGCGGCTTGGCTACGCTTGGCGCGCGACTGCTGGACCACGGGTCGGACGGCGGAACTCGACGCCCTGTCGGCCGAACTTAACGACACCGCCGCCCCGGAGGCGCTAGACCAGGTCGCCACGCTGTGGACTGACGCGGAACACTTGGACCGGGCGACGCCGGACGAAGTGGCGGCCATCGAGCGGCGGCACGCCACGGCCCCGCCGCTGAGTGCCGCCTACGCCCGCCGGCGCGACCAGCTCGTCGCGCGATTGGCGTCTCGCGGGGCGGGGCCGGGCGGCACGGATTCACGAAGTGGGGAATCGGCGGGTTGGTGAACGCGGAGTTCGCCGCCCCCGTCAGCGCCATCGCGTCGGGCGGGGGGGCCGCCGCGGCCCGATCCCGCACAACCCAACGTCCAGTCCGCGCGGTATAATTTCCGCGGCGCAGCGCTGCGGCTTGCGCGCGGAAGGTGGTGCGGCACCGTGGATCCGACTTGCGAGACGGCCGTGAAGCGACCGCAAATCCGCGTCCCCGTGACCGCCGAGCCTGCGCCACGGGTATGTCACGGTACGCGACTTCTTGTGGTTTTTCCCCAAGTCGGCCATGCGACCGGAAGGCGGCCCCCAAGCTCCGTCGGAGGCGATTGTCCTGGCCATTCCCGAGGTCGGGGCGATCGAGACGGATATTGATCCGGACAAGGGCATCTTCCGGTGGCGCGGCTGGAAGCGGTTCTTTCGCGCGGTCGGGGTGCGCGAAGGCGATTTCCTGGTCATTTCGCGGATCGACCCGCGTCATTTCGACGTGGCGATCGATCGGTCGCTGCTGGCCGGGTACGAGGTGGACGCCCCGGCCCCGGTCCCACCGCCGGGGACGGGGATGCCCCGCGCGACCGGGCGACCGGTCCGTCGCTGCAACGACCTTTCCGGTGACGAGTGGCTCCGGTACTCCGTGAGCGTCTGGTCCGACATTCGCAAGACCCCGGAGGAGGCCGCCCTCAAGCACCCGGCGATGTTTCCGACCCTGCTGTGCGAGCGGCTGATCCTCATGCACTTGCGGCGGCGCGGGAAGCATCGAGTGCTGGACCCGTTCATGGGGTCGGGCTCGACGATTGTCGCCGCCCGCAATCTGGGCAAGATCGGGGTCGGCCTCGACGTGAGTCCGAAGTACGTCGCGCTGGCGCGGCGCCGGCTGGAGACCCCGCGGTTGTTTGGGGACAAGAGCGTGCCCTACGAGCTGTATGAGGCCGATGCCCGCCAACTCATCGAGCACGTGGCGCCGGATTCAATCGACCTGTGCATCACCAGCCCCCCCTATTGGGACATTCTCAACCAGAAACGCATGGCCGACTACAAGCAGATCCGGCACTACGGCAACCTGGCGGCGGACCTCGGCACGGTCCCGGGGTACGAGAGTTTTCTCGGGGAGCTGGGGCGTGTGTTCGGCGGCGTGTTCACCACGCTGCGGCCGGGGGCGTACTGCATCGTGGTCGTGATGGACATCCGCAAGAAGGACCGCTTCTATCCGTTTCACGCCGACCTGTCCGCCCGGCTCGTGGAAACCGGGTTCATTCTGGACGACATGATCATCTGGGACCGCGGCCACGAGTACAACAACCTGCGGCCGCTCGGGTACCCGTCGGTCTTTCGCGTGAACAAGGTCCACGAGTCTATTCTCATGTTCCGGCGGCCGGACACTCCCAAATGAGCGGCGCACGGGGCGCTGGTTGCCAGAGCTGAAGCGCGCGCGTCGCGCCGGTGCTCCGCAGCTCCGCTGGCCATCCTGAGGCCGCGCGGTTAGCCGGCACCTGCGCTCCGGGCGGCGAGACGAGGCTTTACAAGTCGGGGGCGTTGCGGTTTGATGCCCGTTGGCCAACGTGGAAACCCTGGCCTGGAGGCACCCTATGAGGCCCTGGCTGCTGGCAATGTCGTTGATCGCGCTCGTGTCGTTCGGCTGCGCCAAGAAGCAGGCGCAGCCCGTCGCGCACACCGAACAATCCGAACCCCCGCTGACGCAGTTCGACACCAGTCCGCGGGGCACGACCGACCCGTACGCCACCGATCCCTACGCCACCGACCCCTACGCTTCCGACACCGCCGCGCGGTCGTGGAATCGGAACACGGAGTCGAAGAGCGGCGGCGGCACCAAGGAGACCACGCTGATTGACGACGCGGGGCGTTCCGGCGCGCGGACGCACGTGGTCCAGAAGGGCGACACGCTCTACAAGCTCGCCCGGCAGTACTACAACGATCAGAGCAAGTGGAAGGACATCTGGGAGGCGAACAAGACGCGCGTCCCCGACAAGAACAAGCTCGAGGTCGGCACGAAGCTCATCATCCCGTAGCGGGCCGTCAGGCCCGATCCGGCGGAAACCACGCGGTCCGGGCCGCGACCGTGGGGGCACGGGACGCGCGGACGTTCGCGCCGTCTCGGCCCGACCGCGGCCCCAAGCGGGGCTGCCGACCGTGGTGGCATGGCGCCGCTGGCCAGTGACAGCCCGATCCA
Organism: uncultured Planctomycetales bacterium; assembly: GCA_964462635.1. Taxonomy (GTDB): domain Bacteria; phylum Planctomycetota; class Phycisphaerae; order UBA1845; family Fen-1342; genus JBFMAI01. Next base: position 3,164 of record CAYWYJ010000032.1, read on the forward strand.
GTACGTCAAAGGCGTCGGCCCGACGCGGGCTGAGTGGTTCGCCACGCTCGGTATCCGCACGGTGGGGCAACTGCTGGAGTACTACCCGTTTCGACATGAAGAGGACCGCGGCGAGGTCGAGATCGCCGATGTCGTGCCCGGTGCCAACGTCACCGTGCGCGGCGAGGTGGTGCGGCTGCGCCGCCGACCGCCCGGCTTCTGGTGCGAGATCGACGACGGCACCGAGCGTTGCGTCCTGCGCTGGTTCAACCGGCCGTACGCGGCCAAGGGGCTGTATCTCGGGGCCACGGTCGTCGCCACGGGCCAGGCCCAGGCGTTCGGCGACCACCTGGAGCTGGTCCAACCGCGGGTGCAGGTGTTCGCGCCCGACGCCGTCCTGCTGACGCAGAAGCGCGGCGCGCGATGGGTGGGGGTCTACCGCGGCAACGCGACCATCAAGTCGCCGCTGATCCGTCGTACCGTGCTGAACGTGCTTGCGGAGGGGCCGTTGCCGATCGAGGAGATCCTGCCGCCGGTGCTATTGGCCAAGCACAGGTTTCCCCCGCGCGAGCAGGCCGTGCGCAGCATGCACTGCCCCGCCGGTGAGGCCGACCTGGACCACGCCCGCCGCCGACTGGCGTACGAAGAGCTGCTGCTGATGGAGCTGGCGATGGCGCTGCGGCGGCGCAAGCGGCTGGCGCTCCAGAGCGGGCGGAAGCTGGCCTGGACGGCGGAAATCGACCAGCGCATCCGCGCCCGCTTCCCGTTTACGCTGACGGCGGCCCAGGACAAGGCGATTCGGGAGATCGTCGCCGACCTGCGGAGCGGACGGCCGATGACGCGGCTGCTCCAGGGCGACGTCGGCAGCGGCAAGACGGTGGTCGCGCTGTATGCGTGCCTCGTGGCGATCGCCGGCGGCAAGCAGGCCGCGATCATGGCGCCGACCGAGATCCTCGCGCACCAGCATTTCACGAAGATCGACCAGTACCTGCGGGGCAGCCGCGTGCGCTACGTCCTGCTGCGCGGCAAGATGAACGCGAAGGAACGCCGGGACGCGCTGGCCGCCATCGAGCGCGGCGAGATCGACCTCGTCGTCGGCACGCAGGCCCTGATTCAGAAGGACGTTGCGTTCAGCGAGCTCGCCGTGGTCATTGTGGACGAGCAGCACAAGTTCGGCGTCCTGCAGCGGCACACGTTCCGCACCAAGGGGCCGCTGCCGCACTACCTCGTCATGACGGCGACGCCGATCCCACGGACGCTGGCGATGACGGTCTTCGGCGACCTCGATGTATCGGTGATCCGGCAATCGCCGCCGGGCCGCGGGCGGATCATCACCAAGGTCGTCCCGCTGGCAAAGTGGGAGGTGGTGATGACGTACGTGCGGAAGCGACTGGAAGCGGGCGAGCAGGCGTATGTGGTGTGCCCGCAGATTGGGGGAGAGAAGGAGGAGGGAACCGGGGAACAGGGAACAGGGAACAGGGAACGGGGAACGGGGAACAGGGAATGGGGAGAAGGGAACAGGGAACAGGGAACGGGGAACAGAGAAGACCGGGGCGCGCGTCGGGCGGCCGATACCGCGATCACCCGTTCCCACCTTCCCACGTTCCCACCTTCCCACGTTCCCACGTTCCCACGTGTCCACGTCCCCACCTCCCCACGTCCGCAGAGCTCGGCATCATCGCGCGGGGACGCGGCCGCGGTCGCATCCGTCAACGACGTACACCGGCGGCTGACCGGCGGCCCGTGGGCCGGGTTGAACGTCGGCCTGCTGCACGGTTCGCTGCCGCAACGGGAGAAGGACGCCATCGTGGCCGACTTCGCCGCCGGTCGGCTGCACGCGGTCGTCGCCACGACCGTGGTCGAGGTCGGCGTGGACGTGCCGAACGCGACGATCATGATCGTCGAGCACGCCGACCGCTACGGCCTGTCGCAGCTCCACCAACTCCGCGGGCGCGTGGGCCGCGGGAGCAAGGACAGCCTGTGCGTGCTGATCGCGCACGACCCCGGCGACAAGGCGGCGGAGCGGCTGGCGGTGATGGCCCGCACAACCGACGGCTTCAAGATTGCCGAGGCGGACCTCGCCCAACGCGGGCCCGGGCAGCTTTTCGGCACCCGCCAGCACGGCCTGCCGGAGTTGAACGTGGCCAGCCTCGTGGACGACTTCGCGCTGGTGGAGCAGGCCCGGGAGGACGCCTTCGCGCTCGTCGCGGCGGACCCGGAGCTCCGCCGCCCGGAGCACCAGCCCTTAATCCCGGCCCTCAAACGCATGTTCGGCGAGAAACTGAAGCTGATCGACGCGGCGTAGGCGGCCCGCGCGCCGGCGCGACCGCGTGCGGCCGTTCAGCCCCCCGGCTACAATCCCAACTGCCCGATAAACTCGCGTTTGTCGGCCCGTTCTGCCGATAACATGTGACAAGCCGCAGCAGTCCAACGAAGGCGTCCCGCCGCCGAGCCGGCGGGCGGCTGGAGGAAACGATCATGGAGAGCGTACTTAAGCATCTGGGCGACAAGGCCAAGGCCCTGCTGGATCACAAGTGCTCAACGGTGCCGAAGGAGCAGCTCACGCTGCCGGGGCCGGACTTCGTGGACCGCGTCTTCGCGCACTCCGACCGCAACAACCGCGTGCTGAACCGACTGGCGTGGCTCTACAAGCACGGCCGGCTGTCGGGCACGGGCTACGTGTCGATCCTCCCGGTCGATCAGGGCATCGAGCACAGCGCCGGCGCGTCCTTCGCCCCGAACCCCGCCTACTTCGACCCGGAGAACATCGTCAAGCTGGCCATCGAGGGCGGCTGCAACGCCGTCGCATCCACGCTCGGCGTCCTCGGCCTCGTGTCCCGCAAGTACGCCCACAAGATCCCGTTCATCGTCAAGATCAACCACAACGAGCTGCTGACCTATCCCAACAAGCACGACCAGCGCATGTTCGCATCGGTCGAGCAGGCGTGGGACATGGGCGCGGTCGGCGTCGGCGCCACGATCTACTTCGGCGCCGAGGAGTCCGCCCGGCAGATTGAGGAGGTCTCGGCCGCCTTCGAGGCCGCCCACCAGCTCGGCATGTTCACCGTCCTATGGTGCTACCTCCGCAACAACGCCTTCAAGAAGGACGGCAAGGACTACCACCTCGCCGCCGACCTCACCAGCCAGGCCAACCACCTCGGCGTCACGCTGCACGCCGACCTCATCAAGCAGAAGCAGCCGGAGTGCAACGGCGGCTACACCGCGCTCAACTTCGGCAAGACCAGCAAGCTCGTCTACGAGAAGCTCACGACCGACCACCCCATCGACCTCACGCGCTATCAGGTCGTCGGCTGCTACATGGGCAAGATCGGCCTCATCAACTCCGGCGGCGCGTCGAGCGGCGCGACCGACCTGGCCGAGGCGGTCGAAACCGCGATCATCAACAAGCGTGCCGGCGGCATGGGCCTGATCTCCGGCCGCAAGGCGTTCCAGCGGCCGATGAAAGAAGGCGTCGGGCTGCTCAACGCGATCCAGGACGTGTACCTGTCCAAGGAGATCACGGTCGCGTAGCGGGCGGGCTCCGTAGCGGACGGGCTCCGCACCGGCCGTCCGGTCCGTGCCGCGACCGTGAGGCAGCGGAAGACAACGTCGGCGGCCGTGCTGCGGCGCGACGCGGCCGCCACGCTGAATGCGCAATTCACCGCGGGGAACGTCCCCGCAGCGCCGGGACCGGGTGTGCCACTGCTCTTGAGCAGTGGTTCGCCATCCACGGCCGGTGCAGAGCCCGGCCGCTACGGCCGCTACCGCTCCCTCACGGTCGCGGCTCGGTTCATGGCGGTCGCGGCCCGGTCCGGGGAAGCCTACGCAGTCGGGGAAATGGGCGGAGGCGACGCGTCGTCGTGGTCGGGCGGGCCGAGACGGGCTTCGTCGGCGGACTTCTCGGCCAGGACGATGCGGTTCTTGCCGGTGCGTTTGGCCTCGAGCAGCGCCGCGTCGGCCGCCCGCACGACTTCCGCCCGCGTCTTGCCATCCCAGGGGAAGCACGCCAGCCCGCCGCTGATCGTCACCGGCCCGGGCGCGTGCGGCCCCAGGCACTTGAAGTCGTGGCCGCGCATGACCGCACAGAAGCGCTCCGCGACCGCCGCCGGCTCGCGCGGGTGTTGCGAGCCGGGAACGCGCGGTTGTTCAGCGTCCCACAGTACGAGTGCGAACTCATCGCCCCCGTAGCGGGCCACGATGTCGTGCTCGCGGGAGCAGCGTGTCAGCAACACCGCCACCTCGCGCAGCAGGGCGTCGCCCGTGTCGTGCCCGTATTGGTCGTTGTACGTCTTGAAGTCGTCGATGTCGAACAGCAGCACGGTGACGCGGAACCGCCGGGACGCGGCCTCGTCCAGCAGCTTGTCGAGGGCGGCGTCGAAGAAGCGGCGATTGCGCAGCCCGCTGAGGTCGTCCCGCCAGGCCAGGTCCTGCCAGCGTCCCTGCTCGCGGGCCTGGGCCATGACGCTCTCGATCAGGTGGGCGTAGTCGGCCAGGCGCGCGGCCTCGGCGGCGGCGTAGCTGCCGGTCTGCCGCCGACCGAGGGCCACGTGCCCGATGATCTCCTGCTGCCGGTGGATGGGCTCCTGCAACACGGGGGTTTCGAGCGTGCCGCTTACGGTCTCCAGCTCGTCAAACCGCAGGGCCAGGCCCTCGGCGTGGAAGGCCTCCCGCAATAAAGCGGCGAGCCGGTCGAGCGTCGCCCGCGGTCCCTCCCCCAGATGACGCAACACCTCGCTCAAGCCGACGATTTCCTGCACCGGCGGCAGCGAGTTCTCCGGCGCGGCAAACCGCGGCGTGGCGGGGACCCTCAGGCCCGCCTCCAGGTCCGCCGTCGTCGGGGGTTCCAGCAAGTAGTCGTCTGCCCCCGATTGCAGCGCCTCGCGGGCCAGGGGTTCCAGCGCCGGCGGGCAGGTCACCAGGATGCGCGCCTGCGGGGCCACCTCGCGGAGTCGCGGCAGCGCCCGCAGCGCCGCGCGCCCCAGCGTGAGTGACAGGATGACCCCGTCAAACTCGCTCTGTCCCGCGGTCCACAGCCCGGAGAGCGCGGCCTCCGCTCCCGCCGTCTGGGCGCGCGGCAACGCCTCGGCCACGGCGCTTCGCAGCACCGCCGGCCCGATCACCAGGATCCGGGCGCGGCCACCCATGATTGCTTCCTTCACCCGCGTGGCGGCCGCTGATCGGCCGCCGTCAGCCCTCGTCCCGCTGGTCGAGCAGGGCCGACAACTCCTCCGCGGTCAGGATCGAGCGCAGCGACTCCGTTCGCGGCAGCTCGAACTCGGACGGGGCGCGGCGGGTCACCGACGCGTCACCCGCCGCTGGCGCTGCACTTGCCATTCGGCCCGCCGCGACCGCCGCAGTCCCCGGCGTCCTGCCGGCCTCGACCGGCGCCCGCTCCGGGAGCAGGCCCTCCACGACGTGGGTCGGCGTGCTTGCGAGCAACGCCTCCAACGCCGCTTGGCCGTAACAGCCGCGAGTCAGCGGCAGCAGGTCGACCCGGACCGGCGCCGGGGCGCCACCGTACACTACCACCACCGTCCGCGGCCAGGTCTGGCGGAGGTGCGCGATGAGGCCAAACTCATCGTCAGTCAGCCAGTCAGCGCCCAGGAACGCGAGGTCGGCGATCTGGTCACAATGTCGCAGCAGGTGGACACAGGCCTCGTACACGTCGGCCAGGCCGATCACCGCCACATCGTGCCGCCTCAGCCAATCGTCGATCGCCGTGGCCGCGGCGCGCTGCCCGGTGCGAACGTGAATCGCGCTTCTGACCTTCGCCACCCAGGTTCCCTGTGAACCGCCGCTCGTCCGTTCCCACCAACAGGTCTATGTTAATCAACCGCGCGCCACGCTGTCAAAAACAAGCTGGGTTTGCCGCCGGGATTTGGCCCTCCGGCGGTGTCGGGCCCCTCACAGTCCGTTGAGAAGCCGTAGCGCTGGACCTCCGAGTCCAGCGCGACCGTACCGGCGACCCAAGAAACGCCGGACTCGGAGGTCCGGCGCTACAAACTCAAAGGCCACGAGCAGTTCTTCGACGGGCTGCTAAGTTCGACTTTCGCACTTACGGGGCAGGGCTCATCAGGATCCCACATGCCCGTGCGGGGTGAACCTGCCCGCCGCTGGTGTGGGGGGGGGGCGGACGGCGGGTCCGGGGAGCACGCCACCACTGGCGTGGTGGGTTGTGTCGGCGGATCCAAAGGTTCCTCGATCCCCCGCCGCCGTCACGCATCCGGTTCGCAGGTGACCGTCAACCCCTTCGACGCGAACTGGTCCACATACAGCTCGGCCCGCTCCTGGTGGGTCACCAGCAGCACGCTCAGCCCGGTCTCGTGGGCTTCGATGGTCCGCGCGATGGCTTCCGGCGGTTTCAGCGGCGTCAGCTCCAGAATGGTCGCAATCACGTGCTCAAACGTGTTGACGTCGTCGTTGTGCAGGATGACCCGGAACGGCGGCAGCTCCTTCGTCCGGAGGTCCGTCTCCACTTCCGGACGCCCGACCTGCTCGCCCATCGCCGAAGCCTCCAGGACACGCGGCGGCGACCACCGGCCCGCTGCTTGCCGGTCACCGATCCCTCGACCGCCGGTGCCGGCACGCCGGGCAAACCGTGTGGGCCACGGGAACGGCGATCGGTCCAGACTCTCCCAAGTGGCGGGGAGTGGGATTGTCGGGTGGCTTCTAACGCGCCGGCGCACGGGCCGTCAATCAAAATCTCGGCGGCCGGCTACCGGGACCGGCGGGCGTGGTTAGAATGCCCGGTTCGGGAGCGCGTGCCGCTCTGCGGGTTGCCTGGAGAGTGTCGGAATGACCCCTATTCGCGTGTGGATTGTGCTGGGGTGCGTGGCGTTGTTCGGCGGCTGGGTCCGGGCCCAGCAACCGGAGGGGCCGCTGGCCGGGCTGCGTCAGCGGCCGGACCTGGGTGAGGAAGAGCGCGCCCAGGTGCGCACTTTCGTCGCCGAACGTTTGCAGCGCATCGTTGCCGATGACGCCGGGGCCCGCGCGGCGACGGACGAGCTGCGGGCCGCGGGCGAGGGGAGCGACGGCTACCGTCGGGTGTACGCGGCGACCTGTCTGGAGCTGATCGGACCGGCGATGTCCAAGGCGGGGCTGGTGCCGGCGACCCGCTTGCTCACGGTCGTCAACGCCTTGAACACGTTGGACGCCCTGCCGTTGCTGCTGGAGTCGCTGCGGGACGAACGGACGGGGGTGCGCGCGGCGGCGGCCGTGGGTTTGCGGCTGCTGCGCCCGCGTGTGGTGCAGGCCGGGCGTGACACGTACCAGCGCGTGCTCGACGGGCTGAAGGAGGCGGGCAAGAAGGAGCGCTCGCGGGACACGCTGCGCAGTATCTACAAAGCGCTGGACTACGCCGAGCTACCCGCGTCGCCCGATGCCAAGGCCAACGTGGCCGCCGTCGTGGAGATTCTGGAGGCCCGCGTGTCGCAGTATGCCAACGACCCGATTCCCGCGGTCGGCGCCGACGACGTGGGGCTACGGTTGGCCCAATCTCTGTTGCGCGTCCTGGATGAGGGCGAACGGCGGCGACTGGTGGGGGTGACCGCGGGGCTGATGCGGCAGGCCCTGGAGCAATACCTGCCGGGGGAGGGCAGCCGCAACTTGGCGGCCGTGCGCGATCAGCAGGGCCAGTCGAGCCTGACCGAGCTGCGGGACGCGATGGAGCGGATTGTGCTCGTCGGCGAGGAGTTGCTGGTCGCGCTGCTGCGCCCCGAAAAGGCCCCGACCGTCAGCGACTTCCTGCGCAGAGTGGACACGGCGGGCATCCAGAACCAATGGAACTTGTGGGTGCCGTTGCTTCAGAACGCCGTCGGGCAGGATTTCGCGCTGCGGTTGCGACCGGCAACCAAGTCCGAAGGGCCGTAGCGGGGCGGCCGACGGCGGCGGCGGGTTTCCCGCGGGCGGCGGAGCGACCGGGGCGCTACTTGCGGTAGTAGGCGGCGTTGCGCGCGGCGAACTGCTGGAGCTCGTCGGGCAGGTCGTCCTCGGAGAAGATGGCGTCCACCGGGCACTCGTCCACGCACAGGCCGCAGTCGATGCACGTCTCCGGGTCGATGAAGAGCATGTCCACCTGCTCGAAGGCCGGCTCGTCCTTGCGGGGGTGAATACAATCGACCGGGCAGACGTCGACGCAACTGGCATCCTTTACGCCGATGCACGCCTCAGTAATGTAATGCGGCACGAAGCTGCTCCTTGAGAGACGGAAGATCGTCGTGGGTGTTGCCGGGGCGCGGCGCGAACACAGCGCGGGATTATAGAGGGCCGTCGTGGACGGGCAACCGGCCCGGGAGTGACGAGAATGCCCAGGAAGCTGACTTGGCAGGACGCGGAGGACATCGCCCTCGAACTGCACGCCGCTCACCCCGGGGTGGACCCGCTCAGCGTCCGCTTCACGGACCTGCACGCGTGGGTGTGTGCTTTGCCGACGTTCGGCGACGACCCGCGGGGCAGCAGTGAGGGGAAGCTGGAAGCGATTCAGATGGCGTGGCTGGAAGAGCACCAGGCGTCCGATAAATAGTACCAGCCGGCGTCGGGCACTCCGTCGCGCATGGGAATCCGTTATAATGCGCGCGTCGGGGCCTCGGCTGGGGGACGCCAGTCGGGCCACGTGAGGAGGAAGCCGCTGTGATTCGAGTGATACTCCTGATCGCCGTGTTCAGCGCGTTGGCCCCCTTGGGGCCGGTGGGTTGCCCGTCCTCGAACGTCCCGCCGGATGACGTGTTTCCGGTGGAGCGTGGCACGATCGAGGTTACGGCGGACGCTCCGGAGCGGGCCACCGTGGGGCAAACCGTGAGGCTGACGGCGACGGTCCCGGCCGCCGCGGACGACGGCACATTGCGTTACGCCTGGATGCAGGCCGGGGGTCCGGGCGTGGTGCTGGCGAGGGCCGACCGGGCGCAAGCTCGTTTTGACGCTCCCTCGTTGCCGGCCGCCAAGACCCTCCGGTTCCTGGTCACGGTCACCAATGCCGCGGGGGATGTGGGGCGGGCCAGCGTGGGCGTGCGGGTGGCGGCCGATCCGGACTACGGACAGGGCGGGGGAGGCTCCGCGCCGCCGTCGGCCAACGCGGGGCCGGACCAGCTGGTGAAGGAATCCACGCAGGTGATCCTCGACGGGGGCAGCAGCTCGGGCAAGAACCTGCGGTTTCGCTGGCGGCAGCTTTCGGGGACCACGGTGACGCTGAGCGGCGCGGACACGGCGCGGGCCACCTTCACCTGCCCGCGCTACCAGACCGGCGGGACCAACGTGCTGCTGTTCGAGTTGGCGGTGACGGACAACCTGAACCGCACGATGACCGATCGCGCGCAGGTCACCATCAAGGACCCGACGATCAGCGATACCGAAGTGGTCGTGACCACGTCGCTGGGCAGCTTCACGATCGAGCTGTATCCCGACAAGTCTCCCATTACCGTGGCCAATTTCCTTCAGTACGTGGACGACAAGTTCTATGACGGCCTGATTATCCACCGCGTGATCCCGGACTTCGTGATTCAGGGCGGCGGGTACACGCCGGACATGGAGGAGAAGGAGACCCGCGATCCGATCAAGAACGAGGCCAAGAAGAGCGGCCTGTCCAACGTCCGCGGCACGATCGCCATGGCGCGGCGCAACGAGCCCAACACCGCCACCTCGCAGTGGTTCATCAACCTGAAGGACAACATCAAGGGCGGCGACGGGTTGAGCGACCTGGATCCGGGCGGGGTGACGCCCGATGGCTACTGCGTGTTCGGCCACGTCATCCAGGGCATGGACATCGTCGACAAGATCGCCGAAGTGGAATGCGACAACAACGACAAACCCCTCGAAGACGTGGTGATCGAGTCCATCCGGCGGGCCATAAAGCCCCGTCAGGGCGGCTCGATGTCCGATCCGACCACGGAGAACGGAGAGACGAAGACCGATCAGTAACCGCAGACACGCGGGCGGCGAGCCGGGGTGTCGGCACGAGGCGGCGCGGGTCTGGCGGCGCGCCGTGCGTGCGAACTCCGCCGAAAGCCCCTGCACCGCTGACGATCGAGTTCTTGTCGGCGCAACAAGATTCTCCGGCGGCCAACGGCCGGTACGGAGCCCGGCCGCCACGTTTGGTTGCGGCCGCAGGCCGCGCTGAGGCTACTTCGCTTTGCCCTGCGCGGCGACCGCGGCCATCTTTTTCTCGATTTCCGCCGCGTCGCCGAGGTACCGGTGGCGGATCGGGCGAAGCTGCTCGTTCAGTTCGTACACCAGCGGCACGCCGGTGGGGATGTTCAGCCCGACGATCTCCGCGTCCGAGACGTTGTCCAGGAACTTGACCAGCGCCCGCAGGCTGTTGCCGTGGGCGGCGATGAGGACGCGCTGCCCGTGTCGCACGGCGGGCACGATCGCGTCGTGCCAATACGGCAGGAAGCGCTCGACGGTGAGCTTGAGGCTCTCGGTACACGGCAGCGTCGCGGGGTCCAGACGGGCGTAGCGCGGGTCGTGCCGGGGGTGCCGCGGGTCGTCGAGTTCGAGCGCCGGCGGCGGGATGTCGTAGCTGCGCCGCCAGACCTTGACCTGCGCCTCCCCGTGCTTGGCGGCCATTTCCGCCTTGTTGAGACCCTGGAGGGCGCCGTAATGGCGTTCGTTGAGGCGCCAGTGCCGGTAGACGGGAATCCACATCAGGTCCATCTCGTCCAAGGCGATCCAGAGCGTGCGGATGGCCCGCTTCAGGACCGAGGTGAACGCCACGTCGAACGTGTAGCCCTCGCGCAGGAGGGTCCGGCCGGCGGCATGGGCCTCCTCGACCCCGCGCTCGGACAGGTCCACGTCCGTCCAGCCCGTGAAGCGGTTTTCCTTGTTCCAGGTGCTCTCGCCGTGACGCAGCAGAACGAGCGTGTACATGGCGGTCTCCTTGGTCCGGACCCGGCGCGGATGACCGGCGGTTGACGCGGGGATTCTACGCGCCGCGAAGGGGGCTGTCATTCGCGCACGCCACGTTGCCGGTCACGACGTGGCCAGCCGAAAAGGAAGCCGTCGCGCCGGACGTGCAGGTCCGACGCGACGGGCGGTGGTGCGACCAGTCTATCGCGGCTGCGGCCGGACTCCGTGGCGGCCGTGGGAAGCGCGGGCGTCCCGCCCGCCGATCCGAGGGGCAACCGTGAGGGAGCGGACCACAGGCAGGGACGCCTGCGCCACCCACAGGCAGGGACGCCTGTGGTACTCGGGGTGTCACGGGCACGGGATCGGCTGTCCGCCGCCGGAGGACAGCAGGCCGACAAACGGGTTGATGTCGCCGAAGCCCTGCGCGCCGCCGTACTGGCCGTCGCCGTTGATGTCCGAGTTCTGCTCGGGGCAGTACGGGTTCTGGTTCTTCCACGCCGGGAAGTTCGACAGCGCCAGGACGAAGGGGTTGATGTCCCCGAAGTCGATGAAGCCGTCGCAGTTCAGGTCGCCGCGGCAGACGGTACGGCCGATGCGCAGGACGGCGCCGGTGGTGCCGAAGGGCGTGCCGGTGCTGTTGACCAGTACGTACAGCTCGCCGTTGGCGTCCCGTCCGAAGCCGAGCACCGAGACACTGAGGGCTTCGGCACCGGCGATCTGGAACTCGCGGACTTCGTTACCAGCGTCCAGGTAGAACAACCGGCCGTTGTTGTTGAACGTCCGCGCGAACTCGCCGAAGACGTAGCGGCCCGCGAGGGCCGGCAGGGCGCTACCGCGGTAGACAAAGCCGCCGATGACCGAGATGCCGTCGTCGTGGTCGTACTCGGCGATGGGGTCGATCAGGCCGGCGGGCACGTCGAGCACGCGGTCGGTCACGTAGCCGGGCTGGTTGCCGTTGAACAGGAAGTAGAAGGAGCCTTCCTTGTGCCGCCAGCCGTAGTTGCCGCCGGCGGTGACGAGGTTGACTTCCTCGATGTCGTTCTGGCCGACGTCGCCGACGTAGAGGTCGCCGGTCTGCGAGTCGAACGAGAAGCGGAACGGGTTGCGGAAGCCGTAGGCGTAGATTTCCTCGACGTAGCCCATCTGGCCGACGAAGGGGTTGTCCTGCGGGATGCCGTACCGGCCGTTCGCGGAGTTGTTGCCCCGCGGGTCGATGCGGAGGAGGCTGCCGAGGATCGTGCCGGGGTTGGCGCCGTTGCCCTGGCAACCGTGGCCGACGATCGGTACGCCCAGGGCCACGCCGTCGTCACGGTCGTCGCGGCCGCCGCCGTCGCCCAGGGCGATGTACAGCCGGCCGTCGGGCCCGAAGTTCAGGGCGCCGGCGTTGTGGTTGAACTGCGGCTGGTCGATGCGGAGCAGCTCGCGGCGGCTGTTGGGATCGACGACGGAGTTGGGGTTGGTCGGGTTGGGGACCTGCCATTCCGCGATGACGGTCTGGTGGTTGGGGGTCGTGCCGGTCGGCATCGTGGTGAAGTCGGGGATGCCGGTCGCCGGCTCCGAGGTGTACGTGTAGAGCAGCCCGTTGCTGGCGTAGTTCGGATGGAAGGCGACGCCGAGCAGGCCGCGCTCGTCGAACGAGTTCGGGCCCGAAATGCCCAGCGGCACGAGCCGGCTGCTGACATTGAGGAAGACCGACTTGTTCCCGGTGGCCAGATCAACGTTCCACAACGTGCCGACCTGGTCGGTGACGAACAGCCGGCCCGGCACGCCTGGTGCGGCAGCGCCCCAGTTCGGGGCCGTCAGTCCGGTGGCGATGGGCTGGAGCCGCACAGTCAGGTCGCCCAGCGGAATCGGAGCGGGGATCGGGTCGTCCAGGGGGACCGGCGCGACGCGACCGCGAATCTCGCCACCCGGGAAGTTCGTCGTGTGGACGTTCATGTACCAGCGGCCCAGCCGCAGGTCGGTGACCTGCTGGACCGTGAGGACGGCGGAGCCACGAATGGGGCTGCCGTTGGGCAGGCCGACCTGGATGCCGGCGTTCTGGCACGGGCTGGCCGGCCCGTGGAAGTGCGCCGCGGTCTGGGCACTGGACAGCCCGCTGAAGCTGATCTCCCACGCCAGCGTGTTGGTCAGCGGGTATAGCGTGGCCGTGCCGGTGCCCGTGGCCGTGGTGGCCACCGGCGGGTTCTCCTGGAACCCGTCGAGCGTAATCAGGTAATCCTCGGCGTTGGGGTCCACGCGAATGAGCCCGACCATGCCGAAGAAGCAGTGCGGCCGGCAGAAGTACGGGATCTGACTCACGCCCGTCGGCACCACGAACTCGAAGACCAGGTTGTTGGGATCGACCATCGCGTCGAAGTACTGCCCGTCGTACACGCAGTTGGAACCGGAGGTCACCGTGTGGTGGCCCTGTTCCCAGACCCAGCGCACGGTATCGCCGGCGGCGACGGTGACGGTCGAGGGCACAAACACGTTGTCCCGCACCTTCACCTCGTGGACGAGGGCGCCGGCCGGGGTGACCGCGGCCAACGTCAACAGCATGAGCAATGGCCGATTCCTCGAAAGGGGTCTCACGCGACTCATGTTTTGCTCCTTTGCTCTCTCTATGACCAAGACCTTCGACCTGCTATCCGGACGCCAATGCCCGGACCACCATCGGTCAACGGCCCGCGTCCAGCAGCTCACGCAGCAAGGCTGGACAACGGGCGATCTTCAGGCGCTCGCTCGGCAGCCCGCGCAGCAGGCGCACGCCGCGGCGGTCCACCGAGGTAACGTCCCACAAATCCAGCTCCACACGGGGGGCTTGCGTGAGTGCCGCGCGGCACGCGGCCTCCAACTCCCCGACCCACTCCGCCGCCAGCTCGCCTTCGAGCTTCAGCGTCATGGCCGCGCCGTTGCCGGGTACGGTCGTAATGCGAAACATGGTTCAGTACACACCAGTCACAAAGTCCGGCCCGATGCCGGGAATGGAAGTCCATTCCCCGTGCCAGACCGGCGGCGGCCCGCGGCGAATCGGCGAAACTCTTTGCGGCGGAATTAGTTAGCGCGGGCTGCCCGGTTCGGGGCCTCGGCGCGGGGCGGCCCCGGCGTCCCGAAATGTCGTGAATCTCACGGGCCGCGACCCCGACGTTTGCCGGCTGCGCGGCCGTCAAGACGCCGGCCGGCACGCCAACGTGTGTTCCTGGGAGCCCCCGTCCGGAGTACTCAGGCCGGCGCGCGGGCGAGCAGGGCGGCGCCGATCACGCCGGCGTCATCCGACCGCAGCGCGGCCCGCTCGATCACGAGCTCTGCCGGCACCAAATTGCCGCGGTAGCGCTCGAACGCCGCGCGGGCGTCCGCGACCAGTTCCGGGTGATGGTCGATCACGCCCCCGCCCAACCCGATGCACTCCGGGGCGTACGTGTACACCACGTCCGCCAGCGCCACCGCCAGGCCGCGCGCCGCTCGTCCGCGGACCGCTTCGGATAAGACCGGTTCCGTCGCGGGATCGGGCGGCCCCCCTGGTGGAGCACCGCCCTGAAGGGCAGGGCCGGCGGCTACGGCGGACAGGCACCCCGGAACGCCGGCGGCGTCCACGGGGGCGTCCGGCGCGGTGTCAACCACCAGGAAACCGAAGTGCCCCGCGCCGCCGCGCGTGTGGCGCACGAGCTCACCGTCCAGGATCACGCTCCCGCCGACGCCCGTCCCGAGCGAAAGATACGCGAAGCGGGCCGGCCGCGGGTTGCGGTGGTGCCACTGGGCCCAGCCGGCGGCGTTGACGTCGGACTCGACGAACACAGGGTGGCCAATGGCCTCCGCCAGGTACTCGCGCACGTTGACGCGCCCGAGCCCCGGCAGGTTCAGCGCCCGTTGCAGGATGCCGGTCGCTGGATCGCGCACGCCCGGCAGGACCACGCCGACCGGTCCCGCGGGCGGGCCGTGCTCATCCGTGATCCGCCGCACACCATCGCGCAGCAGCGTGCCCAGCCGCTCCGGGTTACCGCCGGCGGGGGTGCGCGCGTCGCACCGGGCGGCGATGCGACCGTCGGGGGCCACGGCCCCGACACGCACGTGCGTGCCGCCGATGTCGATGCCGATGGTGAAGTCCTTGACGCTCATCGGGTCTGCCCAGCGGCTGGCGGCCGGGCCGCCGAATCAGTCGGCCAGCGCGAAGGTGACATCCACTTCGGTCGTCGCGTTGAGGGGCAGCTCCGCGACGCCGACCGCCGCCCGCGCGTGCCGGCCTGCGTCGCCGAACAGCTCGGCCAGCAGGTCGCTGGCCCCGTTGGCGACCTTGTGAATGTCGGTGAAGCCGGTATTCGCGGCGACGTACACGATGACCTTGAGGACGCGGGCGAGGCGGTCGATGCCGCCGGCGGCGTTGGCCGCGACGCCGACGGCATTCAGCGCGCAGAGTCGCGCCGACGCCTGGGCGTCTTCCAACGACCGCCCGCCGCTGCCGCCGACCTTCCCCGTGTACGCGACCTTCCCTTCTTGCAGCGGAATCTGCCCGCTGAGGAAGAGCAGGTCGCCGTGACGCAGCGCGGGAACATACGCTCCGACCGGGGCCGTGACGGGCGGCAGCTTCAGACCCAGCTTGTTCAAACGTTCACTCGGTGTGCTCATGGGGGGGCTTCCTCGGATGGGGGCGGCGCGGGCGGCACCTCGGTGGCGCCGGGCGCCGACTCCGACGCCTCTATCGCGGCGGTGGGGGGCGCTTCGGACGAAGGGGCGGCGGTGGCCTCCGCCGCGGGGGCCTCGTCCGGCACCTCCTCCAGCAGAAACACGTAGATCGTGCCAAACATCCGTTCCTGCTCGGCGCGGGCGCGGTGCGAGCGGATCAGCTCCAGCAAGGCGAGGAAGCGCCCGATGACCTGCAACCGGTCCGCCTGGCCGTCGAACAGCGTCTCGAGTGTCGTCGGCCCCTCCCGCTCCAGGATCGCCACGATCTCCGCCGCGTGCAGCTCGATGGGCACGTCGGCATAGTGGATCTCCTGGCGGCCGGGGCCCTGACCGATCGCGGTCATGACGCGGCCGAACGCGGTCAGCAGGTCCCAGACCTGGACCTCCTCCAGCTCCAGGCCCTCCAGCTCCTTGGGCAGGGCCGCGGGCCGGCGGACGTAGCGGGCGGCGCGGTCGTCGGCGGCGCGGCCGAGTTGCCGGGCCGCGTCCTTGAAGCGCTTGTATTCCAGCAGTTGCCGCACCAGCGGGGCCCGCGGGTCGGTCGGGTCGTCCAGGTCTTCCAGCGGCGGCGAGGGCAGCAGCGAGCGCGACTTCAGCTCGATCAGCGTCGAGGCGAGCACGAGGAACTCGCCGGCGGTGTCCGGGTCGAGCTGCTGGAGCAGGCGGACGTGCTCGATGTACTGCTCGGTGATCCGCGCCAGGGGGATGTCGAGGATGTCCACCTCGTCCCGCCGGATCAGATACAGCAGCAGGTCCAGGGGGCCGGAGAAGACATCGAGTTGGACGCGATACTCACTCACGTGCGAGTTCTCAAAGGCAACCGCCAAGGCGCCACGAGCGCCAAGGCCGCCAGGATTCAACTGACTACTATGCGCTTGACACCGTCGCGCAGCACAGGCACGTTGAAATTGAGCAGCAGGCCGAGGGAACACCCGGTCATCTTCAGGCAAGAGATGACTTGGGCCTTGTGTACGTCGCAAAGGGCCTCGACGGCCTTCAGTTCGACGATCAGTGTGCCGCCGACGAGCAAGTCGATGCGGCCCTTGCCAACCGGGTGTCCCTTGTACGACAGGTCGATCGCGGCCTGCCGCGCGAAGGGAATGCCGCGCAGCGTCAGTTCCACCCCCAGCGCTTCTTCGTACGCTGTTTCCGGCGGGCCCGGCCCGAGAACCCGATGCACCTCGGTGGCCGCCCCGATGACCTCGTGGGCCAGACGATCCACTTCAGCCCTCGGTTCCCGCGTGTCCCTTACCATCCGTTGACAACCTCTCTTGGCGCCTTGGCGGTTGCGTTGGCGGTCAGTGTCGGGCGGTGACCAGGCCGCAGGCGTCGCGGACGTCGGCCATGACCTCCTGTGCCACGGCGCGGGCGCGGGCGGCGCTGGTCCGCAGCATGTCCTCCACGTCGTCCGGGCGGGCCGCCCACCGGGCGCGGTGCTCCCGGTGCGGGCCGAACCGTTCCTCATACAGCTCCGCCAGCCGCTTCTTGGCTTCCCCGTAGCCCATCCCCGGCGCGCGGTACCGGCGCTCCCATTCCTCGACCTCCGCCGGCGGGGCCATCAGCTTCAGCAGGGCGAAGACGATGCACGTGTCCGGGTTCTTGGGCTCGTCCACGGGCGTGCTGTCGGTCTTGATGCCCATGATCCGTTTGCGCATCGCCTTGGGGTCGCCGAAGAGGTCGATCGTGTTGCCGTAGCTCTTGCTCATCTTCTGGCCGTCGAGGCCGGGGACGACGGGGGCCTCGTTGAGCCGCGGCTCGGGTCGGACGAAGACGGGGCGATAGGTCTGGTTGAAATACCCGGCCATGTCCTGCGTCATTTCGATGTGCTGGACCTGGTCGCGGCCGACCGGGACGAGGTGGCTGCGGTAGATCAGGATGTCCGCCGCCATCAGCAGCGGGTAGCAGAACAGCCCCATCGTCACCGGCAGGCCCTTGGCGGTCTTGTCCTTGAACGAGTGCGCCCGTTCGAGCAGGCCGCGGCCGGTCACCGTCGAGAGAATCCACGCCAGCTCGGTGACCTCGGGCACGTCGCTCTGGCGGAAGAACGTCGCTTTGCGGGGGTCGAGCCCCATCGCCAGATAGTCGATCGCCACGTCGCGCGTCAGCGCCCGCAGTCGGTCGGCATCCTGAACCGTCGTGAGCGAATGGTAGTTCGCAATGAAGTAGAAGCACTCGTGCTCGTGCTGGAGCTCGATGTGCTGCTTCATCGCTCCGAAGTAATTGCCCAGGTGCAGCACCCCGGACGGCTGAATGCCCGACAACACACGCATGGACCCATCTCCGGCGGCCCGCGCCGCCGGCGTGGCGCGGCCGCGACCTCAATTCCGGCAGTAGACCACGACCGGCCGCTCGCTACAACCCGGCTGCGGGGGCGCTTGGGCACCGCGCATTCCAAGCGTCCGTCCGCCCGCCGGGAGGACGGGCCTCCCGGCGAGCCGCGCCACGTTTCGGTGCCGCCGCGGCCAGGTCCAGGATGCGTTGGCGGCGGGCCAACAGCGTCTCGACCAGGTAATCCGCGTCCGCCGGATCGGTCAGTTCCGCCGCCGCCACGATCGCCTCGATCCGCGGCCGGTCCAGCCGACGGATGCGCTCGGCGATCCAGCGCAGGTCCGCCGGCGTCATGTGGTCGAACGCGGTATTCGGTGCCTG
This sequence comes from uncultured Planctomycetales bacterium, assembly GCA_964462635.1. Classification (GTDB taxonomy): domain Bacteria; phylum Planctomycetota; class Phycisphaerae; order UBA1845; family Fen-1342; genus JBFMAI01. The sequence goes on from CAYWYJ010000032.1 coordinate 21,293, forward strand.
CGGCCGCCATGCGCGCGGGTCGAAGTCGGCGTCGAAGCGGCCGATCGCGGGCGAGACGATCGGCTGTCGCGGGTCCGGCTCCGGGTGCAGGAGGCCGAGACTCAGAACGCGTAGCAGGTTCCAGCCGGGGTCGCCTTCGTGCTGCCATCCGCGCCAGGGCCCCTTCGGACGCCCCTGCCACGCCCCCAGGCACGAGTCGAAATCGATCAGGATGTACCGCGCCTGCCCGTCCGCGACCGCGACCAGCGCGTTTCGTCCGCCGCAATCCACGTGGTTGATCCACGCGCACGCGATTCGCAGGGCCCGGGCCTCGCGGCGGTAGCGGAACCAGTCCCAGCGGAAGTGGCCGATGGTCCCGTCGAGCCACAGCGACGCGGTTGCCCGGCGGCCGTCCAGCCGCTCATCGCCGGTGCCGTCGATTTGCGTCACGAACACGGCTGGGACGTTGTAGCCGAGGGCCCACAGGAGGCGGGCGGCGATGATCGACGCCGAACTGCCAAGCTCGGGGTAGCGCGGGTCATCCAGCTTGAACAGGAAGCGCCGGCCCGTTGCGTCCTCCGCGATGAACTTGGTGCAGGGCTTGCCGCGGCGTGGTTTCCTGACGAGCCGTAGCGGCGGCCGGGGCGGAGCGACATCGGAGTAGGTTTGGGGAGCATCGGCGTCCCGCCGGTATTGGGGAGCATCGGCGTCTCGTCGGTAGCCGCCGCGGAGCCGCTCGGGCGCAAGCTCGTCGTCGGTACGCGCCGTGTAGAACGACGTGCCGGCGTCGAAATCGGTGTCGGCGTTCCAAGCCTCATCACCGCCCAGCAGCCGACCCAGCCAATCGAACGTGAGGAGGTCGCGGCCGGGGTACAGGACCCACGTCTTGAACGCGATCAGCTCGTTGGACTCGTCGTTGGCGCGGACGTGCTGGGTGATGTGCGGCGCCGTGTTGACATAGCGGAGTTCAGCGCAGCCGAAGGTTACGCCGAGGCACGCCAGCAAGAGCCACGTCGCCGGCCGCCCCCTCATAGGCCGTACTCACGCCACCGCTGGTCCACCCGGGCCTTGATCTCCGGCGTCATTTCGAGTTCATCCGGCCAATCGCGGATGGTGCCCTCGCCGGCGATCTTCCGCGTGGCGTCGATGCCGAGCTTGCTGCCGGCGCCGCAGGCGGGGGCGGCGTGGTCGAGGATATCGAGCGGGCCGTCCACGATCATGATGTCCCGCCGGGGGTCCACGTTGCTGCAAAGCTGAAACAGCACCTCGTTTGGATTGTGGACGTCCACATGCTCATCGACCACGACGATGATCTTGGTCAGCGCCATCTGCCCCGCGCCCCAGATGGCCGACATCACCCGCCGTGCCTGGTACGGGTATTCCTTGCGAATCTTCACGAAGGCGCAGTTATGGAAGCAGCCGAAGAGCGGCAGGTTGTAGTCGATAATGTCCGGCACGATCATCCGCAGCAGCGGCAGGAAGATCCGCTCGGTCGCCTTGCCCAGCCAGTAGTCCTCCATCGGCGGCTTGCCGACGATCGTCGCCGGGTAGATCGGTCGGCGGCGGTGCGTGATCGCCGTCACGTGGAAGCGCGGGTAATCATCGGCCAGCGAGTAGAACCCCGTGTGGTCGCCGAACGGCCCCTCCCGGATCAGCGGCTCGCTCGGGTCGATGTAGCCCTCGATCACGAACTCCGCGGTCGCGGGCACCTCGATGTCCGGCTGGGTCACGCCCGGGACGAGTTCCAGCGCCTGCCCCTGAAGGAACCCGCCGAACAGGCATTCATCGACGCCGGGCGGCAGCGGGCAGGTGGCGGCGTACGGCAGGATCGCCGGCCCGCCAAGCACGATGGCCAGCGGCATCCGTTGCCCGCGCTCGCGGTAGCGGCGGAAGTGCCGCGCCCCGTCGTGGTGCAGGTGCCAGTGCATGGCGGCGAGCTTGGGCTCGAAGAGCTGCACGCGATACATCCCGACATTGCGCTCGCCCGTCTCGGGGTCTTTGGTGAACACCGCCCCGAGCGTGATGTACCGGCCCCCGTCCTGCGGCCAGCACTGGAGCGCCGGCAACGCCAGCAGGTCGGCATCCTCCGTGTGGACGACCTCCTGGCAGATGCCGCGGCGGACGATCTTCGGCGGCAGGCTGCCGAGCTGGGCCAGTTCGGGCAGCTTGCGGAGCTTCTGCATGAGCGTTGTGGGAATCTCGGGTTTGAGGAGGGCCTGCACACGGTCGGCCAGCTCGGCGAAGTCGGTGCAACCGAGCGCCAGGCCCATGCGCTCGCGGCTGCCGAAGGTGTTGATGAGCAGCGGCCACGGTGAGCCGCGCACGCGCTCAAATAGCAGCGCCGGACCGCCGGCCTTCATCACCCGGTCGGCGATCTCGGTGATTTCGAGGACGGGATCGACCTCGACGGCGATGCGCAGGAGCCAGCCGCGCTGCTCCAGTTCAGCGATGAAGGTCTGCAAGTCAGCGGCGGGCACGGCCCCCTCCTTTGTTCGACCGCGGCCGACGGCGCGGCGCGGCGGCGGCCCGCCGGCGCCGCCATTCGCACGGCGCGTTCTTGTTCACCAGCGCGCGCAGCCGACGGCACCAGACGGCGGACATCGTGCGGCACAGCCCGGCGGTCTGCGCCGGCGCGAAGTCGGCCGAGGGGCAGTCGAAGTCGCAGAATTGGGGCGGTTCTGCCGGCATTGGCGCTCACGGGTCGCGCGGGGCCGATTCGCACAGGCCGGATTATAAGCGCTGGCGAAGTGAGATGGTGCGCCACCCCATGACCGGTCACCTCCAAATGGGTATCGGCAATCGCGCGGCACGGGAGGGCGAGCCTCCCGGCGAGCCGCGGCTCGGCAGGAGCCTGGCCCTACCGTCCAGCGCCCGATGCCCCCGAGTACGCGTACGGAAACCATCCCAAGACCTGGCTTCGCGGGAATCGGACAACCGAGCAGGCCGTTCTCGTCGAGGAATCCGACCCTCCCCCAACCCCTCCTTGAGAGGGAGGGGGGTACCGGATAGCGTCCAAATAGACATTCAGGACCGTGCAACGCCGACCGGGAAGGCGAGCCTCCCGGCGAGCCGCGGCTCGGCAGGCCGGGAGGGTCGCCGCAGGAGACAGCCTCGCCCTCCCATGTCGCACAACCGTGAGTCCCCATTCAGCCCTGGCCGGTGACGGCGGTACCGCCTGCCGCTCGGGACTGCTGTTCGAGATCGAGCAGGAACTGCTTCCGCCACAGCCCGCCGCCGTAGCCGCCCAGCCGCCCGTCCTGATTTACGACGCGATGGCACGGGATGAGGATGGCGATGGGGTTGTGGTGGTTGGCCATGCCGACGGCCCGCTGCGCCCCGGGGCGACCGATGCGCTGCGCCAGCTCCAGGTACGAAACCGTCTGCCCATAGGGAATCCGCCGCAGCGCGTCCCAGACGGTCCGTTGGAACGGCGTCCCGTCGTACGCGAGGGGAACGTCAAAGGTGCGCCGCACGCCCGCGAAATACTGGCCCAGCTCGTCACGCAGTTGCGCCAGCGTCGGATGTGGGCCGGGGACGACCGCGGGCCCGAGCCGCCGACGCCACGCGGCCAGCTCCTGGTGCAGCTCGCGCTCCTGCACGAAGGACAGCGCGCGCAGCCCGGCCGAGTCCGCCGCCGCCAGCAGCCGCCCCAGGGGACTGGCCAGGACTTGCGTGAAAACGCAGTCGGCTGCGCGGTGACGCCCGGGCGGGCCGCCGAACACCCGCTCGAAAGCCGTCCGAAATCCGCTGCTCGACGAGTAGCCGTGGTCCAGGGCGACCCGGGTCAGGTCCGCCCCGGTGCGCATCTCCGCCAGGGCCGACCCCATCCGCGCGGCCCGCTGATAGGCTTGGAACGTCATGCCGTGACACTCCTTGAAATAGCGCCGCACCCGCGACGGCGGCAGGCCGAGCGCCCGCAGATCGTCGTCGCGGAGACGCCCGTCCAGCCGGTGCCGCAGGCGCTCCAGGAGCGGGGTTATCCACGGCGGCGGTCCGCCGGGGCGCAGCGGCCGACAGCGCCGGCACGGCCGATACCCCGCGCGCAGGGCCTCGTCCGCCGCGCCGAAGAACTCCACGTGCTCCGGCCGCGGGCGCCGTGCGGGGCACGACGGCAGACAGAAGATGCCCGTGGTGCGCACGCCGACCACGAACAGCCCGTCGTAAGCCGCGTCCCGCGCTGCGAACGCTCGGTGCATCTCGCGTTTTGTCGGCCGGCGTCTCATGGCGTCATGCTAAATGGACATTCATTGTCGTGCGACAGGGGAGGGCGAGGCTGTCTCCTGCGGCGACCCTCCCGGCCTGCCGAGCCGCGGCTCGCCGGGAGGCTCGCCCTCCCGGCCGGCGTGTCATGGCGTCATGCTAGCCGTGCCTGGGGGGCGGCTCCACCGATTTCTGAGCGCCGATGTCGAATAGCCGGCGTCCATGACACAACCCGACCACTCTGACAAATTGCGACGGCACGCCGGCTTTCGGCCCGCCCCGGCCTTCGGCATAATCCAGACTGACGAGAACTTGGCAGGAGTTGCCGGTGGCCGACGCGCTCGTACTGGATGGCATCACGAAGCGGTTCGGGCAGTTCACGGCGGTGGACGGGTTCAGCCTGCGCCTGCCCGCCGGGCAGGTGCTGGGGTTCCTGGGCCCCAACGGGGCCGGCAAGACCACCACGCTGCGGATGGTGATGAGCATTCTGTACCCCGACGCCGGCACATTGCACGTCCTGGGCCACCCCAACGCGGCCGAGGTGAAGGACCGCATCGGCTACCTGCCCGAAGAACGCGGCCTGTACCGCAAGATGACGGTGCAGGAGACGCTGGAGTACTTCGGGCACCTGAAGGGGCTGCGCGGCGCGGAGCTGCGCCGCCGCGTCGTCGAGGGCCTGGAGCGCGTGGGCTTGTCGGACTGGCGGCGGAAGCGGGTCGAGGCGCTGTCCAAGGGCATGTCGCAGAAGCTCCAGTTCGTCAGCGCCGTCCTGCACCGGCCGGAGCTGGTCATTCTGGACGAGCCCTTCGCCGGCCTGGACCCGCTCAACGTGGACCTGCTCGAACGGCTGCTGACCGAGCTCCGCCAGGCCGGCACGACCGTGATTTTCTCCACGCACCAGATGGGCCAGGCCGAGCGGCTGTGCGACCGGATCGTGCTGATCCACCGCGGCCGAAAGGTCATCGAAGGCACCGTTCAGGCCGTCCGCGACACGTTCGCCGCCCGCATCGTGGTCATCGACGGGGCCGGCGACCTTCAACCGCTGGCGCGGGCCCCGGGCGTCGTGAGCGCCCAGATCACGGCCAACCACGCCCGGCTCGAAATCGGTCCGGAGACGGACCCCCACCGGCTGCTGGAAGAGGCCCTGCGCCAGGCGCGCATCACGCGCTACGAGATCCAGCGGCCGGACTTGCAGGAGATCTTCGTACGGCTCGTCGGCGGCGACGGCCGATCCGCCGCCGGCGGGGCGGACTGAAACCGCCCAGACGCCAAGAGTGTCAGGCGGACCAAGTGATTGTGCGCGATCCGGCGGCGCGCATTGAGAGGGCGAGCCTGCCGGCGGGCCGCGGCTCGGCAGTTCCGGCGTGCTGGGACCGCCCTCCCGCGCTGGAAGCTCGCGCACGGTGACTCAGGTGCGTGACTCGCGGCTCCACTGCAACCGGAGGCGCAGGAAAGCACGAGTTGCTTCTCGTTGCAGAGCCGAACAGCCCGCTTGGCGCTCTTGGCGTCTTGGCGGTTGCCTCGCGGTCGGAGAATGAGCGTGGACAAAGTCATCGCCGTCGCGCGTCGGGAGTTTCTGGCCACCGTTCGCACCAAGGCCTTCATCCTCAGCGTCGTGATGATGCCGGGCCTGATCGTGATCGGCATCTTTGGCGGCCGGGCGGTCGAACGCATGGCGCTGGAGGAGCAACGGGCCACGCGCCGGATCGCCGTGGTCGATCAGGCCGGCGACGTGCTGCCCCATCTGACGTGGCAGGTCGAGGCGTACAACCAGGAGCGGCCCAACCAGCGCTTCGAGCTGGAGCCCGTGGCCGCGGAAGCGGACGCCGCCGGCCTTGAGGGCCAATTGGCCGACCGGGTCCGACGCGGGGAGCTGTACGCGTACGTCCTGGTCGCCCCGGAGGCCGTCACGGGGGAGGCCGGCGCGGTGCTGGCGCGGAAGGACAACCAGCTTCAGGTGGGGCAGCGTCTGGAGAGCTGGATTCGTGAGGCCGTGATCGCGGCCCGGCTGGCACGGGCCCAGATCGACCCGCGGCAGATTCACGAGCTGCGCGAGCGGCCGATTCCCGTGACCGGGCGGGACGTGGCCACGGGGGCCCCCGTCACCGAGAACCGCATGGCCCGCGCCCTGCTGCCGTTCGCCTTCATGTTCCTGCTGTTCATGGGCACGTTCGGCATTGCCCAGGGGCTGCTTACGTCCCTGATCGAGGAAAAGGGCTCGCGCATCATCGAGGTGCTGCTGTCGGCGGTCAGCCCGACGCAACTCCTGGCCGGCAAGGTGCTCGGCCTGGCCGGCGTCGGTTTCCTGCTGCTGGGGGTGTGGGGGGCGGTCGGCTACCTCGCCGCCCAGAAGTACCAGGTCGCCGAACTCGTGACCGGCTATCGCCTCACGCTGGCGGCCCTGTACTTCGTGCCGGGGTTCCTGCTGATCGCGTCGTTGATGGCGGCGATCGGCTCGGCGTGCAACGAGTTGAAGGAGGCCCAGAGCATGGTCTTCCCGATCTCGCTGCTGACGATCATCCCCATGATCTTCTGGTTCTACCTGTCCGAGCATCCTGACGCGGCCTTCAGCATCGCCCTCAGCTACGTCCCGCCCATCACGCCGTTTGTGATGATCCTTCGCATCTGCGCCGACCCGGGCACGCCGCTGTGGCAGATCGTCAGCACGTTGGCCCTGTTGTGGGTTGCCGTCATCGTGGCCATCTGGGCGGCGGGGAAGGTCTTCCGCGTCGGCGTGCTGATGTACGGCAAGCCGCCGACGCTGGGCGAGCTGGTGCGTTGGGTCCGCTACACGTAGCCTGTTGCCGCCGGAACACAGGCGGGGACGCCTGTGCCACCCGGCGTAGCGGCCGGGCTCCGCACTGGCCGTTGGCGTGGCGGCCGGGCTCTGCACCGGCTGTTGGCGTAGCGGCCGGGCTCCGCACCGGCCGTAGACGGCGAGACCGCTGCTCAAGAGCAGTGGCACCCGCGCCGGGCAGTTGCACACGCGGACCGGCCCGCGCGCTGTGAGTCTCATTCCAGCGTCGGCGGGGCCACCGCGGGGGTCCGCCGGGCGCCTTTGAGCGTGTCAAGGGAGTAAATGACCAGCGCCGCCCAAATGCAGGCGAACGTGGCCAGGTGGGCCCGCGTGAACGGCTCCCCGAACGCCAGCACCGCCAGCAGGAAGTGCCCGGTGGGCGCCAGGTATTGCAGGAAGCCGAGCGTCGCCAGCCGCAGCCGCCGGGCGGCCGCCGTGAACGCCAGCAGGGGGGTGGCGGTGATCACGCCGGCCAGCATCAGGAGCAGGCTGAGCTCGGTGGAGCCGGCCCCGAAGACCGCCTGCCCGCGGACCATTTGCGTGACGAGGAACCCCAGCGCCAGCGGTGTCAGCAACCCGGTCTCGACGGCCAGGCCGACGAGGGACTCGACGCGGGCGACCTTCCGCAGCAGGCCGTACAGGCCGAACGAGACGGCCAGGTACAGCGCCAAGCCGGGGAACTGCCCCCCCAGCAGCGTCATGCAGCCGACGCCCAGGCCCGCCAGCACCACGGTCGCCGTCTGCCAGCGTCGCAGCCGCTCGCGGAGAAAGAGGAAGCCGAGCAGGACGCTGACGAGGGGGTTGATGAAGTAGCCGAGGCTGGCCTGAAGCACGAGGTTGTGCGTGACGGCCCAGATGAACAGCAGCCAATTGGTGGCGATCAACAGCGTCGTGAGGCCCAGCGTGATCAGCGTGCGCCGGTCGCGCAGCACGCTCAGGGCCCCGCGCAGCCGGCGCCGGGCCAGCAGGAGCCCCAGCAGAAACACCAGTGACCAGATGATCCGGTGGGCCAGCACCTCCAGCGCGGGCACCGTCGCCACCAGCTTGAAGTACACCGGAAACACGCCCCAGAGCCCGTACGCCGCCGTCGCGTACAGCACCCCGACCCGGGCCTCGCCGTGCGGGGCGGCGGTCCGCGGCGCGGGGGCGACGACGGGGCGTGGTGGGACGGTGAGCACGGCGCGGAGGTTCATAACCCAGCATGATAGGCGCGCTGCCCGGCGGCGACGAGCCGGCGGGCGGGGCGCCGCTCAAAGCGGGCGGACCCTCGTGCCGGCCCGCAACTGCGACAGGGGGTACAAGCGGCCGCGCCACATCAGGCCCCTCCGCTTCAGGGCCAGAATCCCCGCGCGGAGATTGAGCGTCACCCCCACGACCGCCGCCAGCGGAATGAACAGGGCCGGTCCCAGCGGGCGGCGTGCCCAGCGGGCCACCGCCAACTGAGCGGCGAGGGCCAGCGCGACGCCGACGAGCCCCAACCACGGCAGGGCCCGCCCCGCCGGCACCAGGCCCACGAAGGGGGCCAGCTCCAGGCCCAGCAGCGCGACGTTGGTGAACAGCACGCGCGCGGCACTGAACCCGACCGGCCCGCTGAGGGCCGATTTCTCCATCCCGCGCGCCACCTCCCCGAGCGTGCGGTACCAGTGCAGGGCCACCAGCCCCAGTCCCCCGGCCACGCCGGTGCGTGCCCCGACGTCCTTCAGCATCTGTCCGACGCCGAGGTCGTCCACGACTTCCAGTCGCAACCACTCAAAGCCGCGCGTGCGCTCAAACGCGGACCGGCGGACGAGGTTGAACGCCCCGATACCCAGGGCCGCCCGTGACCGCCCGTCCTCGACCGCCCACATGCGCGTGATCAGACAAAAGATCCGGACGAAGGTGGCCATCAGCGCGTCCACCAGGAACGTCGTCGGCCACAGCTCCGGTAACACCGCCAGATGGTCCAGCCCGCGCTGCTCCGCCAGATTGATCGCCCGGCGGAGGGCCGTCGGCCGCAGGTGTACGTCCGCGTCGCTGAACAACAGCCATTCGCCCCGCGCCAGCGCCGTCCCGCGGTGCAGGGCGTGAACCTTGCCCAGCCACCCGTCCGGCAACCGGTCGATGTGCACCGGCCGGACGCGCGCATCGGCCGCGGCCAACCGATCGACAAGCGCCCCCGTCCCGTCGTCCGAGCGGTCGTCGACGAGGATGATCTCGGTGTCCGGGTAGCCCTCGGCGAGTCGGGATTGCACCGCCGCTTCGATCGCGTCGGCCTCGTTGCAGGCCGGGACGATCTGAGACACTGACGGCCACGGTCCGGGGCGATCGGCGGGGGCGTCCGACAGATTGGGCACACGCCGGATCACCCGCACAATCAGCGGCCATTGCGCCAGCCAATACAGGCACCCCAGCCCCACGTAGATCGTCAGCACCCACTCGGAGAGGCTCACGGGCGGCGGGGGCTCACGGGGTCACGCGGACGGCTCGGTGGGCGGCGCCGTGCCTTTCCAAACTCGCCTGGCCATTCTAACGCCCACGGGCGAATCCGGTCCGCCATGCAGCGAATGCTAAGGGGTGGGAACGACCCCGGCCTCCCGTCATGGACCGGGAACCCCCGCCGTCGCGGATCGACAGGGAGCCCCGCAGTGCCTCCAGAACCCATGATGCGTCGGCGAGCGTTGTTGGGCGCGGCCATTGCCCTTGGCGGCTGCGTGGGACTGGCCGCTTTCCCCTTCCTGGCCGGGCAGGTCGTTATGAATAGCGCGGCCCTGTTTGGCATCGGTGCCGGCCTGGCCTTGATCACGTCGGTGGGGGCCATCCTGACCGTCTTCAGTCTGCGCAAGGCGCCGTGAGCATAAGGCCCTTGGCCACGGCGGATTAGCCCTGCCCCGCGCCTACCCCTCCCCGACGCCGCGCTTCGCGCGCCCGGCCTCCCGGCTGAGGGCGGCTTTAAGGCGGTCCATGGCGATGTCGATGGTCGCGCGAAAGTCCTCGCCCACCTCCTTGATGCGCGTCTCCCCGGTGCGCAGCCGGACTTCGACGTGGCACACCTTGTCCACGCCGTGCTTGGTCGGTCCGGTCTCGTCCTCCAGCCGCACCGTCGCGCTGAGAACACGGTCTTCGAACCGTTCGATTGCCCCGGCCAGCTTCGTCTGCGCGAACTCGCGGAGCCCGGTCGAGTCTTCGACGCCACGGATGATGACCTTGATGTCCATGTCGGCTTCCCAGTCTGCTTTGCGTGCCTGGAGTCTATACGAACCGCCTCGCCGTAAGTGCGGCCGGCAACGTCCAATCCGCGCCGCGGCCCCGCCACCACGCGTGGGCGCAACAGTCGATTATGGGGGAGCGTACGGCATGAGCGGGTGGGGAGCAACCGCTGCGGGAGTGGCGTGGAGGACGACGGTGTGCGGGAGACCCCGATAAGCCGCGGGCGTACCGACTGCAACCACGGGGTTGTCCGGGGGGTACCAGGGTGTATAATCCGTCACATGGCGGCGGCAGCGCCCAAGCCGCGGCCGGTCAGTGAGTTAGCGGGACGGTTGAAGCGCGCGGCCTGACCGGGTCGATACTACGGTGGGGTTGGGCGATCTCGCTCAACCCCGTGTGTGACGGCCAACGGAAGAAGCAGATGTCCCCTCGGCGAGGCATTCTGTACGTGACGGGCGCGCTGATTATCCTCGTCCCGCCCATGCTCTGGCTGGTTTCCAGCGTCCCGGCCACCCCCCGGCCGGTGACGACGGCGCCGGCGGTGCGCCACGCGGCCCACGAGGTGCCGGAGGCGGCGAATCTGGCGGCCTTGGCGGCCCGCGACCCGATGGCCCTGGTACGTATGGGGCGGGAGCGCTACGAACAGAGCGTCCGAGAGTATCGCTGCGTACTGGTCAAGCAGGAGCGGCTGGGGGACAAGCTCTCCGAAGTCCAGGAGATCGAGCTCCGCCTGCGCGAAGAGCCCTTCGCGGTTTATATGCTGTGGCGGGTCAACGCGGACGAGGCGCGGCGGGCCTTGTTCATGCGCGGCGGGGAGTTCGTGGACAAGAAGGGCCGCGCGTTGGCCCGCGTGGAGCCCAACGGCGCCATCGCCCGGCTGTTCGTGAAGGACATCTACATGCCCATCAACGGGCCCGAGGCGCGACGCGTGAGCCGGCGGGCCATCGACGAGGCGGGTTTCCGGGCGACCTTCGAGTTGCTGGAGAGCTACAACGCGATCGCGGCGGAGCGCGGCGTCCTGGAATTGCGGTATGCCGGGACGGGGACGATCGACGGGCGGCCGACGTTCATCATTGTCCGCGATCTGCCCTACGAGGGGCCCAGCGGTCCGTACCCGGACGCGCGGATGGTCCTGCACCTGGACCAGGAGTGGCTACTGCCGGTGGCGGTGTACTCGTACGCCGATCACCAGGAGCGCGAGCTGCTCGGGCGCTACGAGTTCACGCAGGTTGACCTGCGTCCGAGCTTCGACGCCGACGATTTCGAGTTCTAATTGGGCATTCAGGATCGTGGGACGCCAACCGGGAGGGCGATCCCGGCGCGCCGGGACGGCCGAGCCGCGGCTCGCCGGGAGGCTCGCCCTCCCCATCTGCGCGGCCGGATCGCGCACTGTCACTGAGCCCGGCGCTGGCCCGGGGGGTGCCGGGCGCGTCATTTCGACTTGAGTTCCGACACGATCCCGCTGACCATCTTCTTCGCGTCGCCGAAGAGCATGACCGTGTTCGGCAGGAAGAACAGCTCGTTCTCGATGCCCGCGAACCCGGGGTTGAGGCTGCGTTTGCAGACCATGACGGTGCGGGCCTTGTCCACGTCGAAGATGGGCATGCCGGCGATGGCGCTGCCGGGTCGGCGGGCGTCGGGGTTGACGACGTCGTTGGCCCCGATGATGAGCGCCACGTCACACTGCTCCATCTCGCTGTTCAGCTCCAGGTCGGCCAGCCGGTCGTAGGGCACGTTGGCCTCGGCCAGCAGCACGTTCATGTGCCCCGGCATACGGCCGGCGACGGGATGCACGCCATAGCGCAGGTCCACGCCCTTCTGCGCCAGAATGTTGCCGAGTTCGGCGACGGCGTGCTGCGCCTGGGCCACCGCCATCCCGTAGCCGGGGATGATGAACACCTTCTGCGCGGCCTCGAGCACCATCGCCGCCTCCTCCGCGTCCATCTGGCGGACGGTCTTGCCGGCGGTGCTGGTGGCGCCGGCCGCCGTGATCTCCTGCCCGAAGCCGCCGGCCACGACGTTCAGCAGCGAGCGGTTCATGGCGTTGCACATGATCTTGGTCAGGATGATGCCCGACGCGCCGACCAGCGAGCCGCTGATGATGAGGCAATAGTTGTCCAGGGCGAAGCCGGTCGTCATGGCCGCGAGGCCGGAGTACGAGTTCAGCAGCGAGATCACGACGGGCATGTCCGCCCCGCCGATGGGGATCACCGCCATTACGCCCAGGGCCGCGGCGATGATGTACAGCACGATCAGGGCCCACAGGCCCTGGTGGTAGTCCCAGGTCATCACCGCGCCCAGCGCGATGCAGGCCAACAGCAAGACCACGCTCAGCAGGTGGTGTTTGGGTAACAGCAGGGGGTTGCTGATCGGCGTGCCGCGGAACTTCCACCCTTCGAGTTTGCCGAACGCGGTGATGCTGCCGGTGAACGTGACCATGCCGATCAAGGCACTGAGGCCGATCGTGATCAACGTGTCCATGCGCGGGTCGCGGTGCGGGTCGAGGTAGACACGGATGAACTCGGCCAGGGCGACCGTCGCCGACGCCAGCCCGCCGAAGCCGTTGAGCATGCCGACCATCTGCGGCATCGAGGTCATCTGCACGCGGATCGCCAGGAACCCGCCGACGGCCGACCCGACGACGAGCCCGGCCAGGATCGTCCAGTAGCTCACGATCTCGCGGCTGCCCAGCGTGACGACGATGGCAATCAACATGCCGACCGCCGAGAGGGCATTACCCGGCCGGGCGGTGCGGGGGTGCGACATCATCTTCAGGCCGTAGATGAACAGGGCGGCGGCGACGAGATAGGCCAGGTTGATGCCCAGGCTGACGAGGCTGCCGTGTTCGCCAACGGCGGGGGCCGTGTCGGTGACCTGGGCCAGGAGCCCGAAGGCGTGGGGACCGTGCATCATGTTCGCGCTCCTACCGCTTCTTGAACATGGCCAACATGCGGTCGGTGACCTTGTAGCCGCCGACCACGTTGATCATCGCAAACGTCACCGCCAGGAACCCCAGAATCTCGCTCCACCAACCCTGGTGCAGACCGGCGATCACGACGGCGCCGACGATGGTGATGCCGGAGATGGCGTTCGAGCCGGACATCAGCGGCGTGTGGAGGATCGCCGGCACCTTGGCGATTACTTCGAAGCCGATGAACATCGCCAGCACGAAGATGACGAAGTTGTTGGTGAATATCTCGATCATGCCCGACCCTCGCTTTCAATGGCGGCCTTCGTCGCCGCGTGGACGACCTGGCCGTCGTGCGTGACCAGGGCGCCGGCGATAATCTCGTCTTTCAGGTCCAGGTTGAAGCGGTTGTCTTTCCAGAACTCCAGGACGAACGTCGTCAGGTTGCGCGAGTAGAGCAGGCTGCCGTGCAGCGGCATCTCCGCCGGCAGGTTCAGCGGCGCACAGATCTTCACGCCGTGCTTGACGACCGTCCGCCCCGGCTCGGTCAGGGTGCAGTTGCCGCCGCCGGTGGCCGCCAGGTCCACGATGACCGACCCCGGCTGCATGGCCCGGACCATTTCCTCCGTGATGAGCTTGGGGGCCTTCACGCCGCCGATCAGGGCCGTCGTGATGACCACGTCGTTGGCCTTGCACTGCTGGGCGATCAGCTCGGCCTGCTTCTGGTAGAAGTCGGCCGAGAGCTCCTTGGCGTAGCCGCTGGCCGTCTGGGCGTCTTCGGCGCTTTCCACCGCGGCGAACTTCGCCCCCAGACTCTGCACCTGCTCGCCGACGACCTTGCGCGTATCGGTCGCGGTGACCGTCGCCCCCAGTCGGCGGGCGGTCGCAATGGCCTGCAACCCCGCCACGCCCGCGCCGATCACGAACACCTTGGCCGAGAAGATCGTCCCCGCCGCCGTCATGAACATGGGGAAGTACTTGGGCAGCTCCAGCGCCGCGATCAGCACGGCCCGGTAGCCGGCGATGTTGGCCATGGAACTGAGCGTGTCCATCGACTGGGCGCGGGTGGTCCGCGGGATGCAGTCGGTTGAGAACGCGGTGATCCGCCGCTCCGCCAGCTTGCGGACGATCTCGAGGTTGCGGATCGGCAGGAGCGTCGTCAGCAGCAGCGCCCCCGGCCGCATCTGGTCCACCTCGGCGGTGGTCGGCACGTCCACCTTGAGCACGAAGTCCGCCCCGCCGAGCAGGGCCCCCACGTCGGTCTCGACGGTCGCCCCGACGGCCGTGTACGCCTCGTCGTGAAAGGACGCCTCGGCCCCGGCACCGCTCTGGATGGCGACCGCGATGCCCTTGCCCACCAGCTTCTTGCACGACTCGGGGACCAGGGCCACGCGGCGTTCGCCCGGCCCGGTCTCCCTCGGAACCGCGATCTTCATGGTGTCCTCACATTCCGGCCAGCCCGTGCCACCGGCGGCCCCCACCCGCCCGGCGCTGGTCTAGCATTCTAGTCACCAAACCGCGCGGGTAAAGGTCGTGGACCCGCGGGCCGGCGCGCGGCCTGCGGCGGATCGCGCCGGCCGCTACTCGCGGAAATCGACGGGGATTTCGTCCTCGCGGTCGAGCCGGCCGTAGGTCTGGCGCACCGCCCGCTTGGCCTCGTCGAGCGGCAGCCACTCCACGTGCCCGTCGAGGAACAGGACCAGCGTGCCCTCGCGGCTGTGCAACCACTCGAACGCCAGGACGTTGCTCTCGTCGTCCCCGCGCTTCTGCCCGGCGATGTAGCCGTACGACTCGGCTTCGTCTTTCGGGTCCAGGGGCGACTGGAGCATCGCGACGGAGACCAGCTCGGCTTCGACCAGCTCCCGCAGCGAGGACGGGAACGCATCGTCGTGATCGGCGGCGTACGTAAAGCACGCCTCCCCGATGCCGCGCAGATTGGCGGCGCTCTCGGCCCGCTTGGCGATCTCGCGGGCGCGGGCCAGTGAGGGCAGCATGATCGAAGCCGCCATGCCGGCCGCGGCGGCCGTCTTCAACGGCATCGCGTCACCGGCGCCGATGTACAGCACGCCGTCACCGTCGCGGCCCAAGGCCCCGACGAAGTTGGCCACGTCCTTGGTACTCTCGGGCAACGGCGGCATCGTCACCAGGTCCA
>CAYWYJ010000033.1:0-2512 GCA_964462635.1 uncultured Planctomycetales bacterium
GTGGCCGGCGGTACCTGCTCGCAAACCAAGTGCACCTCGTGGCAGTCCGAGCATTCCCGCAGCGGGTGATGCTGAGCAAACACCTCCCAGTGCGTTTTCTGATGCGGCGTCAGCACGCCCGTGCCGCCGCAGAGCGGGCAGTGGTTGTCCAGGGCCGCCAGAATCGCGGCCCGGATGAACTCGGAGCGGTTGGGGATGCTCCGCAGGGCCTCCATCAGCGAGGCGTCGGCCTTGAACGTGATGACGCTTTCCATGGGCTTGACGCTCGACACGTCTCATCTCCGGGCACCGATCGCGTTCGGCCACCGACGCGACCCCGCAGTCACGTCATTATTGTATTACGAAGTATTATCCGCGTCAGGCGAAAAGAGTCAAAAACCGACCCGGAAATCCCCCCGTCGGGGTGCAACCCCTTGGTTACGCACCGCGCGGATTCAGCCTCCGCGATACAAACCTCTCTCCGCGATGTATCGGCGGACGGCCTCCGGCACCAAGTAACGGATGCTGAGCCCCGCCGACACCCGCGAGCGGATGTCCGTGCTGGCGATGTCGATGCGCGGGCTGTCCGCGATGTGGGCGAGCAGCTTGTCCACCTGGGCCGGCGCGAAGCTCGCGGCGAGCGTCGATCGTGCCGGCGGGTCGAACCCGGGCCGCGCCGCCGTCACGATCGTGCAAGCTTCCACCAGCTCGGTGGCCCGGTACCACGAGGCCAGTTCGTGCAGGCTGTCCATGCCGATCAGCCAGTGCAGTGCGGCTCCCGGCCCCAGCTCTTGCGCGAAATGCTCCACCGTGTGCAGCGTGTAGTTCGGACCGCTCTGCCGCGTCTCCCAATCGCTGACCTCAAACGCCGTGTCGTCCTGCGTGGCCAGCCCGCACATGGCCACGCGGTCCACCGCCGGCGGCAGCACGTGCTCCGGTTTGTGCGGCGGCCGGGCGCTGGGAATGAGAAGCGTCCGCGCGCACCCCAGGCGCTCCGCGACCGCGCGGCACACGATCAAATGTCCGTGATGGATGGGGTTGAACGAGCCGCCGAAGAGGAGGATGCGGTCCAACGCTGCCCTTCCTTGGCCGCCGCGTCAGTCGCCGCCCGGGAGCTCGTGGCCGAGGATGGCCTCCACCTCGCGCAGCGCGGCGGGGATGTCCTCCAGCCGCGGGTGAATGCGCAGCGCCTGACGATACCAGCGAACGGCCGCGTGCAGGTCGCCCTGCTCGACGCAGGTGTGCCCCAGCGTGGCGGCCGCCCCGAAATGGTAGGGATTCAACCGCAGGGCTTCCAGCAGGCAACGGGCCGCGTCGGCCGGACGCCCCAGGGAGCACAGCGCCAAGCCCCGCTGGAAATGGGCCTCGGCGAACGCGGGCTCGCGCTCCACAAGCAGTCGCAGGCGGCGCTCGGCCACCGCGTGACGACCACGGCGGATTTCATCCACCGCCGCCGCCAAGGTCCGATTACCCTCGGCACTCCCACCCCGCAGCCACAGGGCCCACACACAATGCTCGGCCAGCTTCACCACGCCGGCGTCGTCGTGGTGCAGACACAGCACGAGTACCGGGGCGTCCCGTTGGGTCCCGTAAAGTCCCAGGTACAGGACTGCCGCCCGCACAACGGCCGGGTCGGCGGCTGAAAGCAGGGTCACAAGCGCTTCGGGCGGGGGCCGTTGGGTGACGAGCTGGTCCAGAATGGACCGTTCGACGGGCAGGCCGGGAACCACGCGTCGCAGGATTCGCTCGACGGTCGCGTCGTACGTCACGTGCGGCACCTTTCCGACGGGACCGCCGGCCATCCGGTACACAATCCCCGTGCGCACCCGCTCTTAGGTGCGGAACACTGCTGCACAGATTCTCGGCGACCGGCCACAACGCCGTATCGCACGAAATCCTAGGCCCCGATTTGGCACGGGTCAAACGGACGGCCACTTGGTGCTCTGGTCGCCGGCACCGCGCCCCCGCGTCCGAGAAACGGCATTCGGGGCAGGCGTCACCGCAGCGGCGGGCGGCCGGCGGCTTGGCGAATGCGGCCGGCCTCGGTCCACGCTTTGGGGTGTTCGCCCAGGAACTTCGTCAGGCTGGACGTCGTGACCCCGAGCCGGGCCGCCGCCTTGGCCGCCTGACCCGCGCACGCCGCCAGCGCGTCGAGGGCCAGCGCCAGGACGTACCAGTACGCCGGGTTCTTCGAGTTCACCTTCAGCCGCTGTTCCTGGATGTGTACGGTGGCCGGCCAGGTGATCCGCTCCGGGAGCGGGCAGCGGACGCCGATGGCGATGGCCTCCCGCAGCCGCGCCGCGGCGCGGGCCTTGTTCTCCTGCTGCGACCGGCGTTCGGTGGCGGTCACGACGAAGCCCGTGGGCCGGTGCAGGAGGCGGACCGCCGTGGCCACCTTGTTGCGGTGCTGGCCCCCGGGGCCGCCGGTGCGGTGGACGTGCACCTCGCACTCGCGCAGCAGCCGGGCGTCGTCGAAATCGAGACGGGCGCGGAGTTCCGCCGGCGTCAATGAGGCGGGACGCGGGGACAACTC
>CAYWYJ010000033.1:2612-34361 GCA_964462635.1 uncultured Planctomycetales bacterium
CGAGACGGGCGCGGAGTTCCGCCGGCGTCAATGAGGCGGGACGCGGGGACAACTCTTCGGGTGCACGGGCCAATGTTGCGGACTCCGTTTCTCGGCCAAAGCGGCCCCAAGCCGGCCCCCGCGCCTTCCCGGCGGCACTTATAATACAGCGCTGCGCGGGCAAGGATGGTTTCGTAGCGGCCGGGCTCCGTACCGGCCGCGGTTGGGGAATGCGGTCAGCGTGACCCTCCCCCAACCCCTCTCTGGCAGGGAGGGGAGTGCGGGCGTCCCGCCCGCCGATCCGCGCCGGCCCTTGGTCGGCACGACACAGGCATTGGCCCGTGCCACACAGGCCGCCGCGAGGGCGTGAACGCAATGCACGAGCAACCGAGGACGGACGTGGCCGGGGCCGCACCGCGACCGACGCGGACCGCCGGCGGCTTCACGCTGCTCGAGCTGCTGGTCGTCGTCGCGATCATCTCGTTGCTGATGTCGATCCTGACCCCGTCGCTGTCGCGGGCGCGCCAGCAGGCCAAGTCCACCGTCTGCCTGACGCGGCTGAGCGAGTTCATGAAGGGTCTGACGGCGTACGGCAGCGACAATGACTTCCACCTGCCGCCGATGATGTACGACGTCCGCAAGACCCAGGACTCGCCGCGGCACGGTTGGGCGGAGGCGTTGTACACGTACATCTATCAGGACCGGGATTTTCGGATGGATGAGGACTTCCCGGTGCTGCGGAACCGCGAGGGCCGTTACGAGCTGTGGGTCTGCAAGGAGGCCACGCCGATGGCCGACAGCAGCGGGCACTACCGCGTGTACGAGATCAGTTGGGAGAAGGGCTCGCTGGACCGGATCAAGCTGCGCCTGCCGCTGCTGATGGACGCCAATCCGCAGGTCACCGACCCCATCGACCTGCGGCTGAGCTGTGTGCCGCGCGAGCACATCGCCGGGCTGGAGGGCGAAGCGTACATCGACGAGCGGCACTATGGCGGGGCCAACTACGCGTTCAATGACGGCCACGCGGTCCGCGACACGGGACTCAAGGAAAAACTCGCCGAGGATTGGGACCTCGACCCGAACACACCGAACCAATGAGCACAACCATCACGTATCTGGACAACAACGCGACCACGCGGCCGGACGAGCGCGTGGTGGACGCGATGCTGCCGCTGCTGACCGAACGCTGGGGTAATCCGTCGAGCGCGCACCATTTCGGGGCCCAGGTGGCCGCCGAGATCGAGGACGCCCGCCGCCGGGTCGCCGCCCTGATCGGGGCCCGCGACAGCGAGATCATCTTCACCAGCGGCGGCACGGAAGCTGACAACGCGGCCCTGCGGGGCGTGCTGGCGGCCCAGCCGGACAAGCGCCACCTCGTCATTTCCGCCGTCGAGCACCACGCCATCTTCGAGACCGCGGAGCGGTTGGAGCATGAAGGCGTTGCCGTCACGCGGCTGGGCGTGGACGGAGACGGCCGACTCGACCTGGCTGAGCTGGAGCGCGCGCTCCGTCCCGACACCGGCCTCCTCTCGCTCATGCTGGCCAACAACGAGACGGGCGTCGTCTTTCCGCTGCGGGAGATCAGCCGGATCGCCGCCGCGCGCGGCGTCCCGGTCCACACGGACGCGGTCAACGCGCTCGGGAAGGTCCCGATCAACGTGGAAGAACTGGGGGTCGCGCTGTTGTCACTCAGCAGCCACAAGATATACGGCCCGAAGGGCGTCGGGGCGCTCTATCTGCGTCGCGGCACCCCCTTCCTCCCGTGGCAAACCGGCGGCGCGCAGGAGCGGCAACGCCGCGGCGGCACGCTCAACGCCCCCGGCATCGTCGGCCTCGGCATGGCCTGCGAACTGCTCCGGCAGCACGCGGCGGAGGACAACCGGCGGATCGCGGCGCTGCATCAGCAGCTGGAAGCGGAGCTGACGCGGCGGTTTCCGAACGTCCACATCATCGGGGCCGGCGCGGAGCGTTTGCCGAACACGACATGCGCCTGTTTCGCCGGGCTGCCGTCGGAACCGCTGCTTATCCTGCTGAGCGAGGCCGGGGTGTGCGTGTCTAGCGGGTCGGCGTGTACGAGCGGATCGCTGGAGCTGTCGCACGTGCTGGGCGCGATGCACGTCGCGCCGGAAGTGGGCCAGGGACAGGTCCGCTTCTCCCTGGGTCGCTTCAACACCGACGCCGACCTCGACCGGCTCTTCGTGGTCCTGCCGCGGATTGTGGCGAAGGTCGGCCAGAGCGGACTGACCTGAATGACAGTGCGCGATGCGGCCGCGCACGTGGGGAGGGCGAGCCTCCCGGCGAGCCGCGGCTCGGCCGGAGCCTTGCCCTCCCGCGCCGCATGTTCGCGCACGGTGATCTGGTCGTGACGTCGAGCACGCCGGGAGCGTGGTCGAGATGGGATTTGCTGGTGCGCAACGCGTGGTTCCATGTCTCCGACTTGCACGCCGGCGAGTTGACGCTTGACCCGGGTCAGGCCCGTCATGCCGTGCAGAGCCTGCGACTCAAGGCGGGTGACCCACTCACATTGTTCGACGGCGAGGGGCGTATTGCCGCCGGCACGCTTCGGCCGCCGGATGAAGACGCCCGCTCTTCCGGGCGCCGGCGGCCGGCCGTCGTCCGGGTGCAGGTTGGCGATGTGCGGCAGGTGCCGGCGCCCGCGCGGTCGCTGTCGCTGATCGTGGCCGCGTGCAAGGGGCCGCGTCTCGACTGGCTCGTCGAGAAGAGCACGGAGCTCGGCGTCGCACGCCTGATTCTGGCCGACTTTGAGCACTCGGTGGTCCACGTCGGCCCGCAACACCTCGAACGACTCAACCGCGTCGCGCTCGAGGCGTGCAAGCAATGCCGTCGCGCCTGGCGGCCGCGACTCGAGCTGGCGCCCGCGCCGCTGGACGCGGCGGCCGCGCGGGGCAACGCCGCGTTGCTTGTCGCGCACCGTCAGGACGAGGCCCCGGTACTGGGGGTGTGGCTCGCGCGGCACGGACGGGCCGCGACCGACTGTGTGGTGGTCGTGGGCCCGGAGGGTGGCCTGTCACCGCACGAACTCGACGCCCTGCGGCACGCCGGCGGGCAACCGGTTCGCTTGGGCGAGCACGTCCTGCGGGTCGAGACGGCCGCCCTGGCGGTCGCCGCCGCGTGGGCGACCTGCGCCGACGCCTGACCACCCGCCCTCCCGCTGTTCGGTCGTGTACCCCGCCTGGCACTTGTCATCTGTCGCTTCTCACCGGTCACCTGCCACTTGTCACCTGTCACCGGTCGGTTGTCACTCCCTCGCCCGCTCCCGCCCCCACATGCGCGCACCGGAACGCCCAGCCCCCTCCGACCCGGCCCGGCGGAATACCCCCGCGGCGTGCCGCGCGGCAATCTGCGCGCACGGCGTCGCGTCGGCGCCAATCGCCGCTCTGGCACCAATCGCCGCGTCGGCACCAATCGCCGCGCCGCCAACCGTCCCTTTCGGGTCTTGCGGCGACGGGTAAGATACCGGGACCGGGCGCCCGTAGCTCAGCAGGATAGAGCGGCGGTTTCCTAAACCGCAGGTCACAGGTTCGAATCCTGTCGGGCGCGATCAGACCTGCGTTGCCGGACCGCCGTTCCAAGTGACCCGTTCCCCGATGCGTCTCGGCCTTTACAGGAACCACACGCCGGCCGGGTGGCCGAGGCGACGGCCACGTTGTGCCGCGGCATGAACGGCAGTTTGGAGGGAACCCCTGCCGGCGGGCCAGGCCGGCGCGTCCCCCGGAAGGCCCTGAGCTGCTTCGTATCGAGGTTGGTCAGAGCGTGGGGGGCCACTATCGCCGAGATCGCGCAAGTTGCAGCCCTACGGATAGATCCTCCCCATCATCCGTGCATACGGGATCGTCTCGCGGATGTGCTTGAGCCCGCAAATCCACGCCACCGTGCGCTCCACCCCCAGCCCGAAGCCGCCGTGGGGGACGGTGCCGTAGCGGCGGAGGTCGAGGTACCACTCGTAGTCGGCCTCCTTGAGCCCGTCCTCGCGCATCCGCTCCAGCAGGGCGTCGAGGTCGTCCTCGCGCTGGCTGCCGCCGATGATCTCGCCGTAGCCCTCCGGGGCCAGCAGGTCGAGGTTGTTAACGACGCGGGGGTCGGCGGCGTTGCGTTTCATGTAGAACGCCTTGCAGCCGCGGGGGTAGTGCGTGACGAACACCGGGCGGTCGTGCAGCCGGGCGATGATGGTCTCGTCGGAGCCGCCGAGGTCGCCGCCCCAGGCGAAGTTCGCCGCCAGTTCCATGTGGTGCGGGATGTTGCGGACGGCCTCTTCGGCGTCGGCGAGCTCATCGCGGGCGTCGAGAATCTCCTGGGCGAGCTTGTCCGCCTTCCACTCCTTTGTGCCGGGGGCTGACCGCTCGGCTTCCTTTTCCGCGATGAGCTTGTTCAACTCGCCCACGCGGGCCCGCGCCTGCTCCAGGTCGGCCTGGAGCATCTGCCGGACGCGGTCGCCGTGCAGCAGCTCAGCGGCCTCGGAATACGTGATGCGGTAGAACGGCTTGCGGATGGCCTCCAGCTTGGACAGGTCGCGGCCGAGCAGCTCCAGCTCCGCCCGCCGCTCGCGCAACACCCGCTGCACCAGGTCGCACACGAAGTCCTCGGCCAGTGCGACCACGTCGTCCAGCTCGGCGTAGGCGATCTCGGGCTCGACCATCCAGAACTCGGTCAGGTGCCGGCGGGTCTTGCTCTTCTCCGCCCGGAACGTCGGCCCGAAGCAGTACACCTTGCGGTGGGCCATCATCGCGGCCTCAACGTAGAGCTGCCCGGTCTGGGCCAGGTACACCGGCTCGCCGAAGTAATCCACCGCGAACAGCGTTTGGGCCCCCTCGCCCGCCGCCGGGGCGAAGATCGGCGTGTCGATGAGGACAAAGCCGTGGTCGTTGAAGTAGCGGCGGATGCCGTCCACGATGGCGTGACGGACGCGGAGGATGGCCCACTGCCGCTGTGAGCGGAACCACAGGTGGCGGTTCTTCATCAGGAAGTCGATGCCGTGGGCCTTGGGCGTGATGGGATAGCCGGCGGCGTTCTGCACGATGCGCAGACCGGTGACGGCCAGCTCGTGGCCGCCGACACTGCGCGGCTCGGCCCGCACGGCGCCCTCGACGGCGAGGGACGACTCCTGACCCAGGCGGCGGGCCTCGGCGAACAGGTCGGCGTTGGCGTCGGTCTTCTCCATCACGCACTGGCACAGCCCCGTCCCGTCGCGGAGGATGAGGAACTGGAGCTTGCCGCTGGAGCGGCTGTTGTAGAGCCAGCCGTGGAGTGTTACCGTTTGCCCGACATGCTTGCTCAATTCCGCTATCGTGGTCGCGGTCGCCATGACACGTATCCCTTGGTGACCCGGGCGTCACGCCCGGGGACGGTTCCCGTTGCCGAACCGGCGGGACGCCGATGCTCCCCAACGAAGGGGCGCGACGCGGGACGCGGACGCGCCCCGGCGGCGGGCGGCAAACGAGCGGCTAGTTTACGGCTCGTGGGGGGGTGCGTAAAACGGCACGGCGCGGGGAGGGAGCGTGGGGACGTGGGAAGGTGGGAACGTGGCAAGGCAGGAAGGTGGGAACGGCTGTTGGAGACCGGGTGGGGCGCCCTGCTGATGCTGGCCGCGGTGCTGCTTGTCGCCGGGTGCCACCAGGGGCCGCCGGCGGTGAAGGTCCGGCTGGCGGGGGCGCAGATTCCGGTCGAACTGGTCGAATCGTGGCTGCGCGACGCGAAATCGCCGGCGTTCTTCACCGAGCAAGTCACCCCCGTGTACCTCTCGCAGCACGGATTCGAGAACCTGGCCCGCGGTGAGTGCGACCTGGCCTGCACCGACCGGACCATCACGCCCCGCGAACTGGCGCTCTTCGCCGAGCGGCCCGGACTGACGGCGCACGGCGCGGGAGGGGAGGCGTCGGGCCAGGCGGCCGACGGGGGAGCACGGGCATCCCGCCCGCCCTCGGCGACCGGCGACGGGCAGGCCGCCGCGTCCCGCCCGCCACTGGCTGCCCGGCGTGTCGCCTTCTACGGCTACGCCCTCTACGTCCACGCGAGCAACCCGCTCGACTCGGTCTTCGCCCGCCACCTGCGGCTGATCTTCCAGAAGCGGATCACGGACTGGCAGCAACTCGCCGGTGAGCAGGTACCGCAGTGCCAGGGGCCGATCAACTTGTATGGACCCTCGAAGGAGACGCGGGCCGGCATGGTCTTGAGCCCGATCGCCAACATCTGGTTCGCCAACCCGACCTGGCGGGTGTTCGACTCCGACACCGAGATCGTCGCGCAGGTGGCGGCAGACCCGCTGGGGCTGGGCTTTGCGGGGATCGGGCATGACGACGCCGGCGTGCGGTACCTCGGGCTGCGGATGGAGGAGCGCGGGCCGCCGGCGTTCCCCTCATTGGAAGAGGTCGAAACAGAGCGCTACGGGCTGGCGAAGCTGATCTACGTCTACTACTTGGAGCCGCCGAGCCCCGCGGTCCAGGCCGCGCTGGATTACTTGTTCAGCGACGCCGGCCGGAGGGCGATCGAGGGCACCAACCTCTGGGCGATCCCGCTGGAGCGGGCGACGGTGCCGCTGCCGCCATGAACACGCCGCTGCACGTCCGCGGCCTCCGGGTCTATCAGCTCGCGATTCCACTGCGTTTCCGCTTTGAGCACGCCGCCGCGGCCCGCGACACCGCGGACCCGATCGTGGTGGAACTCGCCGCGGGCTCACCCTTTGCCCACCACGTCGGCTACGGGGAAACGCTGGCGCGCAGCTACGTCACGGGCGAGACGCCCGAGTCGGTCTTGACCGATTTGTCCGACGTTTTCGTGCCGCGGCTGCGGAGTTTCGAGCCGCAGTCATTCGCCGAGGCGCTGGAGTTCATCGAGGCCCTGCCGACGCAGGTCGGCGGGCGCGTCATCACGGCGGCACGGGCGGCGGTCGAGCTGGCGCTGCTCGACCTCGCGTGCCGGGTGTTTCAACGCCGACCGGCGGACGTGGCGGGGTGGTTGGGGCTGCCGGGATTCGGGCCGCCCGGCTGCCGCGCCGCGACCCGCTACTCGGGCATCGTGGTCGGCCGCACGGAGGGGCGACTCAAGACGCTGTTGCGGCTTCAGCGGCTGTACGGGCTGCGTGATTTCAAGCTGAAGGTCGGCATCGAGGGCTGGGAACAACGGCTGACTTGGGCCCATGATGTGCTGGGGCCGGCGATCGTCCGCGGCAAAGTGACGCTGCGAGCCGACGCTAACGGAGCCTGGTCCCTGGCTGAAGCGCAAGAGGCGACAGCGACCTTGGAGCGCTTCGGCGTCTGTGCGCTGGAGCAACCGCTCTCCGACGCCGCTGACGCCGACCTGCCGGGACTTGCGGACCAAACGAAGCTGGCCCTCGGCGTCGACGAGTCGCTGTTGACGGTCGGGGATGCCCAGCGGCTGATCCAGGCGGGCGGCGTGCGGCTCTTCAACCTGCGCATTGCCAAGAACGGCGGGCTGTTGCCGGCGCTGCGCATCGCGCGGCTGGCGCTGGCGGCCGGCCTGGACGTACAGCTCGGCTGCCTGGTCGGCGAGACCAGCCTCCTCAGCGCCGCCGGCGTCGCATTCCTGGGAATCTGCCCCAAGGTGCGGTTTGTTGAAGGGGCGTTCGGAGCCTTCCTGCTGCGGGCGGACCTCACGCGGCGCCCGGTGCGCTTCGGCTTTGGCGGTCGAATCCGCGGGTGCCCCGGCCCCGGCCTGGGGGTCGTCGTGGACCGCGACGCCCTGCGGCGGCTTTCGGTCGTCCCGCCACGGTTGCTGAACTTGTAGAGCGAACGGGCCAGATAGGCATTCGGGATCATGGGCCGCCAACCGGGAGGGCGAGCCTCCCGGCAAACCGCGCCAACTCGACTATACTCTGGTCCATTCTGCCACGGGGCAGGTGATCTGAGGAGTTCGCGGTGAAGATCATCAACGTGTGCGGGGCGCGGCCGAACTTCATGAAGATCGCGCCGCTGATGCGCGCCTTCGCGGCCCGGCCGGCGATTCAGCCCATCCTCGTCCACACCGGCCAGCACTACGACGAGGCCATGAGCCAGGCGTTCTTCGACGACCTGCGGTTGCCGCGGCCCGACCTGAACCTCGAAGTCGGCAGCGCGTCGCACGCGGTCCAGACCGCCCTCATCATGCAGCGGTTCGAGCCCGTGCTCGAACGCGAGCGGCCCGACGCCGTGCTCGTCGTGGGCGACGTGAACTCCACCATCGCCTGCGCCCTCGTCGCCGTGAAGCTCGGCATCCCCACGATCCACGTCGAGGCCGGGCTGCGCAGTTTCGACCGCA
The DNA here is from genome assembly GCA_964462635.1 of uncultured Planctomycetales bacterium. Taxonomy (GTDB): domain Bacteria; phylum Planctomycetota; class Phycisphaerae; order UBA1845; family Fen-1342; genus JBFMAI01. The sequence continues at coordinate 10,863 of CAYWYJ010000033.1, forward strand.
CGATGCCCGAGGAGATCAACCGCGTCCTGACCGACGCCGTCAGCGCGCTGCTGTTCGTGACCGAACCCGCCGGCGTCGAGAACCTGCGGCGCGAAGGCGTCGACGCGGCCCGCATTCACCTGGTCGGCAACGTGATGATCGACACGCTGCTGGCCCATCGCACGCTCGCCGACCGTTCGGACGTGCTCCAACGACTGGAGCTGTCGGCCGGGCCGTACGGCGTCGTGACGCTGCACCGGCCGACGAACGTGGACGACCCGCGCGTGCTCGGCCGCATCCTCGACGCTTTGGAGGAAATCCAGCGGACGACCCCACTCGTGTTTCCCGTCCACCCACGGACCCGCGGCAACCTCCAGCGGCACGGCCTGCTCACCCGGATCGAACGCCTGCCCCAACTGCGGCTCGCCGACCCGCTCGGCTACCTGGACTTTCTCAAGCTCATGAGCCACGCCGCCGTCGTGCTCACCGACTCCGGCGGCATTCAGGAGGAGACGACGGTGCTGGGTGTCCCGTGCCTGACCCTGCGCGAAAACACCGAGCGGCCCATCACGATCGAGCAGGGCACCAACCAGCTCGTCGGCATGGACCCCGCGCGCATTCTGGCCGGCTATCGGCGGATACGGGAGGGCCGGATCGAACATCGCATACCCGACCTATGGGACGGCCGCGCCGGCGAACGCATCGCCGAGGTCATTCTCCGCTGGCACGCCACCGGGCAGCCCGGGCACTTCACCACAGAGGCACAGAGGCACGGAGAAGAATGAGTAAGTTCGGGCGACCTGTCTGGCTGTCATCGGCAGGCTGCGCCGAAGCCTGTCATCGGGCCCGTGCTTGCCCATCCGGCGCAACTTGATTCCCCCAAACCTCTGAGTCTCTGTACTACAAACGACCGGGTCCTTCGCGGCGCGACGAGATTCTCCGGCGGCCAACGGCCGGTACGGAGCCCGGTCGCCAAAGGCGACTCGCTGTGGCGAGCCGCTACGTTTGGTTGTGGCCACGGGCAGCGCTGTGCCTCCGTGGTTCGCATCACGTGCGAGTCATGACGGACGGGGGTTGGGGCCCGGCGGGGCGGAGGCCGCCAGGCTCTGCTGCACGTGCTGCATCTCATCCAGGAACGCGGTGGGGTGGTTGGCCCACTTCTCGGCCTCCAGCGGCGTGGCGAGCCCCGCCCGCACCAGCAGCGCGAGCGAACGTTCGAAGGTCATCATCCGCTCTTCGGGCACGTCGCGCGTGCGGCTTTGCAGCAGCGAGTAGATCTGCTCCACCTTCCCCTGCCGGATGAGATTGGCCATCCCATAGACGTTGTTGAGGACCTCCATCGCCACCACGCGGCCCTGGCCGTCGGCCCGCGGGATCAGCTTCTGGCAGATGATGTGGCTGAGACCAAGCGAAAGCTGGCTGGCGATCTCGTCCTGCTGGAGCGGCGGAAACATGTCCAGCAGCCGCGTCACCGTCCCGCGCACATCGCGCGTGTGCAACGTTGAGAACACGAGGTGCCCCGTCTCCGCGGCGGTCAGCGTCCACGACGTGGACTCGCGGTCGCGCATCTCGCCCACGAAGATCACATCGGGGTCTTCGCGCAGGCAATCCCGCAGCCCGCGCTCGAAGTTCGGCACGTCGCGGCCCACCTCCCGCTGCGAGATGATCGCCGCCTTGCTGGTCAGCCGATACTCGATCGGGTCTTCCAACGTAATGATCCGGCACTTGCGTTCCTCGGCGATGCGGCTGATGAGGGCCGCGATCGTCGTGGACTTGCCCGCCCCGGTGATGCCCGTCACCAACACCAGCCCGTGCTGCCGGGCCACGATGTCCCGCCACACGCCGTTGGGGAAACCGATGTCCTCGACGGCGGGCGGGTTGGCGTCCAGGGCACGGATCGCCAGCGCCAAGCCGTCGTTGTCGCGGAAGCAGTTCAGCCGGAACTGCATCGTCGGCGTGATGTGCGAGCTGTCCACGCTGCGCATCCGGCCGAGCAGCGCCCACTCGTCGTCGCTGAGCAACCCCCGGGCCATCGCCTCCACGGTCGCGCCGTCCAGCGGCGGCCCCTTCATCTTCTGCAACGCCCCGTCCACCCGGTACACCGGCGGGCACCCCGCCTTCAGGTGCAGGTCCGACACCCGCAGGCTGCCATGCTTGCTGAAATACTCCAGCAGATCACGCAGACTGAGCCGGCGGTCCGGCGTGACGGCGTACAACTTCGCGTCCAGCGCTGCGGGCTCCGACATGGGAAACCTCCGACACCCGGTGCAGGCAGCGGGTCTTTCCGCAACGCCCCTCCCTTCCAGGTCGCCACGGGCGAGTCGCCGTGGCGAAGAGGGGTTGGGGGGAGGGCAGCAGCCGCCTCCGGCCGGCGATCGCAACAGCGGCCGGCCCCACACTTCGTCGGCCTGCGGCCCGGCAAACCGACCCTACATTGCCGGCGGCCCGCCGGGCGGGCCCGTCAATCCGTGCGCCCGGTCATAGCACGTCGGGCACAGCCGCTCGCCCGAGGCTTCATAATACACCGTCTCGCACGCCCGCGCACAGCGGTCGCACATTCCCCGGCTTGCGGGCGGGTAGGGCTGCCCGTCGGGGCGGAAACGCCGGCGGTGCAGCTCGGCCGCCGCTCGTCGTCGCCGGGCTTGCCAGACGCCGTAGTTGGCCGCGGTCCAGATCGCCAGGACCACGAGCGCCATCACGCCCAACGCCAGCAGCGCGCCGATCAACAGGTGGATGTTCAGGGCGAACGTGCGCGGATCAACCGCCATGACGAGTTCCACGCGCGCGGGTCGGGCCCACGCTTAGTGCCGGGGCCCCGCGCGGTGAGTCAGTGGCGGGCGACTGGAAACTCCAAAGAACCCGCGGAATGGGCCTTCGCGATCCTGCCGCGCGAGAGGGCGATCCCGTCGCGCCGGGACTGCCGGTGGGGAGGGCGAGGCTGCCTCCTGCGGCGACCCTGCCGGCCTGCCGAGCCGCAGGGGGCGATCCCGGCGCGCCGGGACTGCCGAGCCGCGGCTCGCCGGGAGGCTTGCCCTCCCGTTCAGCGTCCCGTGTCGTCGAACACCCATCGGGACATCGGGCGTCTGACTCCCGCCGCCCACGTTCCCACTTGCCCACGCTGTCACGTTCCCACCTTCCCACGTTCCCACGTTCTCACCCGTTCGCGCCGCGCCCGTCCTACGCGTTCATATCGTGCCACCGCTTCGCCATCTGCCCAAACACACCCAGCGCGATCGTGGCCACGATACCAACGGCGACGATCGGGAGCCACACGCCCCGGTTGGGCTGGTACACGTCCCACAGCAGGCGTGTGGCTTCCTGGGCCGCGTGATTGATCTCGGCCGCCACGCGGGCCCGCGCCTCGAACGGGTTCAGCCGCAGCAGCCGGGCCGCCTGCGCCGGCGTTCGCGTCCAATCCTTGCGATCGAGCGCGTGCTGGATGAGGTGCGGGTGGCGGGCCAGGCGTTCGTACATGTCCCCCGGCTTCGGCTTCTGGAAGAGCGCCCCGACGCGCTCTACTAGGCCCCGCTGCCAGACGTGCTGCTCGACGTACTCCTTCGCCGCGGCGTCCGGTTCGACGAGCTCCCGCAAGAACGCCACATCCTGCGTCCAATCGTGCTTGCCCACCAGGACGAAGCGCACGTGATCGCGCCGGACGAGGTACAAGTACAGCCGCTCGGTCGGCGTGCCGGCGGGGACGCCCTCCGCCGCCAGCGCCCGCAGCACCTCGTGGCCGTCCGCGCCCAGGGCGTTGGCCAGGGCCGCGAACGCCTTCGTGCGGTCGATGCCCAGCCGCTCGGGGATCTCCTTCACCGGGTTACCGAAGCCGGCGGGCGCCAGGCGTTCGACGGCGTCGCGCACGACCGGCGTTTCCTGCGCCAGGTATTCGAGCGCCAAGTTGTTGAGCACTCCCGTATCGTCGCCGTACTGCTCCCACAGCCAATCGGCCGCCTCCGCCAGCCCCAGGGGCTGGTCCGTGGGGCGGTCGGCGTTGAGGGCCTCGCGGACCGCCGCGAGCACCTCGAAGCGTTTGAGTCCCAGCGCCCCGGCCAGGCGGTGGACGTACCGCGCCAGCACGTCGATGTCGGGCTGCACGCGGCCGTGGTCGAGGTCGTCCGCAAAGCGGCGCAGGTCATCGGCCAGCTCGCCGGGGCGGGACGTCGGCGCGGGCTGCATCTCGCCAGGGGCCGTCGCGGCGACCGGGGCGGTGGCGGGGGGCGTGGCCGCCGCGGGGGGCAATCCGTCGGCCAGCCGCCGCACCTCGACCGCCAAGCTCCGCCGCATCGCGTCGCGGTGCTCCTGCCGCTGCGCCAGGAAGATCAGGCCCAGGTTGGCGATCTGGCCTTCGTCGTAGCGGAAGGCGTCGCGCAACATCCGGGCCGTGTCGTCCGACGAGCCGGCAATGCTTCGCTGCGCCAGTGCGAACGCTTCGTCGCGCGGCACGCCCAGCAGCGGCGGGATCTTCTCCAGCGCGTCGCTCCAATCGACCATCTGCGCCGCCCGGGCGACGAGGGCGGGACGGGCGCCCAACTCCTTCAGCGCCAGCGTCGCTTTTTCGCCGTAGTGGTCGTAAAGCCAGCCGCCGAAGTAGGACCCGATGCCCACGCCGATGCCCACCGGGATGTTGACGTAGCCGAGGTACAGGCCCTTCTTGCCGGGCGGGGCGATGAGCGCGAGATACTCGTTCTTCTTGGGCCCGGTCCACATTTCCCCCAGCGAGAAGAACACGACGCCCAGCAGGAAGACCCAGCCGTTCATCGTCCACCCGGCGACCAGGACGCCGAGCGTGGCCACCAACATGCCCACCAGCATGGCCGACAGCGTCCGCATCTTCCGCGCGACCCAGGACATCAGCACAATGAGCAGGACGATCAGGGCGGCGTTCAGGTTGAGCAGGATTTGCTGCGGAACCTGGAGCAACCCGCGGTCGCCCCACTCCCACAGCAACGTCAGCGGCCAGATGTCGACGTGGACCCGCCCGGCGATCATTGAGCTGTCCACCCAGTCGGTGACGAAGTTCGGGTGCAGGTCCCAAAGCTGGTACATCATCAGCCAGAAGCAGGACATGATGAGCAACCAGGCGATGAGCCGCGGGTCGAAGATGTTGACGATCGTCCGCACGAGCACCTGGATCGGAGACTCCGTCTTGGACGCCCCCGACGGCACGTCCCGAAACGTCAGCAGGACGAAGAGGTTGACGCCGGTGAACGCGGCGCACGCGTAGAACAGGTTCTGCCAGCCGGCCAGGCTGTGCGGCTTGCCGAGAATCGCCGTCGCGACGAACGGCGCCGTCACCGCCCCCACGTTGACGACCCAGTAGAAGATGCCCCAGCCCAGCGACGAGTTCGCTTTCGTCAGGTTCTGGGCGATCGAGCCCTGGAGCGCCGGCTTGAAGAACGCCGTCCCCGTCGCCAGCACGAGAATCCCCGCGAAAAAGCCGTAGTAGCTGTGGAAATTCGCCATCATCACGTAGCCGACGGCGTTCGCGGAGATCGCGAACACCAGCACCCGCTTGTAGCCGTAGCGGTCCGCGAGGCCGCCGGTGACGATCGGCAGAAACGACTGAAACACCGCCCACCAGGCGTAGATCCAGCCTTTGTGGACGGCGGTGAGGTGCAGCCCGCCGGGCTCGGTGGCCTGCATGATGTACAGCGGCACGACGGCGCGGATGCCGAAATAAGCCAGACGCTCGAACATCTCGATGATGTTCAGCATCCAGTACGCGCGGCCGAAGGCGGTGTGGGGCGGGGAACCCGCCGTGGCGGCGGCCGAGGGGGTCGCGGGGGTCGTCATGGCGGCTCTCGACATTCCGGGACCGGGAACCCGCGTTCGAATCACGAGGCCCGCGGTCCGGACATCGGGGCCGGCCGTCGGGATGCGGGATTCGGAGCGCGGTCCCAGGACACAACGTCGGCGGCTGCTCGCCCGCCGCCGACGGGCGCCCACCGTAGCCGCTGCCCCCCGTCGGCGAAAGGTCTCCCCATACCGATTTGGGCGCCCGCCGTCACGAATGCTGTCAGACCTGTGTCCCCGTGCCAGTGGGGCCTCGACGCGGCGGGACGGAACGGGGGCGCGACTGAAAGGGAGGGCGGGAGCGAACGGAGCTGGTGTGGCATCCCGGCGTGCCGGGACGGGGGGGACGCCGACCCGAGCCGCGACCGTCCGGGAGCGGGCAGCACGCGAGAGTCGGCCGAGAACACCCCAGAGACAGCCTTGGCCCGAGAGAATCTAGAGCAGCAAGAAATGCCTCGGCTAGGGCTCGAACCTAGGACCCGCTGGTTAAGAGCCAGCTGCTCTACCAAACTGAGCTACCGAGGCGAACAAGCGATATTATGACGCGGCGGGCCGCCGGTGGCAACCGTTCCCCGGCTCACGCCCGTTCCGTCGGGGACGCCCCGCGCACGCCGACCGTGTGTCGCGGGCCGCCGGCATGTGGTCAGCGGGCCGCCGCCAGGCGCTCCAGCTCCTCCCGCACATGGCGCGTCGCAAAGGCGACCGCGTCGGCCGGCGACAGGGTACGCTTGTCCGGCCGCCCGCGCACGGTCACCTCGACCCCGCCGGCCGCCAGGCTCTTCTTGCCCACGACCAGCCGCAGCGGAATGCCGATCAGGTCGGCGTCCTTGAACTTGAAGCCTGCCCGCTCGTCGCGGTCGTCGAAGAGCACGTCGATACCGGCCGCCGCGAGCTGGTCGTGCAGCTCGCCCGCGACGCGTAGCACTTCGTCGTCGCGCGGGTCGAGCGCGAGGACCAGCACCTCGAACGGTGCAATCGACATGGGCCAGATGATGCCGTCGTCGTCGTGGTGGGCCTCAATCGCCGCCGCCATGATCCGGTTCACGCCGATGCCGTAGCAGCCCATGATCATTGGCAGGGCGCGGCCCTGCGGATCGAGGACGGTCGCCCCCATCGCGTCGCTGTACTTCGTGCCGAGCTTGAAGACGTGGCCGATCTCGATTGCGGTGCGCAGGTGCAGCGGACTGCCGTTGCCGGTCGGCGACAGGTCGCCCTCGACGACATTGCGGATGTCCGCGACCACGACCTTCGCCCCGTCGAGCGGGAAGTCGCGCCCCGCGTTGATGCCCGTCACGTGGTAGTCCGTGCGGTTGGCCCCGGTTGCCGCGTTGCGCATCACCGTCACGTCGCGATCGATAATGAGCTTGTCCACGCGCTCGACCAGCCCCTGCGGCCCGGCAAAACCGACGCGGGCACCCGTGACCTCCTCGATCACCGCCGGGTCCGCCAGCTCCAGCGGCACGCCCGCCGCCTTGTGCAGCTTGTGCTCGTTAATCTCGTGGTCGCCGCGGACCAGGGCCACAACGCGCCGCGAGCGCGGCGGCGGTTTGACACTGGTCGGTGGCACGCTCGTGTAGATCAGCGTCTTGATCATCTGCCGCGGCTGGGTGCCCAGCACGGCGCACACGTCCTCGACGCGGCCCGCGCCCGGCGTGTGGACCTCGCGCACAGGGGCCGGCGGCACGTCCGGCGCGGGCGGCGGCGCGGCCGCACTGGCCCGCTCCAGGTTCGCCGCATAGTCCCCGGCCGCGCTCACCGCGACCTGGTCCTCGCCGGCGTCGGTCAGGACCATGAACTCGTGCGACACGTCCCCGCCCATCGCGCCGCTCTCGGCCTGCACCGCCAGGTACGGCAGCCCGCAGCGGGCGAAGATACGGCAGTAGGCCGCGTACATGTTCTCGTATTCGCGGTCGAGGCTGGCGGCGTCGGCGTGAAACGAGTACGCGTCCTTCATGAGGAACTCGCGTGTCCGCAGCACGCCGCTCTTGGGCCGCGCCTCTCCGCGGAACTTGGTCTGAATCTGGTAGAGATTGACGGGCAGTTGCTTGTAGCTCTTGAGGTACGCCCGCGCGATCTCGGTGATGATCTCCTCGTGTGTCGGCCCGAGCACCAGGCCGCTGCGCCAATCGCCGGGCACGCCGGCGATCCGCAGCAGCACGTCGCCCATCGTCTTATCGCGGCCGGTCTCTTCCCACAGCGCCAGCGGCGTGAGCGCGGGCATCCGCAGCTCGATCGCCCCCGCCCGGTTCATCTCCTCCCGGACGATCCGCTCGGCCTTGGCCAGCACCCGCAGCCCCAGTGGCAGGTAGCTGTACACCCCCGCCGCCTGCTGCCGCACCAGCCCCGCCCGCAGCATAAGGATGTGCGAGGGCGCCGTGGCGTCCTTGGGGGTCTCCTTGGTCGTCGGGATGAAGTAGTTCCGCCAGTGCATCATCGGCCTCCGCAGGGGCCCGAAAACGGGCATTGTGCGCGCGGCGGGCGAACCCCGCAAACGCGGTCGCCGGGCAGATCTATGTGGGTATTCAGGATCATGTGCCGCCAGCGGGGAGGGCGCGGCTGTCTCCTGCGGCGACCCTCCCGGCCCGGCGAGCCGCGGCTCGGCGGGCCGGTAGGGTCGCCGCAGGAGACAGCCTCGCCCTCCCATGTTGCACGACTGCGCATACCCACTTAGCTGGCCGGAGGCGCGTGAATCCGTGGCGCCGGACCGAAGCCTGCCCACCGTGGCGGGAGTCCGGCGTCCCCCGGGGGGGACCGGTATGTAGCGCCGGACCTCCGAGTCCGGCGTCGGGCCGCCCGGGCAGCATAACCACCCGGCTGGAGGCAGCCTTTCACGGGATTGCGGGCGGGCGAGACGCCCGCGCTCCCCATCAAACCCGCGAGGTCCAGCCCCCAGGTGTACTTGCGCATCAACGTGTCCACCGACGGGTCGCCCGTGCCACCCTCCAGTTCCACCAACATCAGCCACCCGCTCCACACGAATCTCCGCCGGCCCGCCGGCGTCGCCGCCCAGTCGTCCGGCCTCGGCCCCACCCAAACGTACACCCGCTTGTCAAGCCGCCGGGCGTGATCCGCAGTCGGCCCAGTTGCCGCGACACGCGGCACACGGCCAGCGCTGTCAACCCATGGGCTTGCTGAGCCAGGCGGCCAACCCCAAGGCCCGCGCCCCAACTGCGTGCCGGCGGCGCCGCGCGCCGTGCTGACCTGCCGCGGGCGTGTACTGCGCACCTACCTGCGACGCGCACACGTCGCCGTGTAGGCGGTCAATTGCGTCACGCGCGGGCGGAGCGGCGGCAGATCTTCGTATTGCGTGCGGGACCGCACGTCGCCGACTACGCCGCCGCACTGCGGGCAGCACGGAATCCCCGCTGCCGCAGGGTGGCCTTCTGGGCTTCGAGTTCGGCGATCCGTCGCTGCGCCGCGCCCATGCGTCACTCGCGGCGTCGGCCACCGCTTGGCCAACCGCCGAGAGTATGCCGACCTGTTCAGGGACGCGCAACTCTCGAATTGCGGAAACCTGGAAACTCTCTAGAGGCTAGACGCATACTGCGCGGTGGGCTCCCTTGGCGGCTCCAAGAAAGAAGCCGGGCGGCCCGCCCGAACGTCGGGCCACCCGGCGCTTCAATCCCCAAACCCGGCTTCCTGCGTCCCTCCTCCTCCTCCGTTTGCACCTGTCACCAGACGCCGCGCAACGACCGTGGCCGTGCGGCCGCCGTTCGACGCGAGCTCGGCAGCCTCCATGCGCGTCGTACAGGCTTTCGCTTCCAGGGCTGTGCCCAACCTTCGGAAAGCACCGGTTTCACGCCGAGCCGCCGTTGGTCAGGCAATATCGGTACCGGCCAGCGCCGGGGGGACGCTATTTGGAGTCGGATCGCAAAGCATTTATCAGAAGGCATTTGCAGGCGACGCGCTGATGGACGCCCGCAAGTCGCCGGATGCCGCTGTGGTCCGAAATCATCGTCCCGGAGCATCGAACCGGTCGAGTTGCGCGCAAGTCGCCCCCGCGCATGGGCTTCGTGCATGTTGTCGAAAAGCAACGTTCGCTTGGCAGGAATGCGCTCCGTGACCGCGCACGAATGCGCCGCGAAGATCACGCGATGGCGGCTCGGTCAGCCCGTGTCAGCCGTGATTGACGCCCCCGCACCGTCGCGCGGTTCGTTCTATTCGTACCGCGGTCCGAACTCGGCCACGCGCCGTTCCGCGAGCGCCTTCATCTGTTCAACGCAATCGCGGCGGCAGACGAGCGTGGCGTCATCGCTGTGCACGATGACCAGGTCATCAACGCCGAGGGCCACGATGAGGTGGCCGGATTCCGTAACGGCGATGTTGTTGTGCCCATCGACGATCAGCGTGTGTTCGGCGACAGCAACGTTGCCGGCAGCGTCCGGTGTGCGCGTCTCGGCGATGGCCACCCAGGAACCCAGGTCCTTCCAGTCGCAGTCCATCTCGACAAGCAGCACACTGGCCGCGTGCTCCATGACGCCATAGTCGATGGAAATCTTCTTGAGCTGGGCGAAGCGACGTTCACCTTCGTCGGACCGGCCCCAGGTCTCCCAGTGGGCGGCGAGGTCCTTCAGTCGCGCCGCGTTCTCCGGCAGTAACCGTTCGAGTTCCGCCAGCACGGCGCCGGCCCGCCACGCGAACATGCCGCTGTTCCAGTAGTACTCGCCGCCGGCGAGGTATTGCTCGGCGACGGCGCGGGTCGGCTTCTCCTTGAACTCGGCGACGCGATAGACCGGGGGAGCGACCGCCGGCCCGCGGCGCAGGTAGCCGTAGCCCGTGTGGGGACTCCGCGGGCGGATGCCGAACGTGACAAGGCTGTCCGCGTGCTGCTCCGCGGCCTCCAGGCCGGCGCGCATGGCGGCGGCGAAGCGCTCCTGCGGCTGGATGAGGTGGTCCGCGGTGAAGACCGCCATCGTGGCGTCCGGATCGCGGCGGGCGAGCAGGTTCGCCGCCAGGCCGATCGCGTTGGCCGTGTCGCGCACCAGCGGTTCGCCGATCAGGTTCTGCCGGGGAACGTCCGGCAATTCGGCGGCGACCTGATCGATGTAGCGGGCGGACGTAATGACCCAGATGCGGTCCGGCTCGAACAGCCCCGTCAGCCGTTGCCGCGCAATTCGGAGCAATGATCGGCCGTCGAACAGCCGTATGAACTGCTTGGGCCGCGCGGCGCGGCTGAGCGGCCAGAGCCGCGTGCCGGCCCCCCCGGCCATGATGAGTGCGTGTCGCACCACTACCTCCGGCCGACCGTGATCCGCCGCATCACGGATTGGTCAGCAAGCGGACGAACGGATTGATGTCGCCAAAGTCTACGCGGCCGTCGCCGTTGATGTCGCCGTTGCGAATGTCGCAATTCGGATAGGCGGCGACATAGCCGGCGGGGTTGGACAGGGCCATCACAAAGGGGTTGATGTCGCCGAAATCAACCCGCCCGTCGCAGTTCAGGTCGCCGACCTGCCACGTGTCCACGCAGCGGAACCCGGTCAGCCGGAGGTCGTCGATGTTCCAGCCGCAGTACGTCCAGCTCGTGTCGGTGGGGCCCATCGTCCAACGCAGCCGCACCGCGGGCTGATCGTCCGCGACGGCGGAGAGGTCGAGGTCCATCGCCTGCCAGTTGAGGTCCGCTGTTTCCGAGTTCGGGTTCTGCCAGATGGTGACCCAGTTCAGGCCGTCGCGGCTGACGCTCACGTCCGCCTTGTCGTAATCGCGTTTCTCGACGCCGAGCCACCGCCAGAAGTTCAGGTGGACGCCGGTCCAGCCCGTGCAGTCGATGGGACCGCTGACGAGGTGCCGCTGGGGCAGGTTGTTCTCGTAGTCGCCGTTCAGGTTGTAGCCGTAGACGTTGAGGCCGGTGTAGCCGGCGGTGGGATCGGGGCCGCCATAGGCCCCGCCCTGCCCTGTGGGCCGGCCGAAGGCCCACAGGCCCTCCGTGCTCCAGCCGGGGCTCGTGTCCAGCAGGTTCTCGTAGATCGTCGCGATCTCACCGACATCGGCGGTGAAGTAGGTCGCGGGCGCGCCGGGCGGCTGGCTGACCAGCCCGCTCTGGTCCCCCTGGGCCGTGAAGTAGAACTGCGGCTCGTCGTCGCAGCGGGCGGCGGGGAGCACGCCGCGGAAACGGTTGTTGCCCAGCGGCTCGAGGGCCTGGGCCTGGAACGCCCCGGCGTCATAGCGGAAGTACATCGTCGCGGTGCCGGGGATGTAATGCTCGTTGCCTTCGGTGATCTGGACGAGGACTTCCGTGGACTGCCCGGGCTTGAGCAGGGACGGCACGCCATTGGGCAGACCGATGGCCAACCCACGCGAGATATAGGTGTAGTAGACATCCTGCTCGCCGTTAAACGTGCCGGCCCACGCGACGTGTACGCCGCCGTCGTAGGAGATCATGTCGAAGTAGTCGCCGAGCTTGTCCTGCTGCGGCCAGCCGACGTGGGGGTCGAACGACGGGCTGAGCGACTCGTTCGCGGACCAGGTCAGCCCGCCGTCCTCGGAGTACGAGTAGAAGAGCTGCGAGCGATAGCCGCCGGGGTTGTTGCGTGTGTCAAGCCAGATGGCGTCGAGGCGGCCGTTGGGGGCGACGGACAGCGTGCCGAACCATTGCCACGCGTTGCTGCCGGCGGGGTCGTCATTGACGCGGACCGGCGTACTCCAGGTCTGGCCGCCGTCGGTGCTGCGGGAGAACATCACGTCGAGCGGGTCCGGCCCCGAGACATCGACCGAGGCCAGCAAGTACACGTACCCGTGTGTCGGGCCCCCGGAACGATCGACCGCGACCCACACCTGCCCGAGCAGGCCGCCGGGGTTCGGGCCGCTGCTGTACACCAGGCTGCCGCCGAGATTGACGGTCTTGGCGATGTCCCACGTTGGGGTTTGCCCGGCAAACTGGGCGCTGCTGGAGCGGGCCAGCTCGACGCCGGTGCCGCAGGCGAACAGGGCGCCGTTGGGCGCGACGGCGAGCGTACCCCAATAGGGGCTGCCGCCCACGTTCGTGCAGGGCTCGAACGACGCCCCGCCGTTGGTCGAACGGGTGAAATCGCCGCTGCAAATGCTGTAGACGAGGTTCCAGGTGGCGTAGATGTGGCCGTGGCCCGGGCCGCCGGTGCGGTCGATCGTCATCCACTGCTTGTCACCGCCCTGGGCGAAGACGCCTGCGTCCCAGGTTTGACCGCCGTTCGTGGACTTGAACACCTTGCACTGGTAGCCGCCCTCGTTGGTGAGGCTGTTGTAGTAGAAGTTCCCGTTGGCGTCGAAGTCGAGGACGGGGTCGGAACGGAAGTGGCCCGGTTCGATGACGCCGGGGAAGGTCCACGTCTGGCCGCCGTCGCGGCTGTAGGCCCAGCCGGCCTGTCGGAAGTTACTGGTGATGGTGTCGAACTGCCGCCAGCCGATGACCATGCGACTGGGGTTGGTCGGGTCGATGGCGATGGAGGGCTCGTTGGCGGCGTCACCGACAATATTGCGGCCCTGGGCGTCGACGTTGACCTGCACGGTGAAGCCGCGGCCGCTGTCGGCGGGCCACTGGTAACCCGGACTTCGCGGCAATTGGTCACGATCCACGGGGATGTACGGCTGATCGAGACGCTCCAGGTGTCCGGCGGCGGGGGGCTCGGCCGCGGACTGGGGGCCGCTGGACTGGGCCGACGCGACCGGCAGGAGCATAGTGAAGGCGCCCATCAGAACCCCGCACGCCAGTGCGGGGCCGAGCAGCCCGCCACTCGTGCGGCGGGTTCTGTTTGCGGTGCCAACGCTCAACACGAAGCAGGAACAAGTCTGGGCAGGCATCGAACGCCTCCTCCTTCGGACCGGCGGGCAGTCCAAGAGCAGTTGTGCGGGCCGCGGTGCGACAGGGCTCGAGCCCCAACTACGGGGGACAGCCGCCGCTCGCTACCGCCGCGAGGACATCGAACACATCGGTCGGCGCCAGGCGCACGCTGGCTGGGTACCGGCCGGTTCAACCTCGATTATAACAACCCCTATATCGGTATTCGCCCGTTGAGCGGTTTGGAAAGGTGGGCCTCGCTGCGTCGGGATTGTAGCGCAGCAGCGCCGGCCGACCCGACTCAGGGGCCGGGCGCGTCGGCGTCCCCGTCGGGGCCGGCGAGCCTGCGCGGTGTTTGATCGACGGGATGCGGGGCTTCAAGTTCGTCTCCGGCGGCGGCCCCCAGCTCCCTGAACTTGCGGGCGGCGACCAGCACGCGGCTGTCGAGCGAGCCGACCGCCTTGTTGTACTCCTCGACGGCCCGACCCAGGCTCCTGCCGACGCCGGCCAGGTGCTCGGCGAGGGTCCGCAGGCGGTCGTACAGCAGCCGACCCAATGCGCTGATCTGCTGGGCGTTCTCAGCGATTTGCTCCTGCCGCCAGCCGTAGGCCACCGCGCGCAGCAGGGCAATGAGCGTGGTCGGCGTGGCGAGAATGACGCGCTGGCTGACGCCGGCCTCGATCAGGCCGGGGTCCTGCTCCAACGCCGCGCTGAAGAAGGTCTCGCCGGGCAGGAACAGCACGACGAACTCCGGGGCCGGCAAATCGTCCCAGTACGATTTCTGGCTGAGCGCGGCAAGATGTCGGCGGACCTGGGCCGCGTGCTCGCGGAGTTTGGCCAGCCGGGCGGTCTCGTCGGGCGCTTCCAGGGCTTCGAGGTACGCCTGCAAGGGGGCCTTGGCGTCCACGACGACGTTGCGTCGATTGGGCAGGTGGACCACCATGTCCGGCCGCAGCTTGCCGCGCTCCGTGTCCGTCGCTTGCTGCTGCACGAAGTCGCAGTGCTCGACCATCCCGGCCAGCTCGACCACGCGGCGAAGCTGGATTTCACCCCACCGGCCGCGGACCGTCGGCGCCCGCAGGGCCCGCACCAACTGCCCCGTCTCCTGCTGCAAACGGAGTTGCGTGGCGGCCAGGGATTGAAGCTGCTCGGTCAGGCCCGCGTAGGCCCCCGCGCGCGTTTTCTCGAGCTCCGCAATGCGGGCGTCCACCTTGTCCAGCGATTCGCGGAGCGGCTTGACGAGCTGATCGATCGCCTTCTGGCGGCCCTCCAGGTCACCCTTGGCCCCCTCCTGGTACTTCTCCAGCAGCGTGCGGGCCAGTTCGAGAAACGACTGGTTGTTGCTGCGCAGGGCCTCGGCCGACAACGCCTTGAACGCGTCGGCGAGTTTCTGCCGGGCCTCCTCCAGCAAGGCGAGCTTCGCCTCGGCCGCCTTGCGCTCCTCTTCCAAGCGCGTCTGGAGCTCCGCGTGTCGCGCCTGGAGCGTCGCGCGCTCGCTTTGAAGTTGCTCGACCTGGGCCGCGGTCGCGCGCGTGGCCTCGCGCGCCTGCTCAAGCTGTTGCTGGCCGCCGCGGATTCGCTCCTCAAACGCGGCACGCTCGGCCGCGAAACGGGCCTCGGTGAGCCGCTCGGCCTGGCGTACGGCGTCGCGCCGCAGCAGGGCGATGAGCCCGCCGCCCACGAGCAGCCCGACGAAGAAACTCGCGATCGCTACCCCATCCATCGCGGGGCTCCTGGACCGTCTCGGCGCCGACCGGTCGGGTCAGAATCTCCGGCGCGCGGGCGTCTTACCCGCCGCGCACCGGCCAATGGCCGGGGCCCCACCGGCGGCGGCCGACCAATGGCGGGTGCCAGCGCCGGCTTGCGTGTGCCGGCCGCCCATGACCGGCTGCTTCCGGCGGCCGACATCAGTCGTGCTCCGCGAGCCAGTCTCTCAAGTAGTCGAACGGATCGCCCGATGCCGCCGCGGCCGCCCGGTACACGGCCAGGGCCGTGGGCCAGTCGCGGCCGGTCGCCACGTACACCTCGGCGAACACGTCGAGGCTCAGATTGTACCGGTAATGCCCGAGTACCCAGGCATTGTTCGTCGGCAACTCCGCCAGGTAGTCGAACACCTCCGGGTAATTGAGCGTCGGCCGGACCTCCGCGACGAACCGGTCGCGCGCCGCCTGAAACACCGCCTCGCGGCCGGCGATCTTCTCGTCCGCCCCGATCGGCCGCGCATAGAACACCGCCAAGTCCGCGTACAGCTCCAGCAGAAACGCGTTGACGGCGTCCGTGTCGGCGTAGTAGTTCGCGGCCACCCGCGGCCAGCCGGAGTCCTCGCCGAACTCGACGCGCAGGAACTCGATCGCCCCCTGTCGGCCGACGAACGTCGCCAGCGATTCGTTGAAATTCGCTTCGCCGGCCCGGTAGATCGTGTTGTGCAGCAGCTCGTGGATGATCGTCTCGGACAGCGACAGCGTCCCGCGCCGCAGCATGGTCGAACGCACCGGGTCGTCGAACAGCCCCAGCGTGCTGTACGCATCCAGCTCGTACGTCAGCGTGTCGAAACCCTCGTCGATGAGCTGCTGCTCGTAGCGGTGCAGGTAGTCCACGTCGAAGAACGACAGGTACGGCACCTCGCCCACGATCGGGAACTGCCACGTCCTGGCCGCCAGCTTGTCCCGTCGGGCCGCCGACAGGTTCCACGCCAGCGGGTCGCCGGCGGTGTCGTAGAAGGTCGTGTACGAGCGGCCGGCCGTGAGGCCGATGCGGTCCACGGCGAATTGCCGGGCCTTCACGATCAAGCGGAGTTTGTCGGCGTCTTCGTCGGACAGCCGCCCGCTGGCGAGGACGTCGTCGATGGTCTCGACGTTACCCTGGATGCGAAGCTGCCCCTCGGCGAGGTGCAGGACATACGGGACGCCCTCGCAGCCGACCAGTCCCGCCGCCGCCCAGGCGAGCAATGCCACGGTGCGAAGCGCCGTTCGTGAAATCAAAGGCATGTCGTGTTCCCGACAGACCGTGGCGGCCGCGCGCCGCCGTCGCGGCCGGCGCGCACGCCATCGCGTGCATTCGCCGTGCAGCCGGGGCGCCGCCACCGCGCGCGACCACGGCGGGCCGCTCGGCACATTCTACAGCGACCCCCACTGTCCGGTGTGGAGCCGGCGACGCGCTACGCGAACCCCGCGCTCGCGCTTGGGGCTCGTCCGACACGCTCGCGCGTGGGGCCCTTCTGGCGGTCTGGTGCGTAGGCCCCGTCGCGGTCAATCACCGCAACGGGCCTCAACCCCACTCAGAGACTCGTTCGCGAACCCAAGTGGCCGTGCGCGAATGGCGGGAGGGCGAAGCTCTTACCGAACTGCGGCTCGCCGGGAGGCTCGCCCTCCCCCGCGCGCCGCCGAATCGCGCACGACCATTCAGGAGCTGTTGCGAGCCCGCACCGCGGTGCGGGGCCGGGCGTCCCGCTACTCGCGTGGCGGACCCTATTAGCCGGTCTACGGGCCGGTCAGCAACCGCACAAACGGGTTGATGTCGCCGAAGTCAACCAAGCCGTCCTTGTTCACGTCGCCGTTCATGATGTTGCAGTTCGGGAACGTCGCCGCATAGCCCGCCGGGTTGGTGAGGGCCAGGACGAACGGGTTGATGTCGCCGAAGTCCACGTGGCCGTCGCAATTGAGATCGCCGGGATGCGTGGGGCAGCCGGCGGGGTCGAGCGCAAAGACCTCGACGTCGTCGATGTTCCAGCCGCAGAAGGTCCACCCGCTGTCGGTGGTACCCATGGTCCAGCGGAGATACACCGTGGGCTTGTTCTCGGCCCACGGGGACAGATCGAACTCCTGATAGGTCCAGGCGTAGTCCGCGGTGTCCGCGTTCGGGTTCTGCCAGACGTTGGTCCACGTCGATCCGTTGGTGCTGATGCGGAGGTAGGCGTGGTCATACTGCGACCGCTCCACGCCGAGCCAGCGCCAGAAGGCCAGCTTCACCTGTTGCAGGCCAGTGCAATTGAACGCCGGCGTGGTCAGGTGGTACTCGGGGATGTTGTTGGCGTAGTCGCCGCTGAGGTTGTACCCGTAGACGTTCAGGCCGGTGAAGCCGCTGGTGGGATCGGGGCCGCCATACGCCCCGCCGCCGCCGGTCGGCCGGCCCCACGCCCACTGCCCGCCGGAAATCGTCCACCCGGGGTTGGTGTCCATGTTGGCGGCCAGCACCGTGACGATCGGCAGCGCCTCGACTTCATAGACGGTGGACGGGGCGTCGGGCGGCGAGAGCACGATCTCGTGGTTGGTCGTCTCGGCGGAGAAGTAGAACTGCCGCTTGTAGCCGCAGGGCGTGGCCGGGAGGGTGGCGCGATACTGCTTGCCGCCCAGCGGGGTGAGTGGAATCGCGGCAAACGCGCCGCTGGAGCCGACCCGCGTGAACAGCGTCGGCGAGTTCGGATCGAGCGTGCCCCCGACGTTGGTGAAGCTGACGAGGACGTCCTCCGGCGTGTCGGGGAACAGGAACGTGGGCAAACCGTTGGGGAACTCGATCTTCAGCAGCAGCGAGTAGTAGTCGCACAGCACGCGGACGGCGGCGTAGATCTCCTCGCCGGTGGGAATGATCTGATTGGCCGGCAACTGGAAGCCGTACTCGCCCGTGTCGCGCAGCTCGATGGTCCACGAGAAGGCCCCCGTCGCGTCGTACACCCAGTCAATTGAGACGCCGCTGGCCAGGTACAACTGGTAGCATGCCTGGGGCGTGTAGGTGACCTGGTGAACATTGTAGATGGCGGTCGTCATGTCCGTGCCCAGGGTACGCATGGCGGTGCGGTCGGGCTCCGGCGGCTCGAGACTCGCGTAGCCGAAGGGCCACATCACGAGCTGCGAGTAGCTGTGGAAGTCGATGTGGGCGCGGATGTTCGGGTGCGCGAGCACGTAATCACGGAACGCCTGCGTCTCGGGCTCGGAGAACGGCGCCGTACCACGGTAGGTGTCACTGCTGGGGGTGCCGCTGGACCCGGACCCGCCCCAGCCCTTGGCGAAGTTGCGGTTCCAGTCCACGCCGTAGCTGCCGTCGCCGTTGTTCCGCCGCGTCTTGCGCCACAGTCGATTGTTGCTCCAGGTGTAGAGGTAGCCGTCGGGGTTGGTGACGACGCAGACGTAGAACGTCAGTTTGTCCAGCAGATTGCGCACCTCCGGATCGGTCGCGTACTCGCGCAGCAGACGGTCCATCGTGTAAAGCACGGTCATCGGGCTGATCCACTCGCGGGCGTGGCAGGTGCCGTTGAAGCAGATGCCCGGCTTCGCGCTGGGGTTGCCGACCGGGCCGGTGATCGTCACCGCGTAAATGGGGCGGCCTTCCCAGCTCGATCCGATCTGGTACTTCGCGCTGACCAGGTTCGGATAGGTCGCCGTCCAGGCGTCGATGAAGTCGAGAATCTGGGCGTTGGTCTTGTAGTCGTCGAACCAACCCAGGTCGCGCGGGTCCACCTCGGGCGCCGCGGCCAGCCGGGCCCGCTCGGCGTCGATGCCCTTCTGGATGTCATCGTTGAGTACCTTGTACGACACGCCCAGCGCGTCGAGCCCCGCCAGGGCCTGCGGTGAAACGACGAAGTCAACCAGTCCGACGCCCTCCGCGTCGCTCATCAAGATCACGTCCAGCGCGTGGATCGCGTCGAGCTGTTCCAGCGACTGGACCGCGACGCGAACGAACTTGTGCCCGTCGAAACGAACCGGTTGATCGGCGTCCTGAGCGAACGCCGCCCCACCGAACGATAGCACGAGAACTGTGACCCACACCAAGCCGCCGCGAAACATGTGTGCCTCCTTGAGTTGCGGCCATCCCAACGCCGGGAAGTGCCGTTCGAAGTCATTCTAACGCGCGCCGCCGCGCGGACCGTCCTTCCGGCGCGCAAAATATCCGCCCCCGGGCCAACCACGCCGGAGATCCGCGGTCCGGTCCCGTCAAGGTCTGATAACCACAACGCGACGCACCTTCGCGGAGCGCGAAGCGGGGCGTCGGTCGTTCTACGGGCTGGTCAGCAGCTCGACGAACGGGTTGATGTCGGCGAAGCTGCAGATGCCGTCGCCGTTGATGTCGCGATTCTCAAGAAGACATTCCGGGTACACTTGCGCGTACGCCGCGGGGTTGGACAGGGCCATCACAAAGGGATTGATGTCGCCGAAGTCGACCACGCCGTCGCAGTTGACGTCGCCCCGCAACGTCTCGCACTCGTCCGGGATGTAATTGTGATTGACGTCCGCGCTCAAGCCGCGCCGGACGTCGAGGCGGTCGTGGATGCCGTTGCCGTTGCAGTCTTTCCAATCCCACTCGACCCAGCAGGTGGCGTAACCGACGCGCGAGCAGCCGTACTCGATCCACATGTACCCGCCCTCGCCCCAGCCGGCGCCCCAGGAGTTGCGGATGCGCCACGCGCCGTGGGTGCCCTTCGTGTCGTCCCACCCGATGATCACGACCACGTGGTTGATCCACTTGTCCTCGCAGGCGTTGAACACCCCGCGGCGGTAGGACTGGAACGCGTCGTTAACGTATACGCAGGTCGCCACGGGGCCGTGGTCCAGGACCGCCTGCTTGATCTGCTCGACGCTGGCAATCTGCCCCGGCTGGCCGACGACGGCCCAGGCGTGCAGGGGATACGGGTGGGTGTACGGACACCCACAGGGCAGGTCCGATGCCTTGTATGGGAAACTCGCTTCCATGACCGCCCCGCTGCCGCCGCACGGGTCCTGCTGCCCGTTCAGCATCAGGTATTCGAACGAGGTCGTGTGCCAGCCGCCGCTGCACTTGCCGGCGTTCGTGCAACTGACCAGCCATTGCTCCGACAAGTCCTGGCTGCCGCCGCCGCGGATGCGAATGCCGCACTCGAACGCGCCGATGGCACCGAACGCCCAGCAGCTTCCGCACTGACCCTGGTCGCGGATGGGCGTCACGCCGGCGTAGTACCAGCTCCAGGCGGTTGGGAAATCGCGTTCCGGCAGGGAGGGGTCGAACTTGGCCGTGGCTTCCCAGCCGAGCGGCTCGACCGCGCCGGCCAACTGCGACAGCGGCCGATCGGTGGCGCCGTTGGGCCCGACCTCGAACGTCCAACCTTCACGTTGGCCCTGTTGCCGCAGGGCCTCGATGTCAGCCGTGGTCAGTTGAGCCAGGGCAGGCACCGTCACTAGTACAATCGTCAGAGCGGAAAGCAACCGGGGCACGACACCGTTGGGCATGGGGGAATCTCCTCAGCGCCAGACCTCGACAGAACGCGGGCCGCAGCGCCCGCGTCGAAACCACCGTGCGGGTTCCGCACCGCCCCCCGTGGCGCGGCCCCGCACGAAAGCGGCGCGGTCGCCCAGCCGCCGGACCACGCCGGACAGGCCATCGACAGCGCTCACCCCCACCGCTTCATTCTAGCGAGAACGGATACCCCCCGTCCAATGAAAAGACCCGGATGTTGAAGAGGGGGATATCGAATAGGGGCCGGGGATCTCCTTCACGCGCCGGCCGCCCGCTTCTGGCAGCCTTCCGGAAGAGAACTCCCGCCCCCCCTGCGGTTCCAACCAGGTTACCGCCGAACGACCGCGCGCGAGAGGAAAGTGAGCAGGAGCGCCGTACTGAACCCGACGACCGCCGCGACGGGGGGCACGGCCCGGCGCCAACGGGTGTTGCGCTGCGTCGCCGCCGCCGCTTCGGCCGGGTCGTAGACGTCGCGTGAGATCACCTCGCCGACGTCATCGTAGGTCGTCGCCATTCGGCGCCCGTCCGGGAAGGACTCGATGACGAGGGCCTGGCGGCGATCGACCTCGATCCGTAGGTCATCGCGGGCCAACTCGGGCCGGGTTTCCACGGAGTTCACGAGAACTCTGGATACGCTCCAGTGGTCAGGCAGGCCCCAGAACGTTGTGACGGTCTCCACCGGAAACAACTCGCCGTTCACTTCCGTTGTCCGCACCAGGAACTGCTCGCAACAGGCGCTGGGTGCATTCGGCGAGTCGAAGTCTGCTATGGTCTTGAGGCGCAACGGCGTCCCCCGCGGGTCGAGGTCGAGTTCAACATGGACCGAGTACCCGTCCAAGGGCAGCGAGGCTGCATACGTCGACACGCCTGCGGCATCCCGCACCAGTTTGGCCGAAGGATGCCGCAGTACGGTCGCGGTGTTGAGCCCGCCCAGCGCGGGGCAGTGGAACAACCCGAGATCAAACGGTTGGAGCACCTCGCCCCACAGCACGCCCGCCCGTTCCCGCCCCCAGGCCACGGTGTACACTATTCGTCCGTCCGGGCGACGGGGCCGAACGTGCCGAGACGTGTAGGTTCCATCGACCACGCACGCGACCACCGGCTCGTGCCCTCGGGCCTCGTCGTCCTTGAGGAACTCGACACGCAAGTTCGGCCGTCCAATCGTCAACCGAAGCGGCACCGAATCGAGCTCGCGGCCCCATGCCGCCGGGTCGAGGCTCGGCGTCCCGCACAGACCGCCATACGATTCAAGAGTCACATCCACGATGAGCTGGTCGAGGGCCCGCAAACGGCCCGCGACC
Organism: uncultured Planctomycetales bacterium; assembly: GCA_964462635.1. Taxonomy (GTDB): domain Bacteria; phylum Planctomycetota; class Phycisphaerae; order UBA1845; family Fen-1342; genus JBFMAI01. The sequence goes on from CAYWYJ010000033.1 coordinate 32,892, forward strand.
ACTTCCGCCATCTCGGCGGGCACCAGCCCGCCCGACAAGCCGATGAAAACCGCCAAGGCGCCGATCATGGCTGCTCCTCCCAGTCAGTGTCGGCCCTACGGGCCGAGCTCGGCCTTAGTCCGGGTCCGGTATCGGGGGGTCCGTAACTCCAACCGCGCAGTTGGGTACTGAGCAGGTCGACCCAATACGATAGGATCGCACACAGAATCCCACTTCGCCTGTCCCTACGCACGTTCCCGCCCACATCTCGCCGCAAGGCTGGTTCGTTCCCAAGTACGGGCACACGGCGGCAAACGCCTTTGCGCAATAGGAAGACACCGCGGACCCCATGCACATCGTGCAGTACCCGCCGCTGCCGCCCTGAGGGTGGGTCGGCGTCCAGCAATAGGCGCTGCCCCCTTGGTCACCCCCGCAATTGCCGTTGACCAGGCACCGGTGCTCCCCCAGCAGGAAGTACTGTCCCTGGGCCAAAGGCGCCCCTGCAAGCACGGCGGTCGCCAGAACTCGCGCCACTTTCACGACTCGCATCTCGTGACTCCTTGCGCTCCCCGTCGTTGGACACTCAGGGTCACCTGGGCGCGCGGCCGAACGCCGAACGCCGCCATCGTGACAAGGCCCGCGCACAGCACCGCCATCCCGACGTGGCTCCACAGGGCGTTATCCGCGAGTTCAACCCCAAAGCATCTGCATGGCTCCACATCACCCAGAACAGCCGCGGCCACGTGAACGGTCGCAAACGCCGCCCCCAGAGCCCCGACGGCGACCCATCCCCAGCGGCGAAGACGCGGCCACAGCAGCAAGATGGCCGCAAGCGCTTCCACGGCCAACACGCTGCGCCCGACGACGGGGACTGCCCAAGCCGGCAGCATCCCTGTTGAAAGCAGATACCTATCGAGTCCCCCGCAGACTGCCTTCGCCACGACCCCGGCGGCCAGCACCACGAGTGCAACGCCCCACATGAAGGCGACTCCTCACCTTGGCCAGAGTCAAGTGTACCTCCATTCCAGACTATCGTCAAGTCACAAGGCCTCCTAAAGCGTGTTTTTTTCGTGATAGTGACGGCCCTGCGTAAACCGCGGGCGCCGCAAGAGCCGGCCCAGCCGGGAACCGGCACCAGGTCGGCGTGCAAAACAGAAGGGAGAAGAGGTCGAGTGAAACGGGGGGCGGAGTGAAACGGGGGTCGTGGGAAACTGGGGTCGGGAGTCGTTTCCAACAAAGGGCCGACCAACGAACGCCCGTCGCTTTCGTCAAGTAGAAGGCGCGAGAAAACGACTCCCGACCTGCTCTGCAGAAAACCCTAACATCTGTTAAGGGTTTCTACAGAGCACTCCCGACCCTTCTTTCAGGTGCGACCCTCTTTTCAGGTGGTTTCGCCGGTGGGCACCGGCGTGGGCTTCTCCTCGCCCTCGGGGGTTGTCAACCCTTCGAAGACGAACTTGGTGTCGTCGCCCTCGACCGGGCCGTCGATGC
>CAYWYJ010000034.1:0-9941 GCA_964462635.1 uncultured Planctomycetales bacterium
TCCTTGGCTTGGCGCCGCAGGTGATCCAGGTTCGGCCGGTTGGAGAGGTTCTTCTTCACGGCAGTTCTCCATGCATTCGCCCGGATCCGCAACAGGCGGCACGAAGAACGTGCGCTGACGATCAACCTGTATCAGCGTGCGCAATGTCGCGCCCACCGCACCGCAAGGCACTGCCCTGCGCCTGCGGCAAGGCGGATGTTCGCCGTACGAGCCGCGGCGCGGATTCGCGCACGCTGACACAGATGTTCCCTGAAGGTGAGTTAAACTCTTCCCGCGGATCCGGGGGCGCCCTTCGAGCCGTTGGGGATTCTAGCTTGAAGTGGTTCGAAAGCAAAGTCGTGAGCGGCTGTTTCATAACGCTCTCACCAGCCTGGGTTTCCGTGCTGCTCCGGCTGCTGACCATTGGATTTATCAACATCCCGAAATACCGCGAACTGCCGCTCCGACGAACCTACTCACAATCCAACACAAGGTGGCCGGAGCAATAGCGGCGGCGGCCGTGGAGCGCTGGCCGCTGACCCCCTGTGCTGCTTCGTCGCGACCTTGCTGGATGCCCGTGGCCAGGCTCCACAGCAGTTCCCGGCTCCCGCCGCCGTGAGTTCCCGGACCTCGGCGACGGGGGTCGATTCTGGTCCTCGGACCTTGCTCCAACCATAAATAGTCTGAAGCCTTCCCTGTTGGAGGGACTGCGCCCGCGGCTCCGCGCGGGGGATTGCGAGCCGGCCGCGGGCGACGGTCCATCCCAATACGAATACTCGCTGTCCATGCGGCGCGGCCCGTCAGCCACTGACGCGTCGGGTGCCGCGATTGGTCAAGGCAGGTGGAAGATGCAAGCGCACAGGCTTCGCGCGGGGCGCCACGCGGGGATCGTGGCGGTCCTGTTCCTGGCGGGATCGGCTGTGCTGCCCGCACGGGCCGATGTGGTGGACGCCTACGATGCCGCCGACGCCGTGCGCGGCTGGCTGGCGCGCGATGACCAGCCGCTGGGGGCGCCGCTGGGCTGTGAGGTCGCCGGCGTGGTGGCCTATGCGTACCCGGGTGAGCCGCCCGTGTACTACATCGTGAATCTCGCGCCGTCGGGCTTCGTCGTGGTGGCGGCGGACGACCAGGTGGAGCCGATCATCGCGTTCGTGCCGCGGGGCACGTTCGACCCCGCGCTGAGCAACCCGCTCGGGGCCCTGGTCAACAGCGACCTGGTGAGCCGTGTCGACGCCGCCCGCTGGGACGGTGCGCTGGAGTTCTCGGTCGATGACAACGGCGACCTGCTTCAGTACGCGCCGGAAAAGTGGGCGGAGCTGCTGTTCGAGTACGGCGACCCGCCGGACGGGGGGCTGGCGTCTGTTTCGGACGTTCGCGTGGCGCCGCTGCTGCAAAGCGAGTGGAGCCAGGACATCGCGTACTACCAGGGACCGACGTGCTACAACTACTACACGCCCAGCAACTACGTCTGCGGCTGCGTGGCCACGGCGATGGCCCAGTTCATGCGGTTCTGGCAGCACCCCGCGGCGCCGACAACGACCGGCCCGTTCACGATCTACGTCAACGGGACCCCGCAGTCCCGGTCGCTGCGGGGCGGCGACGGCAACGGCGGCAATTACGACTGGGGGAACATGGTCCTGCTCCCCGAGAGCCTGTGCCCGCCTCCGTACGGCAGTGGGCCGGGGATCACCGTGGCCGAGCGCCAGGCGATCGGCGCGCTGTGCCATGACGCCGGCGTGTCGGTCAACATGAACTACGCGGCCGGCGGGTCGGGGACGGACACGCTGAAGGCGGCGGATGCGTTCACGAGCGCGTTCGGGTACGCCAACGCCGTCAAAGGGCGGCGGGCGGACCTGGGCAACATCGGCACGCCGCTGAACGACATGGTCAATCCCAACCTCGACGCGGGCTACCCGGTCGTGCTGGGCATCACCGGGTCGGGGGGCGGACACGCGATCGTCTGTGACGGGTACGGCTACCACAGCTCGACGCTGTACCACCATCTGAACATGGGCTGGAGCGGCAGCTACAACGCCTGGTACGCGCTGCCGACGATCGAGACGTTCGTGACGTTCACCTCCGTGTACAAGTGCGTCTACAACGTCTATGTCACCGGCAGCGGCGAGATCATCAGCGGCCGAGTGGTGGACGGCGGCGGCCAGCCGATCGCCGGGGCCCTCGTGACGGCGACGCGCACCGGCGGCGGGGTCTACACGGACACGACCGACGCCAACGGCGTCTACGCGCTCGCCAAGGTTCCCGCCGGCTCGTCGTACACGGTGAGCGTCACCAAGAACGGCCACGCCTTCACCAACCAGAACGTCAGCACCGGGACCTCGACGCCGAACTCGACCACGGTGGGCAACCGCTGGGCCGTGAACTTCACCGGCGCGACGCCCGGCACGCCCGCGGTCATGCTCGCGCCGCCCGATCAGTCCCAGCTCGGCGGCTCCGCCGTCGATTTCGCGTGGGACGCCGGCACGAACGTGACGGGGTACCGGCTGGCGATCGGCACGACGCCGGGGGCGGCGGACATCCGCAACCTCGATTGCGGGACCAACCAGTCGGTCCGCGTCACCGCGCTGCCCCTGGGCGGGGGCCGCGTCTATGTCCGCCTCTCGTCGCGGATCAACGGCGTCTGGGAGTACAACGACTACTGGTACACGACCTTCGACGGCAGCGGCGTGAAGGCCGAGCTCACCGCGCCGGCCGATCCGCAACTCACGTCCACGGTGGTCGAGTTCACCTGGACCCCCGGCACGGGCATAACCTACTACGCGCTGTGGGTCGGCAGTCAGCCCGGCGGCAAGGAGTACTTCAGCCGCACCATCCGCTCTACCCTGTCCCAGGTCGTCACCACGCTGCCCAACGATGGCAGTCCCGTGTATGTGCGGCTGTTCTCCTACGTCAACACCGACTGGGTCTGGAACGACTACGCCTTCACGGCGTTCAACGGCGAGCTGGTGCCGGCGGCCATCACGTCGCCGCCCGATCAGTCCACGCTGACCGGTCCCGCGGTGACGCTCGAGTGGGACGCGGGCGTCGGCGTCACGCAATACTGGCTGCGGGTCGGCAGTTCCGCCGGCGCGGCGGACTATCTCGACCGCGATTGCGGCACGTCCCAGACGTGGCAGGTGAAGAACCTCCCCGTGGACGGCCGCCGCGTGTACGTTCGCCTGCTGTCACTCATCAACGGGGTGTGGGAGCACAATGACTACTGGTACACGGCCTTCGACGTCAGCGGCTTGAAGGCCGCGCTGACCGCCCCGGTCGATCCGCAACTGGCGTCGTCAGTGGTCCAGTTCGCGTGGACGGCCGGCACCGGCGTCACGGACTACGCGCTGTACATCGGCAGCACCGTCGGCGGGGCCGACTACTTCAGTCGGATTCTCAGCGGTCAGAGCTGCCTCGTCACGGGCCTGCCCACCGACGGAAGCCCGGTCTACGTGCGGCTGTCTTCCCGCCTCGCCGGCGTCTGGGCGTGGAACGACTACACGTTCACCGCGTTCAACGGCAGCCTCACCCCGGCCGCCATTACGTCGCCGCCGGACCAGTCCACGCTGGCCGGTTCGTCGGTCACGCTGGAATGGGACGCGGGCGTGGGCGTCACGCAGTACTGGCTGCGCGTGGGCAGCTCGGTCGGGGCCGCGGACTACCTCGACCGCAACTGCGGCACGTACCGGACCTGGCAGGTCGTGAATCTGCCGCTGAACGGCACGCGCATCTACGTCCGCCTGCTGTCCTTCATCAATGGCGTCTGGCAGCACAACGACTACTGGTACACGGCGCACAGCGCGGCCGGGCTGCAGGCGGTCCTCACCGATCCGGCGGGGCCGATGCTGCCCGGCGCCACGGCCGAGTTCCGGTGGACGGCGGGAACGGGTGTGACCTATTACGCGCTTTGGGTCGGCAGTCGGCCGGGCGGCAAGGAGTACTTCAGTCGCACGATGCGCACGAGTCTAGCCCAGGTCGTGACCACGTTGCCCACCAACGGCAGCACGGTCTACGTCCGCCTCTTCTCGCAAATTGGCGGGATCTGGTACTACGACGACTACACCTACACCGCCGCCGGAGGATAAGAGCGCTTATCAGAACCCCGCACGCGAGCGTGGGGCCGGCCGTCCCGCCACTCGTGTGCCGGGTTCTGTTGGGGGCTGTGTTGGTGATCCGCCACTCCCCTCCCTTCCAGGGAGAGGTTCGGGGAGGGTCCATCTCCCGCCCCCCCGTCGGCCTCTGCGTACTCCTGATGATCGGATTCTCTGCGGTGCGACAAGATTCTCCGGCGGCCAACGGCCGGTACGGAGCCCGGTCGCCACAGGCGACTCGCTGTGGCGAGCCGCTACGCTTGGTTGCGGCGAAAGACCGCGCTGTGCTCAATCGTCGGTCGCTCGATCGGCGTGTTGCTCAGGGGGCCCCCGTCGGCGCGCAGGGCTGACGGTCGGGCGTGGGAGCAGCGGGCCGCGGCGCGGCGTGCGGGACGGCTCGGGGGCCGAATTGGCCCGGATCGGGGACGAAGTGCGAGTGCCCGGGGCCGAAGGCGCTGGCCGGGACGCCGCTGACCGTCGCCCCGGGCGGCACATCGTGGATGACCACGGCGCCCGGTTCGACGCAGGCCCCGCGCCCGACGCGGCGCCCCGGGATCACCGAGGCCCCGATGCCCACGATGGCCAGGTCTTCAACCTCCACACCGCCCGCCAGCCGCACCGCCGGGTGCAGGAACACGCCTTGGCCGATCACGTTGTCATGCTCGGCAATGACGCCCGCGGACAGCACGCTGTGCGGGCCGATGCGGGCATGGACGCACACCGTGGCGCGCGGTCCGATGACGACGTGCTCGGCGATCTGAGCGGATAGTGACAGGCTGGCCAGTGGGTGGATGGCGCTGACCAGGCGCATTCCGTGCGCGACCAGGTTCTCCGCCAGCGCCACGCGCGTTGAGTTGTCTCCCACCGCGACGATCGCCCGCTCTATGCCCTCCTGCCGCAGCGCCTCCACTTGCTCCAACCCGCCGCGCACGAGCAACCCGTTGGCCACCTGACCGTGTTTGGCCGGGTCGGAATCGAGGTAGGCGACCGGCCGGTAACGGCCGGCGGTCAGGAGGATGTCCTGAACCAGGCTGCCCAGGCCCCCGGCACCATAGATCACCACATCGACCATGCGCTGCCCTGCCGGCCAACCCTATCGGCGGTTTCGCCCTTCGTACTCGGTCGTCGGATGCCGATCGCGCAGGTAGGATACGTGGCACCCGTCGGCGTGCGTTGGCCCGGCGTCCGACGAGCCGCAAGAGGAGTGCAGCGATGGTGCGATGGGTGACGGCCGCATTCGTGGCGGCCCTGTTGTGGGAGCCGCAAGACCAACCCGGTAAATCGGCGGAGCCGCCGGGCAGCGAACCGTCGGCGACGACGCGCCCGGCCGACGCCGGCAGTACGCTGAAGGCGCCGGCGCAAGCGGATATTCTGCGCCAGCTCTTGGGCCGCGAAGAGCGTCCCATGCCCATTCGGCCGCTGGACTTCTCGGCCCAGCCCGCCGGGGGCGTGGTGGCGGCGGGAGTCGATGCGGAGGGGCAGCCGCTGCTGCTCGAGGGCACGTTCGTGGTGGAGCGCCCCGGGCGGCTGGTGCGCGAAGGCGGGCGGGCCCGGTTTGTTTTTCACGTGGACGGGGCCGGGAAATCGCCGCGGACGATCGAAATCCTGGAGAACCAGCTTCTTGAGGCGATGGAGCGGGAGGCGGAAGCCGGATTCAGCGATTTCATCGTCTCCGGCGAGATCACGCGCTACCGCGATCGTAACTACTTGATAATAAGAAAGATACTGCGTCGTGTCGATCATGGGAATCTGAGTCCGTGACGGGGATCGGGATTCGGAATCTGCGGCGGCGCGGGAAAATGGATAATTAAAGCTGAGGTTTCCGCAAGCTGTTAGCCCTACGGGTAGTTGTAATGCGCAGTTTGGAACCCAATATTCGTCTGTTTCGTGAATACGACGTTGCCTGTAACCGGGCAAGTGACGCCAGCCTGATAACATTGGTAAACATTTCAGTTCTCAGTCCAGTAATCTGTGGTATCATCTCTTGCGTGGTTAGATAAGCTGCGCTAGTGCAGGTCGGCTTACCTATCTCAGCAACCGGCAGCCCTTGAGTCGTGTGGATCCCGGTCGGCACGGCCGCTCACGGACGAGCTGCGAACGACCGCAGCGCATCGGCTCGGCACGGATGCTCGGCCGATGCAACCTGTTACCCGGCAGGTGCCCCCTACGCCGCGTGCGACAGGGCGACTGACAGATGCGACGTCCTCAGGCCATCAACATGGATAGCGACAACCCAATCCGCGCTTGATGGCCCCCTCGCTCGAAACCCAACCCCCCCCTGTGGACGTCTGTCTGGGTCGCCCTTTCTTTTTTGCGCCGGTCGGCGGTCAGGGGGTCCGAGCGTTATCCAACTGGAGCCACTCGTACTCCCCCGTAGCCGGCCCGTCTATCAGGCCCTGCCCCCAGGTCAGCGGCACCGGGGGGAACCCGTCCGCATCGTCATCGACGTAGCCGACCGCGAGGAGCAGACGGCGGCCGGCCGGCGGCTCGCCGTCGGTCACCGTTCGCAGCGGAATCGTGAAGTGGAACGTGACGGCCCGCCCCGGGCCTTCCGCGACACGCCCGGTCCAACTGCTTAACCACTCCGGCCGACTGCCGTACAGCGGCTCGGGCCGCCAATCCCGGGCGGCGGCATCGAACCGGGCATGAACGGCGTGCCAGCCCCCTTCGGCGGCCAGCCCCACTACGATGTGGTCGCCCGTAACCTGTCTTCGCCGATCGAACCCCAGCGGGACCGTGCGGTCGTCGTCAACGGCGATCGCGACGTGGAGTGAATCGGCGTCGTGGGCCAAGTACAACTCGGCGGTGGCCGTCGGTCGCGGGTGACGGGCGACCAATTCTCCAACCCGGCGGGGCGCCGCGACCAGGGGTTGCCCGGAAGGCAGCGGATTCACGACGATCAGCCGCCGCGCCACCAGCGGGACGTCGAGCGGGCTCCCGTCGCGCGCGACGCGGAGCGCGAGGTCTTCGCGGGCGACCTCGCGGCCGGGCACGGCGGTCAATTCCACGGGCGTCAGCACGGTTTCGCCGGGCGTTGCGGGCAGTGTGACCGCGGACAGCGAGGATTGCAGGGCGGAGTCCTTCGCGCGGCGCAGTTGCAGGTAGCTCCGGGCGGCGGAGGTCGGCAAGTCAACCTCAACGGTGAACGACTGCCCCATGCCGAAGAAGACGGTTTGCGGGACGCGCAGCCACGGCTTGGCCAGCGTGAGCTGCGGCTCGGATTGTGGGGCCCGCAGCGTCAGCACCAGGAAAAACGGCCGCGCGACCGGTGCGAAGGCCGTGCCGGCGGCGTCGAGGGCGGGCAACGCGCGGCGCTCGAAGTCCAGCGCAGCCAGCTCCCCCGGGGCCCCCGCGAGCGGAAACACGACGGCGGGATGAATGCGATTGGGCTGGGGTAGCAGCGTGGCCACTTGTCGGTTGGCGCCGATGAACAGGGCACTGTCGAACGACGCCGGCGCCCCGCGCAACGGGCCGGCATACCGGTATCCCGTGAGCATGCCGGCGGCGGTGGCATAGCCCAGCAGCGCGAGCTTGGGACTGAAGTCGCGGCGCACAAGTCCGCGCAGGGTCTCCGGTCGCGCGGGGTCGTTGTCGTCGTCGCGGAGGTCGAACCACAGCACGCTGCCCACGCCGGCGGCCGCCCCGGCGACGTAGTGGCGCAGCAGTTGTTCCGCGTCGGTGTCGTACCCAGCCCCGACGCAAGGTTCGGCCTCGTGGTACCACGCGTGCGCGGGCTGCCACTCGAATCTGCCGCGCTCCCGGAAACGGTCCAGTTGCCGCAGCACGCCGGCCGACTCCCCCGCGGTCCGAAACGCGAGCGGCACCTCGGGATGCGCGCGGACGTACGCCGCCAGTTCCGCCGGCGGTTCGGCGTCCGTGACGGGGATGGGCGGCGGCAGGAGCTCGATGCGCGGGTACTGCTCGCGCACGGCGGCCCGCAAAGCAGCGAACGTGTCCAGCCGCGCCTGTGTTTCGATCGCCGGCAGGACATCCGCCGCCACTTGATAGCGGCCGATACGTTCGCCGAAACGGCGGGCGGCGGCGGCGACGAACTGCCCGAACCGATCCAGCCGCGCTGCCTCGTCCCCCGGCAGCCACTCGGGGGGCTCCGTCAGGACCACGGTGGCCGCCACGTCTTTCTGTCCGAGCGCATCCACCAGCGGGGCGAGGCGGTCGAGGTCATAGGTGCCGGCCTTGGGTTCGACCAGTCGCCAGGGAACATCCAGGGCCAGCAGGTTCACGCCCAGATCGCGGGCCACACTGATCTCAAGCATCTGGTCGAGCTCGGGTTCGCGCAGCAGGTTGCTGCGCAAGCCAAAGAGGGTCGAACGTCCGCGGGAGACCCGGCGGTTGCTGGGGGTGACGGCGATCGTCGTCTCGAGGGTGTGCGGGAAGGTCCAGCCGGTGGAGCGGACCTGGGCGACCAGGCGGTACAACCCCGAATCGGAGATGCGCTGCGAGAAGTCGAGCCGCCGGCGAGAACGGAAATCCGCGCCGCTCACCGGAAGGCTGACGGCGGCTTGTTGCCGCTGGAGGACGGCTCCGTCGGGCCGCATCCAGGCCAGGTCGAGCGTCAGGTTGAGCGGACTGCGGCGCGAGCGGTTCTCGAGCAGGACGGCCGCTCCCACCGCGGCGCCGGGCTCGTAGACGCGCGTGGGCTCGTCGAACTCGAACTCCCCGCGCACCAGGTCTTCCGGCCCGACGCGGTGCTCGACCTCCAGGTCGTCGAGATAGACCGTTTGCTTGCCCAGCCGCTGCGTCACCAGGCGATACCCCTGGATTTCGAGCGGCAGGCTGAGCGGCGCATCGCCGCGAACGCGGCGCAGGCCCTCCGGCTTCAAGGCGGCACCGACGTTCACCCACCGCTGCCGTAAGGTCACGGGCTGCGGCGGCGTCTCAAAGAGCTGGTTGCGGGCATCGCGGAGGCGGAACACCACCTCGATCTCCCCCTCGTTGATCCAGCAATAGCACGCCACCCGCTCGGCTTGCCGAAAGCGGGTCGCCTCGCGGAACGTGAGGTCGCAGGTAACGGACACGCGCGGGGCGGTCGCCCCGATGCGCACGGCCAGCGACCCCTGTCCGCGGGCGGGGATCAGCACCCGCTCGACGGCGCAGTCCCCCGCCAGCGCGTTGCGCACCTCCACGATCCGCGCCGCCACCGACGCCCCCTCGAAGTCGGCCAGCACGGTAATGGCCGGTTCGTCGGCGACGGCCGGGGGTGAGACCAACATGGCGAAAACGAGCGCCCCGGCGGCCACGCTCCCAGGTGTCCCGGCCTGCCTTCGTCGTTTGGCAACCCAACAGCGCATGTGTTGTTCCGTCGCCGTCCGCGTAACCGTCACGCCCCGCCCGGCCGGCGAGGCTTCGGCCTACTTGGGGGCCGTGCGGCCGTCCCGCAGGGCCTGTAGAAGGGTCTCCAAGCGACGCGCGAACGAGTGGTTCGCGACCACGTGTTGGCGGGCCCGCGCGGCACGCGTCTTGGCCGCGGGCGAAGTCCCGCGCATCAATTTTAGGGCCCGCCGCAACTCCCCCACGTCGGTGAACGGCTCGAAGTGTTCATCCGGTCGCAAGACCCCGCCGAGCGCCCCGGTCAGCGACGCTCCGCCCGGTCGGTGGAGGGCGAGCGGCCAGCCGCGGGCGGCGACTCGGACCAGGGCCGGGTGCAGCGGGTCGCGGTGCCCGGCGAACACGCACACCTGGGGCCGGGGACGCGCCGCCCCCGCGGGCCAATCGCCCAGGTGACTTCCGACGCAGTGGACCCCCACGAGGCCCGCCCGGTCCCACCCACGTCCGAGTACGCGTAAGCGGCCCGCGTCCTCCACGATGGCGCGGGCCACTTGCTCGGCCACCACGGCCCCGATCAGCACGCGCTCGACC
>CAYWYJ010000034.1:10041-17673 GCA_964462635.1 uncultured Planctomycetales bacterium
GATGGCGCGGGCCACTTGCTCGGCCACCACGGCCCCGATCAGCACGCGCTCGACCAATTGCAGGACGGTGTCGCGCAACACCGTGTCCTCCAACTCCACGCCCGTCTCCCGTTGGGCCTGCGTCAGCAGGAGGTCGGGCCGTAGGATGCGCGGCGTCTGCCAGCCCCGGACCACCAGTTGGCGGACTCGCTCCCAAAGCTGCCGATGCGTGGGTGCCGCGATCCCGCAGCTTTCCGGTCGCGTGTCCGGCAGGTCGGCCACGAGCAACACCTCGTCCCCCGCCGCGGAGTCGTCCGCCGCGCTGTCGGCTTCACAGGCCCAGTACCACGGCAGGATCGCGGGCGGCGCGACGCCGGCGGATTCCAGCGCCGCGGCCACGCGCGGCGTCGCCGCCAGATAGCGGGCCGGGCGGGCCTCATCGGATGTTGGCAACGCCGTCTCGTCGTGGACCCACACGCACGTCGTGGCGCGGACGGCCACCGGCAGTCGCGTCGGCCCGTGATTCACGCACAGCAGCAGATCGGGCTCGAATTCCGCCAATTGCCGCACGTGAATCAGCGGGTGCATGTGACGCGGCTCGGTGACCGTGAGGGCCGCGGCGGTCCATCCGAGCGCGTCAGCCGCGTGGCGAATGGATTCGGTGGCGGCGTCGGCGGTCGGCGAGCCGGTGAGGGACAGGATGGCGAGCCGCGGCGTGGCCGACGGCGCGGCCGGCAGCGTGGCCAGCGCCTCCTGCCAGCGTTTCATTTCGTCGGTCCGCTGCCGCTCACACCGGCGGTGCAGCTCCTCACCGATGCGGCGCAGCTCGTCCCGCCGCGCGGGGGAGACGAGATCGGGCAGGATGATCTCGGCCGGGGGCATGAGGCCCGGGTGCGCGACGAGCACGTGATCCGCGGCTTCGAGTTCGCGGCCGGGAGCGACGAAGACACACCGCCCGCGCGTCACGGCCTGGCTCACATCGTGCAGCCGCAACACCGCCGCCAGCGTGCGGATGTCCGCCTCAAAGACATAGACCGCGAGAAGCGCGGGCAATCGCTGTAGCAGGATGTGCAATTCGGCCCCGGTGGCCGCGGTGGGCAACGCGTAGTTGCGGGGCGCGAACTCGGCGCGGGCGAGGAGTCCGCCGGCGCGCGTCAGGGGTGCCGCGGTGAGACCCAGCCACTGGGGCGGCTGCCCCGGAGGTTCCAGGCGCCAGGTGGCGAAACCATCCAGCGCCAGCACGGGGCGCCAAGTCTCGGGCAGACTTACGTTCTGGAGCTCGGCCGCCAGGCGGCTGTCCTCCGCGCCGATGGCCGCCAGGTTCCGCGCCCACACGTCGGGGTCGAGCGGGGCGGGCGGGGCGTCATCGGCGAACGCGAGCGACGCGACCTGGGCCGAGGAGTCCATACGTCAGGTCCGAAGCGGAGCGACCGGCCGTTAGTGAATCGGATACCGGAAGGTCAGCCAGATCAGCGCGGCGAAACCCAGGGCGTACAAGACGATGAGGGTGACCAACGGCCAGGCCGCGCGACGCGGGTGGGTTCCAAACGGAACGTCCGGCGGAGGGGCGGCCTTACTATCGTTTTCGGCAGCGTTCATCGGGCCACTTCATCCTTGCCCGCCGAGGGCGTCGCCAAGGACGTTGGCGCGGGCGGTGGGGCCGCCACCTGGGTCGCGCCTGGCGCTGAATATGCCGTCGCTGGCTGGCCGGCGAGACGGCGGATTTCCGGCAGTACAAGCCGGGCCGCGAGCGTTTTCAGGCTACTGGCGACGGGGATGGCGAGCAATATCCCGAGCAGTCCGGCGAGCTCCGCCCCGATGAGCAAAGCGACGACGATCAGCAAGGGGTGCAAGCCGGAGGACTTCCCCTCAATCCACGGGCTGAGTAGGAACGACTCCAACGCCTGCACTGCCATGTAAACGCCCATTGTTAGCAGCACCGGCGTCAGCCAGGGCACGGCGGCGTCCATGGCGCCGAGGTACGCCGCCAACAAGGCGGCCGGCAACGCCAGCAAGGACAAGAACGGGACCAGGTTCAGGACGCCCGCGGCCAAGCCCAGCGGCAACCCGAACGGCACGCCGACCGCGGTCCACCCCAGGCCGGTCAGGGCGGCGACGACGAGGCAGACGATGAGTCGGCCGCGGAAGAAGTTGGCCATCGCCGCGTCGATCGTGCTCACCGCCGACACGATCGCGTCGCGCTGGGCCAGGGGCAGGTGGTCGCGGACGGCTCGGACGCCGTCGTTGAAACGCCAAAGGAAGTAGAAAGTGAACACGGGCACGAGCACGAAGAGCGACACAAGCGCGAGCACATTCGACGCCACGCGACCAAGGTACCCGAGCGCCGCGCGCGCCGCGCCGATGCCATGCTGCTCGACGAGGGGGGCCACGGCCGGCCACCAGGGGGCGGCGGGGGCCGCCGCAGACTGAGTGGCCGCAACCCCGACCGTCTCGGCCGCGACCGGTTGAGACGCGCCGCCGAGGTGCCGCTGGATGACCTCCGCCCACTGCCCCAGGGCCTGCACATAGCGGGGGAAACGCTCCTGCACGTCGGACAACTGCGCGACCGTCCGGCTGCCGATGTACAGCCCCCCACCCAGGACGACCACGCCGAAGCCCGCGAAGACCACGATTACGATGCTCAGCCGCTGCGCCCGCCGCGTGCGCTCGATCCACGTCACCACGGGGTTTAGGACGTAGGCGATGGCGGCGGCGGCGACGAGCGGCGTGAACGCGGCGCGCAGCGCGTACGCCAACCAGCATGCCGCGGCCAACGCCGCCAGCAGTCCGGCCAGCCGCAGCCAACGGCGCGCCGGCTCGGAAAGCGTCGGCAGATAGGGCTCCATCACTCGGCGTTGCCTTCCAGTGTGACCTGGTCCAGAGGGATTTCGTACCCCCCGAACGCGACCGCGAAATCGTACGCGTCGTCGAAATCGCTGATGTCGTCGGAATCCTGCTTGCCCATCAGCCCCACGTCAATCATCAGGTAGACCATCTGCCCGAAGTCCCGCGTGCGGTGAATGTTCCACCGCCGGAGCACCTCCCGCGCCAGCGGCCCCCACTGGCGAATCGCCAGCACCCGCAGCGCGTCGCACAATTCCTGCCCGGTGACGTGCCGCTGCGGCGACGCCGAGCCGCCGGCGGGCGGCGCCCCGTGTTTCATCCGCGTCGCCAGCTCCAGCCCGCGGTGCAGAAACTCGTAGGCTTCCGGCGGATAACGACCGTCGCGGCGAACCGCGTCCTCGAACTTCTCGGCCAGCTCCATATCCATAGGCATTCGGGCATCCGTCGATCAACCTGGCGGCTACGACGCCGGGGCGCCGCCAGAATCTGCGCCGGCGTCGGGCCCGGGGCGTCCATCGGGGCGTCGGGCCCGCCGCCGTCGGCCGCGTCGTCGCCGCCGGCCGGCGGCTTCGGGCCGCTCGCTGTCCTCCGCAGCCGCGGCCGGCACCGGTGGGCCGGGCGGGACCTCGGTGCGCGAGCTCGTGTCGGGCGCTTCTGCCGCGGGGGGAGGCTCTGCCACAAAGCGCGTGCCGGGCTCATCGCCCACCGGCGGCTCCGGCCCCACCGTGGGCGGTGACGCCTCCACTCGTTCTTCCCCGGGGCGTGCGGGTTCGGTTTGGCGCCCGCGGCCCCGGCGGCGCGGCCGTCGCCGCCGCTCGCCGGGTTGCTCGGACTCGGGACGGGTGGACTCGCGCGGCGCCGGCGTTTCAACCACGGCCCTGGCCGCCGGCGACCGCGGGGGGGGCGGTGCCGGCTCGGCGGGCTTGGGCGGCGCGGGAGGCAGATTGAACTCACGAATCTCGTCCAGCGGCACGGCGACCTGTTGGTTGTCGTCCGTGCGCACCAGCACCAGTTGCGTGAGCACCTGGCGGTCGAGGACGGTGGCGGGCCCCCCGTCGATGCGGACGCGGCTGCCGACCCGTGGCAGGCGCTTGGCCAGTTCCTCGTAGCCGCAGTGCTCATAGCGCAGGCAGCAGCGCAGCCGGCCGCAACGCCCCGACACCTTGCTGGGGTCGAGCGTCGATTTCTGGAGCTTGGCCATCTTCATGTTGACCGGCCGCAGCTTCTTCAGGAAACCGCGGCAGCAACACTCCCGCCCGCACACTTCGTAGTCGGCAACCAGGCGCGCCTCGTCCCGCGCGCCCACCTGCCGCATCTCAATCCGCGTCCGGTAGCGGTGGGCCAGGTTCTTGACGAGTTGGCGGAAATCGACACGCGACGGCGAGCGGAAGTAGAAGATGATCCGCTCACCCCCCAGCAGGTGCTCCGCCGTGATGATCTTCATGTCCAGCCCGAGCTCTTCGATCAGGCCGGAACACTGCTCGATGTCCTCCGCCACGTGCGCGTTCAGGTGCCGGTGTTCGTTGACGTCGGCCTCGGTGGCCACGCGCAGGATGCGTCCCGCCCGCGCCTGGCAAAACTCGGACCCGCTGTTGGTCACATACGTGTCCAGTGGTCCGCGCGGCACGCGGAGTTCGCACGCGCCGTCGGAGCAGGGGATGCCCAGCGGTTCGCCCAGCTCGATGCCCCGTTCGGTCTGCACCACCACCTTGCGCCCGCAGCCGATCACCAGCCCCGGTTTGTCCGCGAACTCCCCCACGTACCCCATCGCGCCGTAGCGGATGACGCGCGCCCGCGGCCCCGCCGGGCCGGAGCTCACTGCCTCCGGCCGCCCGGCCCGCTCGTCCGCGGAGTTGGAATCCGGACCCGTCGTCACAACCACATCCTCGCCGCGCGTCGTCACCGCGCGGTCATGGCGCGACTCGCGGCCGGGCCCGGCTCCGACCCGGCCCGCGCTCGTGCTCTAACCCATTGTCGTCTCAGGGCGGGACGGCGACAAGCTGGTCCAGCGTGCGCGGGCCGCCGATCTCCTGGATGCCGATCCAGAGCTCGCCGCCGGCCAACTCGCGGGCCGCCGGGATGCGGTACGTCCGGGCGCGGGCGTCGCCGGGGGGGATGTTCAGCAGGACGCCCTCGAGTTGGGCGTGCTGGGGGGGCTGGCAGAAGGTGTTGAAGCTCAGCGGACGGGGCGACAGGTTGCGGATCGACTGCTCCACGAGCAGGTCGCCGTGCTCCCACCACACGGTGGTGTCCATGGCCACGTCCTTCAAGCCGACCTCCAAGTGAACGTCGAAGTGCAGGTCCACGGGATCGGGTCGCCGGAGGCGCAAATCGACCCCGAGTACCCGGGGCGCGGCGATGGTGCGCGGCGGGATAACGAAGTCGAGCACCTGGGCGAGGGTTTCGCCCGGTTGCAGCAGCACCCGGAGTGGGGTCGGCGACACCGCCCAGTCGGCCGGGGGGCGCAGCTCGATGACACCGGCCAGCTCCACGGGGTACGTGTTGCGCAGCCGGAGCACCGGGCGCGGCTCCGGGGCGTGCAACTGAATGAACGCCGGCGACACCTCGAACGACTCCTGGAGTAGCAGCAGGGCCGCGTCCACGTTCTCGATGATGAGCGGCACGGGGGCCAGCGGCACGTGCACCCGCGGCCCGACACGCTCCAGGGGGTGGGGCTGCCCGTAGAGCTCCAGCCCGACCGCCGCCGACCCCAGGTACAAGTCGCGGGCCTTGTTGGCCTGCTGGTCCCAGGTCCATACCACCAGGCGGTGTCGGTTGTCCCCCTGGAACAGCACGCCGACGGAATCTTCGTCGAGCGTGACGGCGGCCACCGCGCGGGTGCCCGACAACGCGTGCATCAGCGTGCGAACGGGGATGTACTCCTCGGTCGGCTGCCAGCGTAGCGAACCGCCCGTGGTGCTCAACTCGAACGGCGCGGGTACGTAGACACGGTCGGGATTCACCGCGCGGGCCAGGACGAGCCGGCGCGCCAAGTCCGCCAGCCGATTCTCGTCGTTCATTCCCGGGCGACGGTCCAGCCCCAGACTCAGCCAGCGCGCGGCCGAGGAGCCGGCCAGGTCCGGTTTCCCCGCCGTCCCGCCGGCCCCGGCTTCAGACAGCCAGAAAGCCAAGTGCCACGGTATCGCCCGCGCGGGCAGATCGGCGGGAATCCAATACGAGTAGGCGTAGGGCTGCGTGCCTTCGTCACTCGCTCCCTGTTCAGCCGCCGGGGACTCAACCGGTCCGAACACGTCCCCGCTGCCCACGTCCAGCAACCGGGGAACCGGGGCCGCATCCAGCACCGAACGCGGGATGACCAGTTGCGGCACCGCCACAAACCGCTTCAGTCGGTCGCGCACGCGGGCGACCGCGGTGGGCGTCCAGCCGCCCGG
This sequence comes from uncultured Planctomycetales bacterium, assembly GCA_964462635.1. GTDB lineage: Bacteria > Planctomycetota > Phycisphaerae > UBA1845 > Fen-1342 > JBFMAI01. The sequence goes on from CAYWYJ010000034.1 coordinate 16,257, forward strand.
GCGCGCGAGTTCGGTGGCTTCCTGTCCGAGCTGCCATGAGGTGAGGTGCCCGCCGAAGTGGGCGAACAGCGGCCCCAGTCGCTCGGCCCAACCGCCCTCGCCGAGCAGGACCTCGAAGGTGGACGATCGGGACGTAGGGCGGCTCAGCGACGGGGGGGCCAACAACACGCCGGTGGCACTGACCTCGCCGACGGCCAACTGCCGGGCCACCGCGCGCGCCTGCCGAAAGTAGTCCTCGCGCTGCGCGTCCTGCGCCACGTCCGCCATCGTCAAACCGATCTTGACCGCCCCGCAACCCAAAGCGCGGATCAATTCGACGGCCCCCTCCGCGTCGCCTTCCGACCAGAGGCCCAAGTCGACGCCCAGGTCGGCGTACCGCGCCGGCGCGCTGAACAGCGACGGCAGCACCGCGAAACGGATCGACCGTCGGACCAGGACACGCTCCTCGCTCGACAATTCGACATCGGCGGCGTACATCCCGGGGGCCAGCGGGGGCACGGCGACGCGGTACTCCTCGGTCGCGTGGGCCGGCAGCTCGAAAGGCTCACGGTGCTGGACGGCGCCGGCGTCGTCCCGGATGCTGAGTACCGCGCGCAGGGGCGCCAGCGTGGCGTTGTGAACTTCCACGCGCAACGACTCGTCGACGCCGGGCCGGACGATTCCGCCGGGATTCGAGAAGCCCAGCCGCAGCCGGGGCATTCGGATGATGGTGATGTCGTCGAACCAGACCCGGGCGTCGACCTCCTGCCGCACGATGGGGTCGGCGGCAGCCTCTTCAGGGGGCTGGTACACGTAGGTTTGCAGCCCCCAGAGCTGCAAGCGGAGGGTGTGCGCGGTGGGAAACTCGCCCGGCAACGCGACCTCGATCCGCTGCCAAGGCTCTTCGGAACCGCTCCCGGCCACCGACTTTATCGGCCGGCTCAGCCGCTCGCTACCTGCGATTGGCTCCCCGGCCTGGTCCACGAGATAGCACAGCAGCAGGGCGGCGGCGTACTCCAGCCCCTCCGCCTGGACATACGCCTCGATCAGATAGTCCGATTTGGGTGAGATCGCCAAGTCCGAATGGACATACTCGTAGGCGACGCTGCCACCCTGGACGGAAAACACGAACGACGGCGAGGCGAGGTGCCCGTGCGTATCGTCCAGGCGTCCTTGTGAATAGGCGGGCAGCCCCTCGCCCGTCAGACGCCGCCAGTGCATGGGTGTGTCTTCGAAGTTCCCCAGCGGCCGTTCGTCGAAGTCGAATACCTTGACTTTGCGGTAAAGCTCTGGCTGGTCAGCATTTACCGCGATCTCGTCCCCCTGTCCCCTGGCGCGCGGTGCTGCGGACCCGGCCAGGGCGCAAAACACCACGGCCGCGAGCGCGGAAGTCAAACCGCCGGTCGCGCAAGTCGGGCGAATCATGCGTGTCTCTGTT
>CAYWYJ010000034.1:17773-27711 GCA_964462635.1 uncultured Planctomycetales bacterium
CGCGGAAGTCAAACCGCCGGTCGCGCAAGTCGGGCGAATCATGCGTGTCTCTGTTTCTCTCATCGGCCGACCGGCGTGTGCGGGGTGACCCGTTGGGACAGCGCCGGCGAAGAGGGAACAGGGAACGGGGAACAGGGAACGGGCAACAGGGAAGCCGGTCGGGGGACGGTGATTTGGGCGCGCCGTTTCTGCCAAACTCCCGGCCCCGGATCGGAGCCATACGGGTATTCAGGGACATGGGACGCCAGACGGGAGGGCGAGCCTCCCGGCGAGCCGCGCCTCGGCAGTCCCGGCGCGCCGGGATCGCTTTCCCGTGTCGTACGATCGCGAATCCCGATTCAGGAACTCCTCGCCAGGCGTGCGGCCAGTTCGCCGAAGAAGCGCCACCCGCAGTGCTCGAAGTCACAGAACACGAGGATGGTCGCCGCCTGGTAGTGCAAGGTGAGTAGCCAACAGAGCACGGCCCAGGCGCGTCCACTCGGTCCCGTCCACCCCAATCGGCGTCGGAGCCCGTCCCACGCCCGTTGCACGGCCAGTGCGGCCGCCTGACTGAGACCCCATGCCAGGAAGGACCAGCTCGCCCCGTGCCACAGACCGATGTACACGAAGACCGCCGCGACATTGAGCGTCGCGTGCCGGCGGTTGCCGCCGAGGGGGATGTAGATGTAGTCGCGCAGCCAGCGACCGACGGTGATGTGCCAGCGGTGCCAGAAGTCGCGCACGCTCGTCGCCAGCGGCAGTCGGTGGAAATTGTCGTCCACGCGCAGCCCGACCCACAGCGACAACGCGACGGCCAGCTCGTTGTACGTCCACAGCAGCAGGTAGACCTGGATCGGCACGAGGTAGAAGAGAGTGATTAGTTGCGCCGTCGTCCAAGCCCGCGGTCGCGCGAAGAAATCGGCGGCCTCGTGACCGAGCAGCCGCTCCAGGCCCCCCATCGTCAGCCCCAACCCCAGCACGCCGAGGACAAACCAGCCGAACCGCTTCAGACCGTCGCGCCACGCCGGCCTGCGCGGGTCCCATTCATCCAGCCGCTGCATGAACTCGTGGTGACGGAGCACGGGGCCCAGGCGCATCGCCGGCGGATACAGGAGCCAGCAGACGGTGTCGAGCAGCCGCAGCGGGGTGGCCGGTTGCCGGGCGAGCTCGACGCCCCAGCCGACCAGGCGCAGCAGGAAGTACGAGAAGCCGGCGTTGTGCAACACGGCCATCCGCGACGGATACCAGTTATGCTGCGCCTGCCACCACAACGGCAGAATCAGCGCGTGCAGCCCCAGCCAGACCAGGGCGATCATCGCTCGCGGCCCGAGCGTGCCACGTCGGCGCAGGACGGTCAGTGCGGCGATCCACGCCACCCCGGCCGCCAATCCAGCAAGCAGCACAGCCGTGGTCGGCCCACCCACGGTCGGCAGCAACCAGCACAGGCTGCCGGCGATGAGGGCCGCGCGACGATGACGCCGCGCCAGCAGCAGGATCAACGGCACCAGAGGCAGGAACGCCGCCAGTCCGAACGGCCCGGCCAGTATCTCCAGTGGCGACAGGGGCGGCCGATCAAGGAGCGGGTTGAACAACGGGCCGGGCGTGGGCAGCGCGATCACGGGAGGATGGTCACCGTCGATCGCCCCGGCAGCAGGAGCTGGTACAGAAACGCCACGTCTTCGTTGTGCATGCGGATGCACCCGAGCGAGACGGCCCTTCCGATCGACTGCGGCTCAATCGTCCCGTGGATGCCGTAGCCCTCACGGCCCTTGGCGTCGCCGTCGAGGCCCTCCAGGCCGATCCAGTGCTCGCCGAGGGGATTGGTCGGGTCGTCGGGCGGAATGATGCGCTTGTCGGGGGCGGACGCCGGCGGATAGTACGTCGGGTTCGGCAGGCGTTCCTTGACGCGCCAGGTGCCCTCGGGGGTGCCGCCGGCGGTGCCGAGACCGACACGGAAGCTGCGGACGTAGAGGTCGCCGAGGTACACGTCCAGCCGGAACTTGGATTTGATGATCCTGGCGTGGAACGGCCCGCGCGGCACTTTCAGCGGCTGCTGGGCGCGGAGCTTGCTCGCGTCGCTGATACGATTGATGTTCATCAGGATTTCGTAGGGCACGTCGAACTTCCGCCCGATGTGCAGCAGCCGGTCGCCGGGCTGCACCACGTAGGTGTCGGTCAACGGGTCGTCCGGCAGACGGCGCGGCGAGAAGATCGTGTCGTCGGCGATGCGCGTCAACAGGCCGCGCACCTCCGCCTGCTCGCTCTCCGACAACCCACCGCTGAGCAGCGCGTTGAGTTGGTGCCGGGCTTCGATGACCCGGCCGGAGTCGAGCAATCGGCGGGCCGCGTCGATGCCCCGGTGCCCGCTGCGGGCATCGACCACGGCCTTCTGCGTCGTCGGATCGGGCGCGGCCGGGGCCGTGTCCGCCGCCCGTTCTTGCGGGTCCGCGTCGGCCGCGGCCGAGAACCGGAACGCCGAGCGAATGGCTTCCTGCGTCGTGGGTGGCGGCACGGGCTTGGCCGGCAGAATCACCTGCTCGTCGCGGGCCAGGGCCACATCACGCAGCGGCTTGCTCGCGGTTGGTGCGGGCTTGTCGGCGAGCTTGAGCGCGGGCTTTTCAGCGAGTTTGGGCGCGGGTTCGGCGGCCGCGGGCGGCGGCGTTTTGGCGTCTGCCAAGTCCTGAGCGGCCGGTGCCGCCCCGCCCCGCCCGAACCACCACCAACCTCCAAGGGCCAAGCCTACGGCAATGACTGGCACGACACTGAGCAGCAACAGTGTGCGGGGGGAACGACGACGACGACGCGGGCGAATCATGCGGCCACCTCCTGGGCGGACAACGGCCCGCGACGGCCATCCTGGCCGACGGGCACCCCAAGATACTCCGCCGTTCACGCGACGGCCATAGGCCCGACCCGGGACATCGTCGCTTCCGACGGTTGCCGGCGGGGCTGCGGCCGAGCACGGAGCGTGGTAGACTGCCGCGCGCGGCGGCGCGGAGCGCCGCGACAACGCACGGAAGCGAGGTGACACGTGGCCCAAGCCTGTCCCCCCTCACCGCGGTCGCGGTCGGTCCCGCCACCCACCTGTTCCGCACGGTTCTTGCAATCGCTGGATGCCTTTCGCGTCTACCAGACCGTCGAACTCGGCCTGGCGGCGAACACGCTGGCGGCCTATCGACGGGACTTGCTGCAATTCGGGGGTTTTCTGCGCCGGCGCGGCGTCGACGATTGGTCGCGCCTGACGTGCGGGCTGATTCAGGAGTATCTCGTCGAGCAGAGTGGGCGGGGGCACAAGGAGACGACGCTGGCCCGGCGGGTGGTCGCGCTGCGGATGTGGCTGCGGTGGTTGCACCTGACCGGCCAGATCGCCGAGGACCGCACGGCGCTGATCGAGCTGCCCAAGCAGTGGCAGCGGTTGCCGGCGACGCTGAACCTGGACCGCACGGTCGAGCTGGTGACGTCGCCGGACGCAAGCCAGCCGCTGGGCCTGCGCGATCGGGCGATTCTCGAGCTGTTCTACGCGAGTGGCTTGCGCGTGAGCGAGTTGTGCGGGTTGCGGGCGACGGACGTGAACCTGAAGACCGGTTACGTGCGCTGCCTGGGCAAGGGGCGGAAGGAGCGGGTCACGCCGCTCGGCCGCCCGGCCGCCGACGCGGTGGAAGCCTACCTGGAGCACCTGCGGCCAAGGCTCATCGACTTGGGCGTGCGGCACGGGCGTTACGAGTTGCCGCTGCCGCGGGCCGTCGTGGCGACGCTGCCGCTGTTCCTGTCGCGCACCGGGGGACCGATGGACCGCACGGCGGTGTGGTCGCTTGTGCGGCGTGAGGCCCTACGCCGCGGCATCACGGGGAAAGTCAGCCCGCACACGCTGCGGCACAGCTTCGCCACGCACCTCTTGGAAGGCGGCGCGGACCTGCGCGTGGTGCAGGAACTGCTGGGACACGCCAACATCGCCACGACCGAGATCTACACGCACGTGCAGACCCGGCGGCTGCAGGAAATCCACGCCCGCTGCCACCCGCGCGGGGCCGATGCCTTGCGAAAGGCCCGCGAGCGCAGCAGCGACGCACCGCCGTGATCGCGGGCCCGGCGGCGAGCGTGCCGTGCGCGGCGCATAAAGAAGCCCCGGCGCTGGCAATCGCCGGGGCGGGGACGATCTTCAGGACAGAGTCAGCCTAGTAACGACAGTTCTTAGCGCCGGCGGAGCAGCAGGCCGAGGCCCAGCAGCAGCAGGCTGGCGGGCTCGGGCACCACGTCGCCGTAGAGCTTGAACGGCAGGTCGCCCTTGTTCGTCGGGGCGAGCATCATCTGCCACGCGCTGCCCCAGAACTGCTGGGCGTTGTCGGTGGCGAGCTCGGGCTCGGTGTAGTTGGCCCAGGGGCCCGAGGTCAGGCTGCCCGTGGCCGACACCGCGACGTAGTAGGTGCCGGGGCCGAGCTGCGGCGAGCCGGACAGCGTGACCATGTTCTTCATGACCGGGCGCTGCGTGTCGCCGATCGCGCCGTTGAACACGCGATACACGCCGGACCACACCGAGCTGGTCAGCCGGTTGGTGGTGGTGTCGCCCCAGAGGACGCTGGCGCCGCCCAACGGCGAGCCGTTGTAGATGCGGACGTACATGCCGGTGAACGTGGAGGTCGTGGAGCTGCCGGTCTGATAGCCGTAGAACTCCAGCTCGGTCAGGTTCCAGAACTGGCCCGCCGGGATGGTGAAGTCATCGGCCACCGCGCCGGGGGACGCGTTGTTGAAGTTGCTGCCCGCGGTGTTGCGGTTCGCGGCGCACTGGCTCCAGGCCGGGGTGCCGGGCTGCGTGATGAAGCCGCCATTGTCGAAGATCAAGGCGGCGTACGCACTCGAGGCCATCACGACGACGGCCAACAACAGGACGGTTCTTTTCATCCCCTTCTCCTTTGTGAAAAAGAGAACACTCGAGCGGGATGACGTGCAGGAACACCCTTCAACGTCTTCACCCGCCTCCTCCATAACGAAGCGCGCAAGACCGTCTCGCGTGCTTCCGATTCACCGCGTCAGAGCCGACGAAGACACCTTGGCCGGCTGGCACTCACGCCGTCACGAGGTCGTTGTAGCCCGCGTTCTCTTTCGGGGGGGTACTACGGGCGTGGGCACTAATTACTCCTTCACTCCTTGCTCCACTCATTAATGTAGCCGACCGCCCCCGGTGTGTCAACGCTTTCTTGCCGTCCCGCCGCGGACGACTCGAGCGATCACCCCCTTGCCCGATAAATCGTCACCTTCGTCGTCTTCGCCGGCTTCAACCCCGTCAAACCCACGTCGCGCCGGGGTGCCGCCGCCGGCGCGTGCGTACAAGCTGGGGCTATCGGCAACTGCGGGCAACCGGCCTGCGTGGGACCCACTGCTCAAGAGCAGTGGCAGACCGGCTGTTCTTGAGCAGTGGCACACCGGCCCCCCCCGTGAAAGGCGGGAGTTGAACCGACGTGTGGAGGCTCACACCCTCCCCCATCCCCTCCTCGCCACCGGTATTTGCCCTCGCCTCGGCGAGTCTCGTTCGCCACAGCGAATCTCGCCGCAGGCGGACCTGCGGCGGACGTGGCGACCTGAGAGGGAGGGGAGTTCAGGCGTAGCTTCTCCGTCCCTTGGCGCTCTTGGCGCTCGTGGCGACTGGGCGGTTTCCGAATCCTGAATGGGCGTGCGTGATTCGGCAGCGCGAATCGGGAGGGCGAGCCTGTCTCCTGCGGCGACCCTGCCGGCCCGGCGAGCCGCGGCTCGGCCGGAGCCTCGCCCTCCCGCGCCGCATGTTCGCGCCCGCCGGTGGTTTAGCGATGTAGGGCTGCGTTCGCGGTCAGGGCTTGGCCACCGCCTTCGCCTGGATGCGGTTCGGCTTGAGGTCCACCACCTCCAACCAGGCGTCGAAGGGCTTCTCGGTGAGCCGCTCGGCGAGCGTCTGGGCCTGCATCTGGGCCCGCAGCCGGAACTTGCCCGTGTTCGAGGTGAAGTCGCCGTCCACCGACTTCACCCGCTCGATCTCGGCCAGGGCCTTCTTCAGGGCCACAAACGTCTTGAAGTCGATATTCTCGACCTCGATTTGGATGTCGCCGCCGAAGCTGATCTGCGTGGACCACTGCTGCATGACCGATTCGACGAGCTTGATGGCCAGGGCGGGTTCGCGGCGGGTCGTGTTCTGCGGGAAGGTGGCGGCGACGAGCGCGGCCCGCGCCGCCTGCGGGCTGAACTCGCTGCGCGAGCGGACGCCGCGGCGGGTCACCGGCACGGTCTCGCTCGCCAGCAGCCGGGCGGTGTCGGTCGCGTACACCTTGGCTTGCACGTCGCAGTTGTAGAACGCCGCCGGGACGCCGTAGAGGTTCTCCAGACCCGCCCGGTCGGCGTTGGCGTGGCCGCGGATGAAGATGTGGGCGCCGGCCTCCTTGGCCAGACGGGCGAGCTTGGCGGCGTCCTGTTCGGACTCGGCAGCGGCGGCCTCTCGGCGACGGATGTCCTCCACGGCCTGCCGCGCGACCAGGTCGAACCCGGCCTTGACGAACAGCTCTTCAATCCCGCTCTCGACGACGGAGGACGGTTCGAGCCGCCCGTCGATCCGCTCGTCGATCCAGACGAGGATGCGCGGGCGGCCGATCTGATCGAGCACGTTCTGGACCTCGCCCCAGGCCTGGGCGACGGCATCGGCGCGGACGGTGGCCTCGATCGTGATCTCCCAAGCCCCGTTGGCGACCTCGGTCGGACCGCGCAGCACGCGGTAATCGGTGACGATGCCGGCGGCGCGGCTGTAGATCGTGTCGCGGACGAGCGTGTAGTTCTCGACCTGCGAATACCCCGCCAGTTGCACGCCCGCGCCCTCCTCCAGGGCCTTGCGCAACGCCTGCTGGAGCGCGTCGTCGCGGTTGAAGCCCTCGGCGGTCACCGTCACCGTCTTGGTCGCCGGGGCGGGTTGCTCCGGCGGCGGCGACGCTTGGCCCAGCACGAGCGGCGGGAGAAGCAGACCAAAGAGGCCATACGTCATCGGTTTCATGGGCGGTTCCTCATCGCGGCCCGGCCGTCGCCGGTCGCGTGGACGGTGTCGTCGCCGGCGGCTCGACCTCTTCCACGGTCATCGCGCGGCGGAGAATCTCCCACAGACGCCGGAGCGGCAGTTCGACTTTCAACTCGGTCGTGCCGTCGGGCTTCGCCACGGGTCGTCCGGCCGGCCGCGCGCCGCTGAGAAAGAGGGCCACGTCGCTTTTCAAGTGGGAATGATAGCTGAGGAAAGCTCCCACGGTGACGTCATCCTGGACGATCAGCCTGGCCATCTGCGCGTACAGACGATCGAGGGCGTCCAGCCGCGCGGCCTCGCGGCGTGTCGCTTCATCCGGCGACTCGTTGTCCGTGGGCTCGTAACGGCCGACAGCGCTCAGCGTGGCGCCGGCCCACGGCGGCACGTCGAGCTCAAGCGGTTCGTAGCGCGTGGTCAGAACGGTCCTTGCCGGCGGCGGGGCGAGGCCGATCGCCGCCACCTCTTCGCGGCCGGCCAGCAGGACCATCTGGCGGAAGTCGGCCGCCTCGAAGTCCGACCCGCGATAGTGCTCCTGGTGGACACGGGTCACGATCCGTAGCAGCTCGCGGAGGTTGATGCGCACCTCCACGACCGCGAGCTGGTCCGCCGCCAGCTCGACCCGCGCGGTCGCCGCCCGCTCCAATTCGGCGCGGACGGCGTCACGCACGGCGGCGTCGGAATCCAGGAACTCGTGCAAGCGGCGCGCGTGCGTGACCTTCAGCCGCCCCACCTCGGTCAACAGGGCCGTCTGTGCATCGGCCCGCGCGGCGGCCCGGGCCAGCTCCTGACCCTCGGCGCTCACGTCCTCCCAGCCGGCGGGACCGCTCGCCGCGGCGATTTCCTCAAGTGCGGCCCGGCCGGTGACCTGGATGGCCGGCCAGTCGGCGGCGGCCCGGGCGAGACGGTTGGGGTCCCAGGGCGGGTGCGGCCGGTCCGCCGCCAGTTGCCCGAGCTGCACGCGGATTTCCTCGGGCTCCAGGCGGACGTCGCACTCGCACACGCCGTCGGAGTACAGCCGGACGCCGCCGTGCCGCGGTCGCGTGCGGACCCACAGGCGCAGGGCGCGGTCGAGATCCACCTCGCCCGTCAGCGCGTCAGCCAGCGTCCGGTCCGGTTTCACAGGGAGCGTGCCGAGCCGGCGAAAGGCCTCGGTTCGGGCCTTGGCCAGCGCGACGGTTTCGAGTCGCGTCTGCTGTTCGGGCGTCGGCGGCGTGGGGCCCTGGGCGCGGGCCGCCGGCGCGACCCCCAGCGCCACGACGGCCCCCGCCAGCGCGAGCAGCCGCGAACCGCACGTCACGCGCGGACTCCTGGTGGCCAACGCGGGGGTCCTACTCGACGATCATCTCACCCGGGGCGACCGGCTCGACTTCGCCCTCGTGCTGCTCCTGCTTGACGGTCATCTTGCGGTGCTCGCGCTCGGCACAACCGAAGAGCAGGGTGAAGGTCAACAGGGCACACGTCAGCAGGCCGAACAGACGATACGCAGTGCGCATATCCGGCTCCTTGTGGTCGGGGGGATCGGCGCAGCGCGGCCCTACCGCCGGGACTCGCGCTGGTACTGCTGATTGAACACGGTCCACACCTGCATGCCGGGCAGCGCGACGGTGACGCGGGCGGTATCGCCGGTGAACTCCGTCTTGGTCACGGTGGCTTGCTGGAGCACGGCATCGACCAGCGTCGTGACCTCGTCGCGCTCGGCGGCGAAGTCGCGGACCACCGTCTCGCCGTGCAACCGCAGGCCCGCGACCTGCTCGGCCAGCTTGCGCTTCGCGTCCAGCTCCGCCGCCCGGGCCGCCTTGAGCCGCCCCTGCGGGGTGTCGAGGGCGGGGTCCGTGCCCTCACCGACGGCTTCCAGCGGCGCCATGGCCCACTCCGGCACCGGCACGACGGCGTTCTCGTTGTAGCGGCGGAGATACTGCGGCGGGGGGACGCCGTTGCCGGTCGCCTCAAAGTCCCGTTTGACGACCGTCTTCACGATGCTCTCGACATCGTGGCCCTTGATGTCGTCGCCCTTGTAATGGCGGCTGTGGAGTTCCTTGATGGTGGTGATGACCTGCTCGGTCGGGATGCGGAGCGTCACCTCCGCGATGAGCTCATTGTGGTGCAGATAGGGCGGCCCGACCTCCTCGGCCCCGACCAGGAACGTGTTCATCTCGGTTGTGATGACGTCGCTTTCGGCCACGAAATCCCGCACCTGCGTCCGCGACGTGAGCCGCAGCCCCTTGATCCGCTCGGCGAGTTTCCGCAGGGCGTCCACGCGCGCCGCCCGAATCGCCATCAGCCGCCCCTGCGGCCCGACCTGGTTCCAGATGTCGGGGATCGGCGGGCGCGGGGCCGAATCACCCGGCGGCGGGCCGAGCAATTCCGCAGCCCCGACGGGCAGCTCGGGCGGGAGGTCCGGCCGCGGCGCCCCCATGCCCGTGACCTTGATGATCTGCTTCTCGATCCGCTGGGTCATGGACTCGAAGTCGCTGGTCTTGACGTCGTCGCCCTTGTAATACCGGCTGTGGGCCGAGCGCAGCGTCTCGACCACCTTGGCCACCGTCACTTCCGCCGGCACCTCGCACGAGCCGTCGTCGTACCATGTCGGCGTGCCCAGGCGGACGCCTTTGACGAAGCTGTCCACGTCCGTGCGGATGTCGTCGGACTCGGTGACGAAGTCCCGGACGTACGTGCGTGCGTTGATTTGCAGGCCGTACACGGCCTCCGCGAGCTTGCGGTACGCGTCCGCCTCCGCCGCCCGCTTGGCCAGTAGCTTGTTCTGCTCCCGCGAGATGTCCTGGGCCCGGGCGGCCAGACCGCCGGCCAGCACGATGGCCAGCACCACGACGAGTCGTGTCTTGAGCATCGCTGCATCCTTCCAGCGGGCGCGACGCCCGCGCTTGCTCGGCGGGCGAGGCGCCCGCGCTTGCTTTGCGGGCGAGACGCCCGC
>CAYWYJ010000034.1:27811-32929 GCA_964462635.1 uncultured Planctomycetales bacterium
CGCCCGCGCTTGCTTTGCGGGCGAGACGCCCGCACTCCCCGGCCAATGGGTAATCGGGCCCGTCCACACGCGGGGCCGGGCCGGCCTTCTCTTCTGACAACGCACCGGGACGACGGTTAGTCGCCCAACCGCCCGCCGCAGGATACCCGAACCGCCCGCACGCGGATATAGTGCGGCCTTTTCCGGGCGACTGCGCGCTCCGGCTTGACCGCGGCCCCGCGTGCGACGGAAGCAGGTGATGACGGCATCCAAGCCGATGACCAAATCGGGTTGGCGCGACGCGGTGGACCGGCTCGGGGCCACGCGCCCCGACCTCGTGCTGCTCCTGCCCCTGATGACGTACCTGGCCTTGATGGCGCTGATGCTGGTGGTTCCGCCGGCGTGGCAACCGGGAGCGATTGCGCTGCGGGGCGTGGCGTCGCTGGCCGTGGTGTGGCTCTTTCGCCGCCACCTGCCCGACCTCGGAAAGCCGTATTGGCTGATCGCGCTCGTCGGCGGGGCCTTGGTCGCTTGGGGGTGGGTGGTCGGTCAGTGGTGGCTCGAGCAGGTTGGCCTGGGCGGGTGGCTGCCGCTGCTGCCGGGAGAGAAGACCGTTGTCGATCCCCGCACGGAACTGGGGGCCCGGCACCTGTTCTGGGCCACCTGGTCGCTGCGGATGCTGGTGGCGGTCATCGCGGTGCCGGTGGTCGAGGAGCTGTTCTGGCGTGGGTTCCTGCTGCGGGCGCTGATCGACTGGCACCATTTTGAACGCATTCCGCTCGGGCAGTTCACCTGGCTGTCCTTCCTGGGAACTTCGCTGATCTCCACCTTCCAGCACCCCGGAAACTGGGGCGTGAGTATCGCTTGCTGGATGGTGTTCAATGGCGTGTTCTACTGGACGCGCAGCCTGCGGTGCCTGATGCTCCTGCACGGTTTCACGAATCTCGTCCTATACCTGGTTGTCCAACGCGTCGGCGACTGGGGTTTCTGGTGACGACGTCGGTCCGTGAGTCTGTCGCGTGTCGCGCGGCCTTGGCCGTGGCGCTGATGCTCGGTGGCTTGGCGTGGTGCGGCGGGCCCCGCGTAACGGGGTTACTCGCGGCCCCCCGGGGACGGGAGGGCGAAGCTCCTGCGGAGCCGTCCCGCAACGGGGGCAACGCGGCTCGGCAGGAGCCTCGCCCTCCCGGCGCATCGGGCGGTCCCGCGGAAACCCACGAACGCGGGGTAGTCCCTATCACTCCCCATGAGCAAACGCTCTGGGACCGTGTGGTCGAAGCACAACGCCCCGTGGCCGCCACTCAGCCATTCAGAGACTGGTTCGACTCGGCCCGGCAACAGCGGCGGCTCCTGCTCAGCCGGGTGCGGCTGTACCTGACGCTTTACCCGGGGGGCGTCCACCGTGACGAGGCCATCCGCTGGGAACTGCGGACGCTGTTTGAGCTCGGGACGCTTCAGGGAACGGGGAACAGGGAACGGGGAACGGGGAACAGGGAACAGGGAACGGGGAAGGGGGAACGGGGGATGGGCGTGCCAATCGCACGGCGCGGAGGCGAGTCCGACGCGCTCGTTGAGCGGGTGACGGAGCTGCGGCGGGCGCCGCCGAGTGCGGTCGCGCTCCAGGAGGCCACCTACTGGGCCACCATGTGCGAGCGGGCCGACGGCGGCGATACGGCGGCCGTCGAGTCGGCGGCGACGGGGCTCGAACCGGCGTTGCGGCAGGCGCACCTCGCATACATCCGCGCCTACCCGCACTCGGAGCGGGTGCCGTGGCTGGCGGCCCTCGTGTTCGACGACGCCGCGCGCGGGGGGGATCGCCCGCTCATGGCCGAGCTTGTGGCCTTGCTCACGAGTGCGTTTCCGGAGCACCCCGTGACGGGCAACGTCCGGGCCAAATGGCTGCGCACGCAAGCGGTGGGGGAGCCGTTCGAGCCCCTGCTGCCAGGGCTCGACGGCAAACCGTTGGCTTGGTCGGCCTACCGCGGGCGGCCGGTCCTGCTGGTGGTGTGGGCGGCCTTCGATGACGCCTCACGCCGGGCCGTGCAGCGCATCGGCCACTTCCGGGCCGGTCATCCGCACCTGGCGGTGATCGGCGTCTCGCTCGACGAGACGGCCGAAGCGACGCGGACCGCGGCGCGCGAGCTGGAGCTGGACTGGCCGCAGTGCAACGACGGACGCGGCTGGGGCGGGGAGTTCGTGCGGCGATGGGGTATCGACCGCCTGCCCCTGGTGTTCGTGATCGACGCCGACGGACGGCTCGTGGCATCGGACGCGGGGGACGGCTGGGAGGGGCCGGTCCGGGAGTTGTTGCGCGTCGCGGCGGTGCCGGCGGGGCCCGGCGCGGGGGCTCATTGACAGAGGTAATCCCGGCGGTTACACAGCGCCGGTGAACAGCCCACCGTGTCCGCGCGGGTTGGGTGCGCGCCAGCGCCCCGACCGGCGCGGGGGTGGTGTTTGTGCGCTTAAGGAACGGAGGTCCGTTGTGAAACCGCCCGTCCTGATCGGGATCATCCTGGCCCTGGTGTTCGTCCTGGCGTGGGTTTTCGCCCCGGCGTTGCGCGGCTCGCAGCGCAAGGCCGCGGAGGCCGCCCAGGCGCAGGCGGCGCTGGCCCAGCGCCAATTGGCGCGGCACAGTCTGACGCTCCGCCGGCTGGCACCGGCCGCCGCCGTCAAGACCGTCGAGGGGGCCAGGCTGGAGGCGGCTGCCGCGGGGGCGCAGCCCGAACTCGCGCGGGCGGCGGGCGAGCTCGCGGAGCAGGCGCGCAAGTCGCAGCGGATGGCCGAGCGCTATGGGCTCTCCTTGCCGGAGGTTCCGCGGCTGAGCGCGGATGCCGGCGGCGTGCGGGCCGCGGCCGACGTGCTCGACGGGGCGGTGCGTGCCAATGAAGACCTGCTGAAGAAGGCGATCGCCGATGCCAAGGCCGCGATGGGGATTGACGGCAACGCGCTCGGCGTGGCCTACGCCCTGGGGTCGGCCGAATACGTGCGGGCGGTCGGGCTGATGGTCGAGGCCCAGAAGCTGCGCGAGCAACAGGACTTGGCGCTGGCACGGCTGCTCGACGCCGGCTCACGTTGGAAGCGCGTGCGGGGGTATCTCGACTACTCCCGTGGTTTGGATGTCAGTGCGATCGTCACCCAACTGCGGGCCGACCTCGAAGCGCTGGCGACGCTGCGCGCCGAGGCCGGCGCCCGCGTGACCACCTTGGCCGGCGAGCTCAAGCAACGGGAGGATGAGCTGACCCAGGCGGAGGCCGCACTGCGGACCAAGCAGGCCGAGTTGCTGGAACTCGAACAACGCGGTTTCGACGCCGGCCACGACGATGGTCCCCAGGGCTTCGCGGCCTTCCGCGAGCGCTACCTGTCGCTGGCGGCTGAGATGCGCGCGCTGCAACGGCGGGACGACGAGTTGCGCTTCGGCGGCCGGCCGGGCGCGGAACTCGTGGGGGAGGAGCCCCTGGAAGCCGAGATTCGCGGCGGCGAGGCGATCGCCGGGGTGGATGAACTGCGGCGCCGGCTGGAGATGGCCCAGGAGCGGGCGCGGCGGCTGGACCGGGCGAACCTCTCGCTGGAGGAGCACATTCGCTACGTGACCGAAACGGGGCAGCGCGCGACGACGGAAGCGACACAGTATCAGGGCCGGCTCCAGCAGCTCGAGGCCCAACAGAAGACCATCGTGGAGGAAGTTCAGACGCTGGCCGCGGCGGCGTTCGATAAGGAGTCGGAGGCCCTGGCGGCCGCCGATGCGGCCGTCCGCGCGTTCGCGCAGGCGTCCCGGGCCGGGCAGACGTGGATCCAGACGGCCCGCGAGGTGCAGCGGGAGCGCGACCCGAACCGCAAGAACCCGCGGCTGCTCTTGGTGACGCGCGATCCGTATGTGGAGCAAGTGGGGCGGAGTGCGGAGGCCGCGGCACGCCTGCTGCTGGCCCGTGTGCAGGCCGGGCGCCTCGACGCGACCCAGGGGTTGATCGAGGACATGGGCGTCTTTGCGCAGATGAACCCGGCGATGAAGTTCGACCGGTCCGTGTTCGAGACCCAGGTGCAGACGGCCCGGGCCGCGGCCATCGAGACCCTGGACAAGGCGCGCGAGCTGTATGCGTCGATTTCCGACAAGCTCTCGGGGCAGCCCACGGCGTGGGTGCCGCAGGCGGCCCTTGCCGCGACGTACCACCTGCTGGCCCGCGTCGACGCGGACCGCTCCGCCGCTTATCGCGAGCAGGCGCTCGACGTGATCCGCAAGGCCCTGGACAAACGCGAGCAGTTCCCCTACGCCCGCCCGCTCGTCGCGTTCCGCGACCACCTCGGCGGCGCCGCCCAGCCTCCGACGCCGGTGCCGTCGGAAGCGGGAACCCCCGCGACCCCGGGTACCCCGGCCGAGGCGGAAGACGAAGGCGGGTTCTTCATGGATGACGAAGAGAAGTAGCCGCCGGTCGGCGTTGGCGTTCGCGCCACAGCCATGAGTTGGCGATCAGTCCGCGGCCAGCGCCAGTTCGACGAGCAGCGCGACGCCGCCCGCCAAGGCCGCTTCGTCGATGTTGAACCGCGCGTGATGGTGCGGGAAGCGGCAGCCGAGGGCTTCGTTCCGGGCCCCCAGGAACAAGAACGCCCCCGGTACGCGCTGCGTGTACCACGCGAAGTCCTCGCCGCCGCCCTGCGCGGGAAGTTGCAGAATCCGATCGTCCCGGAACCCGACGGCCCGCGCCGCTGACAGGGCCCGCTCCAGCGCCGCTGGGTCATTCGTCAGCAACGGGTACCCCGGAATGATCTGCACCTCCGCGGTCGCGCTGTGGGCGGCGGGCACGCCGCTGGAGAGCTCGTGGATTCGCCGCGCGATGGCGGCACTCACGCCGTCGCTGAGCGTGCGGAACGTGCCGCGCAGCTCGGCCGAGCCGGGAATGATGTTGTGGGCGGTGCCGGCATGGAACTGCGTCACGGACAGGACCGCTTGCTCCGCCGGCGGCAACGATCGGCTGACGACGGTTTGTAGCGCCACGACCAGCTCCGCCGCCACGGCGATCGGGTCAACGCACTGGTCCGGCATGGCGGCATGTCCGCCGCGACCGTGGACGACGATGCGGAAGTCACTGACGGCGGACATGAACGGGCCGGGGCGGGTGCCGAGCGTACCCGTCGGCAGGTCGGACC
>CAYWYJ010000034.1:32939-33581 GCA_964462635.1 uncultured Planctomycetales bacterium
GCCAATATGCAGAAGGACGGCACCTACTCGGTGGTGCCGCGCGTGCCGGGCGGCAGGTCGGACCACACATGCAGGCCGTAGATGGCGGCAACGTCGTCGAGGACGCCGGCCTCGATGAGCGGGGCCGCGCCGCCGGGGGGCAGCTCTTCGGCGCCCTGGAAGATGAGCTTCACCGGCCGGCGCAGGTCGTTCTTTCGCTGGGCCAGTAGTGCGGCGGCGCCGAGCAGCATCGCCGTGTGCGCGTCGTGGCCGCAGGCGTGCATGACGCCGGGGTGGCGCGACTGGTAGTCGATTTCGTTTTCTTCCTGGATCGGCAGGGCGTCCATGTCGGCCCGCAGCGCGGTGGCCGGGCCCTGGCCGGCGTGCAACTCCGCCACGACGCCGTAGGTCCCGCCGACGCGCTCGGCCGGCTGGTAGCCGAGCTGGCGCAGTTCCGCGGCGACGAACGCCGCCGTCCGCTCTTCGCGGTTGCTCAACTCCGGGTGGGCGTGCAGGTGTCGGCGCCAAGCGACGAGTGGCCCGGTCATTCGCTCGGCGGCGTCGCGCAGGTCAGTTCCCATGCGGGCATTCTATATTGGCGTGTGCCGTGTCGCGCCAACCGTACCGCAAGGCTCTGCCTTGCGACTGCGGCAAGGCGGAGCC
>CAYWYJ010000035.1:0-5935 GCA_964462635.1 uncultured Planctomycetales bacterium
CGCCCTCCCCGCGGCAGGCATCCGCGTTGCGGCTCAGCGGGAGCTTCGCCCTCCCCGCGGCAGGCATCCGCAATCCGGCTCAGCGGGAGCTTCGCCCTCCCCGCGGCAGGCATCCGCGTTGCGGCTCAGCGGGAGCTTCGCCCTCCCGGGGCGCGGGGCTGCGCGCGGACGCGCTGAACCCGGACTACGGCCAGAACGCGGCGACAGCGGTCACGACCCAGATGGCGACGCCGGCGACGAGCTTGGCCAGCGTGCCGACGAAACGCCCCACGCCGGCGCCGGCCCCGGAGCAGGCCGCCGCACGCAGACTGCGACCACCCGACAGCTCCAGCCCCCACGCGCCGACGGTGGCGCCGAAGCAAGTCCCTGCCAGTGAGCCCAGCACCGGGACGGGGATGACGAACGTGCCCACGAGGCCGCCGATGAAGGCGCCGACGAGCGCTCCGACCGCCCCGCGGCGTGTGCCGCCGGCCGCTTTCGAGCCCGCCACGCCCGCCAGGAACTCGCTGATCTCGCCCAGGAGCGCCAGCACGACAATCGTCACCAGCACCGGTACGCCGATCATGGGTTGGCCCGCGACGGCGTCGCGTTGCCACCACGCCACCGCCAACGTGCCGAGCACCATCAACCAATTCCCTGGCAGCCCGAGCACCACGAGCAGCAGCCACGCGGCGTTCACGACGGTCAGCAAGGCGGCCAACACATAGGTCATGCGTACGCCTTCCATGTACCGGCGGCTACGTCAGCGGCCTGCACGGGTATTCAGACGCGTCAGCCGCCGGCCGGGAGGGCGAGCCTCCTGGCGAGCCGCAGCTCGGCAGGCCGGCAGGGTCGCCGCAGGAGACAGCCTCGCCCTCCGCGGTCACGCGACGGCGAATGCCGATCCCGGACTCCAGCGCTCCGGCGACGATCGCGGGGCCGCTGAACTCCCCTCCCTTCCAGGTCGCCACCGGCGACTCGCTGCGGCGAGGAGGGGTTGGGGGAGGGTCAAGTCCCACGGCTGCGCAGCCGCGTGCTCGGGAGCAGAGGCCCATCCGCACCTGTCACACCTTCCGCTGCCGCTGCTTCATCGCCGCCTCCACCGTGTTCCGCAGCAACATCGCCACCGTCAGCGGTCCCACGCCGCCCGGCACCGGCGTAATGTGGCCGGCCACCTCAACCACCGCTCCGAAGTCCACGTCGCCGACGGTGCGGCGGACCTCGCGGCCGGCGGCGTCGCGCTCGGCGAGGCGGTTGATGCCCACGTCGATGACGACGGCCCCTGGCTTCACGTGCTCGACGCCGATGGCCCGCGGCTTGCCAATGGCCACGACCAGAATGTCCGCCTGCCGCGTGTGGGCCGCCAGGTCGCGCGTGGCGATGTGGCACCCGGTGACGGTGGCCATGTGCGACAGCAGAAACATCGTCACGGGCCGGCCGACGATCGCACTCTGCCCCACGACGACGGCGTTGGCCCCACGCTGCGGGACGCCGCTGCGTCGAATCAGCTCGGTCACCGCCAGGGCGGTACACGGAGCGATGATCGGCTCGCCGTAGAACAGCAGCCCGATGTTGGCGGGGTTGACGCCCTCCACGTCCTTGTACGGGTCGATGCGGTATTGGGCCAGAGCGGGCTCGATGTGCGGCGGCAGCGGCAATTGGAGAATGACCCCGGTGATCGTCGGGTCGGCGTTGAGCTCGTCCAGCGTGGCGGCCAGTTCGGCCTGGCTGGTGGTTTCGGGCCGCTCGATCAGCTCGTACTGCACGCCCACCTGGACGCTGAGCTTCCGCTGGTTTTCCGCGTACAGCCGGCCGGCCGCGTCACTGCCCACCAGCACGGCGCAGAGCTTGATCGGCCCGTGGTGGGCGTTGAACCACGCCACCTGCCGCGTGACTTCGGCGCGAATCTCGGCGGCGTACGCCGACCCGTCGAGCACTTGTGCCGGCATCCCGTGACCTCGCTAGCGGCGACGATGATCGCGTGCGGCGAAGGGGGGTGCAAGTGCGTTCCGAACCCGGCTTCTGGTTCCCGATAGGCATTCGCGGTCGCGCGAGATGGGAGGGCGAGCCTCCTGGCGAGCCGAGCCGGGCAGCCCGGGCGCGCCAGGATCGCCCTCCCGTCCTTTCCCGCGTGCCCAGATCAGAGTGCGCAATGCCGCGCCAACCGTACCGCAAGGCTCTGCCTTGCGACCGCGGCAAGGCGGAGCCTTGCCGTACGCCCCGCGGCGCGGATTCGCGCAGGGTGATTGGGAGACCCGGGCAGCTCGCGGCGCGTTGACCGAGGTGGGACGCTGTTGGTACGCTGGCAATGGTTGCCGGCGCCGCGTGGGGGTCGGTGACCGGGTCCTGTCAAGCGAGGGTGATGCTCCATGCCGGTCGCTGCCTGTCCGGGGTGCGGGGCGCGGTACCGCGTGCCCGACAACGCCGCCGGGAAACGCACCACCTGCAAACGGTGCGGGCAATCGTTCCGCATTCCCGAGGCCGTCGCGGTGTCGGCCCCGCCGCCGGTAGGCGCGCCGCCCGCGCCACCGGCTGGCACGGGCGGCGCGGGCCTGATCGATCTGGAATCGTTGGCGGCGGGACAGGCGGTGGCACCGCCCACTCACGCGGCCCCCTCCGCGACGCCGTCCGCCGCGCCAGCGGCCCCGTGGCCCCCCGCCGGCGGACCAAACGCCGGCGAGATGGGCACCGCCTCGGATTCGTCATCCTATCGGGATTACTTGCTGGACATCGGACGTTCGCTGCTGCTGTTCCGCGGGGCCGGCAATCTGGCGACGTTCTTGGTTATCTGGCTGATCGTCGTCGTGTCCAAGTACCTCCTCCTGCTCGCGTTCGCCTGCCTGCCCTTGCTGGCCGCGCTAGTGCTCCTGGGCTGGTACATCGCCTACCAACTGAACGTCGTGCTGGCCGCCGCCGGCGGCGAGGAGGACCTGCCCGCGCCGGCGTTCATCAGCGGCTGGGTGGACGACATCATCATCCCGTTTGTTCGTATGCTGGGTTCCCGCCTGTTGGCGCGGCTGCCCGCGGCCGTCCTTCTGGCCGGCGCGGCCATGCACTACGGGGCCGGGTTTGGCGACCTCTTCGGCCCGATCTTGTGGTTTGTTTTCGGCAACTACGACCTGCTGCTGCGGCTCCCGGACGGACCGGTCCAGGTGGTGGCGGGGCTCGTACTGGTGTTCGGGCTATTCCTGTGGCCGATGTTCGTGCTGATCGTGGCGGCCGGGAGCCTCTTTGACCTGCGGCGGCTGGACCTGATCCTCGAGACCGTGGTCCGCGCGTTCCCGGCCTACCTCATCGCGGCCGTCGTCGTCTGGGTCAGTACGGGGGCCGGTCTCGTGTCCAGCGCGCTGCTGACCGCCGCGGGGCTGTCGGGCATGAGGGTTGGTCACGTCAACTGGTCCATGATGCTGATGTTGCCGCTCGGGCTGGCGCTGATCGAGGTGTACACGACCCTGGTGGCGATGCGCACGATCGGCCTGTTCTATCACCACTTCAAGCACAAGTTCGCCTGGTCCTGGGGCTAAGGCGGGGAACCGATATGAGCGTGCGCAATCTGATCTGTTGGGTGGCCATCATCGTGACCTACGGGGGGATGCTGGTTTGGGTCAACACGCGCCCCGTGTCGCCGGACGCGGCGTCACTCGAGTGGCTCCGGTCGGAACCGCCCGAGGAGACCGGGCCCGGCGGGTCGCCCTGGGGCGATGAACAGCCGTCCGCGCCGGGCACGCCGCCTGCGGCCCCCGGCCAGCCGCCCCCACCCCCGCCGCCGCGGATTACCAAGGCCGCGGCTGGCGACGTGATCCGCAATTCGGTCTTCTTCGAAGACGCCGACACGCTCGTTGGCCTGCTGCGGCCGTCGATCCGCATCGCGGCGGTACGCACGGAGTTGCGGAACCTACCCAAGGGGGCGTCGCGTTTCGCCGGGTTGCCGGACGTGCCGCCGGACTTCCAGTGGCCAACCCTCCAAGGCCGCCCGCTGAACCTGTTGGCGCAGATCCGACTAAGCGACATCACCGATCTCGATGCCGACAAGCAGCTTCCCTCCTCAGGTTGGCTGTGCTTTTTCACGGAGATCAGCACCGGCCCGCCGCCCACCGGTTCGGGGCCGCCGCAGCGCGTGCGATGGAAGGTCGTGCATTTCGATGCCGACGTGAATACGCTGCGCCGCCTGGAGCCCCCGCAGCCGCTGGAAATCCCCTTTTCGCCTTGCATCCTGCACTTCCGCGGCGAGTGGACCCTCCCCAGCCCGCCGGAAGCGAAACAGGTCCGCTTCGGCGATCGGTCCGTGTACTTCTACTTCGACTTGTGCAACGCACTGGCCGGCGGTCACAGGCAACCCACCTGGCACCATCTGCTGGGTTACGGCCAGGGTTTGCTGTGCGACATGCGCGTGCTGTGCGCCGCGGGGTCACAGGGCCTCGATCCGCCGAACCTCGCGAGTGGAGACGAGCCGGACGAGGAGCTGGCCACGGCGGCGGCTGAGTGGGTGCTCTTGCTCCAGATGGACTCCGACCCGGACGGCCCCGGGTGGAACCTGCGGCCGGGTCAGTCGTTCTGCTACTGGATTCGGCGGGCCGATTTGGCGCGGCGCGATTTCTCCGCGGTGTGGGTAACGCGGGCGTGCGGTCCGGCGCCGCGCCTGCAAGAGCCGGTCGAGGACGAGGAATACGACCAAGACGAGTCGCAGCAGCCCGATGCGCCGACGGGGTTGACCGAGTAAGGCGGCCCCGCCGAGGGCCGGCCTGTTCCCGGCGCGTCACGATCACCAACGTCGCCCGTTCACCGCCACAACGTCGGTTCCGGCTCGATCTCCTGGACCACGCGGTCGGTCGCCGCACGCGAGGGGATCTCGAACGCCACCGACGGCGTCGTCTCGCGGTACCGGCGGCGCAACTCGATCCGGGCCCAGTCGTACGGCGGAATCATCACGTGCCAATACACGTGCATCTCCCACTCGGCGGAGAAGTACAGGTAATGCGTGACGACGAGGATGTGCGGCGTGACGATGGTCCCGGCCCATTTCGTGTTCTCGCCGATGCCCAGGTCGGGGCGATTCTCGGCGAGCCAGGGGATGAAGAGGTCGCGCATCTCGGCCGCGGTCTCGCCAACGAGGTCGGGCTCGTTGGAGATGACCGTGATCGGCACCGTCGCAGTCTTGACCAGGCCGAGGCGCTCCGCCCGGACCGTCACATTCACCGTCCAGTCGTCTTCGCCGTCGATGATGATCTGCGCCGTGTCGCTCTTGCGGTCCAGCGGCACCACGGTGATTTCGGCCAGTTGCCCCGGCGTGACCAGCGCCGGCGTGACGGTCACGGTGGCGCCTTCCGCCGACGCCGTCACCATGATCGGCAGCGTCGGCCAGGCCTGGGCCTCTTCGTCGGTCACTTTCGCCAACAGGACGATCTTTTGACCCACGATGCTGTCGCCGATCGATTCGGGCGTCATCTCGAGCACGAACGGCGTGGGGGTCAGGAACCCCGGCAACAAGTCGCACCCCCCGGCGCAGGTCAACAACCCCAGGGCCAGGACCACTCGTGACATCGGCTCGCTCCTTGCAAATGCGGCTGCCGCCCCGCGGCCCGGCGGTCACCACGGCCGCGCCCGCGGTCGGCTGACTTTCCGCCCACGCCTCGCCCGCTCCCCGCGACGACGACGCCCGTCGCCACACCGCCCTTCCCCAATGCATCCTTCGGCCGCCCACATGTCCGCGGCAAGGCCGGGCGCGGTGCCGCTACAAGAACAGACAATTCCGCCGCCCGCGTGCCACCGGGCAGGTGGGTACGGCGGGAGTCGGCGACCGCGAAGATGCCGCCGTCGGGAAATGGGCCGCCGAAGAAGGGCGCGCCGTCATCGTGTGATGGTTGTGGGGCGCCCCCCACCCCCCCCCCCGCAGGAGGGGGGGGGGGGGGCGGCCCGGGGGGGGGCCCCCCCACCCCCCCCCCCCCCCAGGCGGCCC
>CAYWYJ010000035.1:5945-8217 GCA_964462635.1 uncultured Planctomycetales bacterium
ACCCACCCCCAACCCCACCCGGAGAGGGTGGGGAGTCGCGTGCCGGACGTTGGAGCGCCAATCCGAACCCCGCACGCCAGTGCGGGGCCAAGCGGAGCCCACACGCCGGTGCGGAAGCTCCGCAGCCCACCACTCGCGTGGTGGGTTCGGTCAGCGGCTCTTAGTCTTCCGCTCTTGAGGCCGGCTTGCCCGCTTCCGGGGCCGGGGTCTTCGAAGCCGGGGCCTGCGTGCGCGGACGCGCTGCGGGTGCCCCGCCCGCGGGCATCGTGCGGCCGGCCGCGTTCACGACGTAGATCGGGATCGAGATCGACGGCACCGCCGGGTCGTCGGTCAGGACGGTGACGATGTTGCCGGCGCGCTGGGTCGGCCGATACCCGGCGGGCACATCAATCACCACAATCTGGTTGCCCTCGGATTCCTGGACCGCGGCCTTGACCTGCGGATCGCTGACGGTCACCTCGGTGACCTTGCCGGGCGGGCCGCCCGACCAGCGCAGCGTCGCAATGCTCCGCGCTTCACGCTCCGGGTCCGGGCGAACCATCAGCCGCGCCGGTTCCGCCTGAAGCCGCGGCGGAATGCTCGCGTAGTAGGCGATTTCCTGGAACTTGGCCTGTTCGACCCCGGTTTCCAACGTGATGTTGCCGCGAATGGCGTTGTTGGGCCAGGGCGGCTTGATCGCGACGCGGAGCTCGTACTTCTCACCCGGTTCGAGCTCCTTCAACTCGGTTTCCGCCTCCGTGTTGCCGCTGGTGGAAACCACCTTGGGATGGAGTGGTCCGCCGTCGCCGCGCGAAATCGTCACGGTCTGGACCTGCTCGGGGGCGTCCCGTTCGATCTGGCCGAACGCGATCAGGTCGGGCTCGCACTTCACCGCGCTGAGCACTTTGGCCAGGCATTCCAGTTGGGCGCTGATGTTCGCCCGATCGTTCGTCGTTACCGTAACTCGCCGCAGCAGCTCCCCACGTCGGTTGGACGTTGGGATCATTACCGTCACCGCCTCGGTCTTGCCGGGCGGGATCATGCGGTCAGCCTGACCGCTGATGCGGAGCCCTCAGCCCCCCCGCAGGCGGATGGCCAGCGGTCCTTCGCCTTCGTTGGCGATCTGGAACGTGAACTCCGCGGTCTCCCCCTGCCACACACCCTCCGAGACCAGCTTCGGCTCCTTGCAGACGTACTTGGGCTGAGGGGCGTCCAAAGGCGGCGGAGTCAGGTTGACGACCGCCCCGGTCTCCGTCGGCCCGCAGCCCTTGTCGTTCTTGGCCGCCGCCGGCTTCTGCGCCGCCGTCGTATTGGCCGGCGTCGTCGCGCCGGGCGCGGGCGCCTGCGCCGCCGCCGCGTCGCTCTGCGCCGGCTGCGCCGGAGGGACCGTGGGGGCCGGTTCGGCTGAAGCGGGGGCCTTGGCTGGGGCTGGTTGCCCAGCGGGCGCGGCCGGCGCGTTCGCCTGCATTTGCGCCTTGATCGCCGCCTCGATCATCCGCACCAGGGCCTCGCGCTGAGCGTCCGTCATCTCTCCCCCGCCGTTCGCGGACAACTCGCGTACCGCCTGGTCCAGGTTGTCCGTCGTGGCGGGGGCCGCCGCCTCACTGCCGCGCGCGGTCGGGGCCTCGGACTGACCGGCTCTAGGTGCGGCGGGCTCGGCGGCCGTCGGTGAGCCGCCGGCGGCCGAGGCAGGCTTGCTCTTGGGCTGTGATGCACACCCCGCCAGAATCAGCAGTGCGGCCACGGAACCGCACGCCAACCACGTGCAACGGTGCGGAACACGGAATCCGGCCATATGGGCATCCTCATAAACGCGGACGACGCTGGGCGCCGAGTCCGCACTTACTATCGTCGCAATTCGCTCGGCTCGGCTCACGCCGCAGCCTGGCGCGGACGAACTACTCATTCTACACTCGTCATTCCGTCCGCCCAAGGGGTGAAACCGGAATTGCGCCCGCGATGTGGCCTAACAGCCCGTTGAAGAACCGCTCGTGGCCTTCGAGCCTGTAGCGCCGGACCTCCGAGTCCGGCGTTTCTTGGGTCGCCGATACGGTCGCGCTGGACTCGGAGATCCAGCGCTACGGTTTCTCAGCGGACTGCTAACGCCGTGGGTCCGCGGCGGTCTGACCGCGTGGCACCCGCGAATAAGCCGCCGCCCGGACCGAATACCCGCGCGAAGTGGTCAGGTCGCGGCCGGGCCGCGGGCGGGGGGGCCCGGGGCCGGCCCCGGCGGGGCCCCCCCCGCCGCGCCGCGACCCCCGGCCGGGGGGGGGTTTAGGGTCGGCGACGGGGG
>CAYWYJ010000035.1:8227-32995 GCA_964462635.1 uncultured Planctomycetales bacterium
GCCCCCGGCGCTGGCGGGCGGCCGGGCCGCCGCGGGGGGGGGGGCCCCGGCCCCCCCCCCGCCACGGCTCCCCCAGCGGAGCGCGGCGACACGCTGCCGGGGTCGGTTTGAGAGTCGGCGACGTGGGCGTTCTCGCGGCGAACAGCGGCCAGGAGGTTCTAAGATGTACCCATTTCCACTCCTTCATTCTGTGATTCTGCGCGGCTTGGCGGCGGTGCTGGTCGCCCTGGCAACGGTCGGTTCCGCCGCCTCCGCGCAGACGCCGGCGCAGCGGCTCCACGAGGCGTTCTACCTGGAGCAGACGAAGGGCGACTTCGCCGCTGCCGCCAAGCTCTACGCCCAGGTCGCTGAGGCCGGCGGGGCGCCCGCCGAGCTGCGGTCCGAGGCGAGGAGCCGATTGGCGGCGTGTCAGGAAGAGCTTGCCGCCACGGACTTTGCGCGCCTGCTACCGCCCGAGCCGCTGGCCTTCGTCGAGTTGAACCGGCCCGGCGAGAGGCTCGGCAGGCTCCTTGAGAAGATGGGGCTGCTCGCCACGCCCGGCGGACAGCCGCTGGCTCCGGGGCAGAACCGTCTGGCGATCAGCCCGGACGTCGTCAATGCCCTTCTGGGCGTGCGCGGTTGCGCCCTGGCGATCACCGGCTTTGATCCGACACGGCAGCAGCCAATGGGGGTGGTCGTGCTGCACCCAGGGGACGTGGAGCTGATCCGCGGGCTCATCGAAACCGCCCTGCCCGTGCAGAGCGACGTGGTGGATCCCATCGACGGCTACCCGACCTACCGTGTCGAAGGTGTCTATGTCACACTCACAAAACGACTTATGATCGCGGCCACGAGCCCGGCCGAGATTGAGGCCGTCCTCGAACGAACCAAGGATGCCGGCGCCCCGTCGCTGGCAGCGAATCCCGACATGGCCGACGTTCTCAAGCAACGCGGCGATGCGCTGCTGTTCTTCTGCGTGAACCCCAAGCCATTGATGCCGCTATTGAACGTAGCGATGGCGGGGGCCGCCCAGAGCCGCGAGGTGGCCCTGGTGCGCGCCCTGCTCGACCCGCAGAGCTTGCGGTCGCTGTCCGGGCGGTTCGATCTCAGCGATCAGGGCGTGGTCCTCGAAGTCGCTCTGCGGCTCGACAAGGGGCACCGCAACCTGGTGTACAACTTCCTGCGGCGGCCGGCCATTGATCCGGCGACGCTGCGGGGCGTGCCCGCCGGGTCGGCCGCCCTGCTCGCCCTGGCCATGAACGCGGCGCCAGCCCAGTACGCCACGCCGGCCGCGTCAGCCGACGCCGGGCCGCCGATCGTGACCGCCCTGGACCTTGGGCGTGAGCTGTTTGCGAATATCAACGGCATCGCCATCTGCCTGATGCCGCCGGTCGGCGACGCCCAGGGGCCGGTTCCCGACCTCGCCGCAATCATCACGGTCAACGATCCGGCGAAGTCGCAGGCTTTCTGGCAGCAGATGCTGGGGATTGCGAGCGTCGCGGGCGGCGCGCCGTCGCTGGAGGGCGCGGCGCGCGACATGGGCGGTGTGCCGGTGCGCAGCTACCGTTGCCACGAGGGTGTAACCGTCCACATGGCGACGGTGGGACACAGCCTGCTCGTGGCGTCCACCGAACCCGCGCTGGAGCGGTGCCTCAAGTCGCTGCGCGACGGGCCGTCGGTGCTCGATGATACCGGCCTGGCCGGTCCGCTCGGCCGCTTGGGACCGAACACCACGCTGGCCGTGCTCGCGCACCCCGGCCGGTGCCTCGAGGTGGCCAAGCGCTACATGTCGAGCGCGGACGCCGCCGAGGTCGCCCCCGTTGCCCCGCTCCTCGCCGAGACTACGGCCACGCTCACCGTGGAGCACTCCAACGAGACGCTCCGGCTGGCGCTGGCGGTGGCCGGCGTGCCGGATGTCAGCGGCCTGGTGAGCCAGATGCTCACCGAGCAGCGCCGCGGCGAGCAGACACAACAGGACGTGACCCGCGCCATTCGGCAGAAGGAATGGGACAAGGCCCTGACGCTGCTGGATCAGCAGCTCACGGCCCAGCCGGGGAACACGAAGGTTCTGCGCCGGAAGTTCGACATCCTGGCGGTTCGCAAGGACGACCCGGCGGCCGCGACGCAAGCGGCCGAGGCGCTCTACGAGGGCCTGAGGGACAACGCCGCCGAGCTGAACAACTTCGCTTGGGAGTTGCTGACCGAGGACAAGTACCAGCACAAGTACAACGACCTCGCGCTGCGGCTGGCCCGCCGATCGAACGAATTGACCAACCATGCCGTGTGGGCGTACGTGGACACGCTGGCGCTGGCGGAGTTCGAGACCGGCAGCGCCGCCCGCGCGATCGAGCTGGAGAAGAAGGCCATCGAACTGTGCCGCAAGGCCGGCGGCAGCGGACTGAAGGATCTGGAGACCGCGTTGGCGCGGTTTGCGGGAGCGGCCTCGGCGCCGTGACCGACGCGTGGCCCGGGGCGCGGTCCGCTACGGCTGGCAGCCGGGGCGGACCGTCGCTTCGGCGGGGGCGGTGGCGGGTTGGGACGTCGGCTGGGGCTCCCAGAAGCCGTAGCTCTCCTCATCGACCTTGCAGTAGCCCGTGGCCTGGTACTTCACGAAGGCGTTGTAGCTCCACGCGAGGCACTCGGAGTCGCCGCCGCTCTGCGTCGTGATGAGAAAGCGGTTCGACAGCTCGCCGAAGCCGCGGGCCTGGTCCGCCGGCAGCTTCGCGTCCCCGCGGTTCGCGTCCACCGGCACCCAACCGTGGTTCGGCAGGTAGACTTCCGCCCAGCGGTGGTGGGCTTCGTCGATGCTGGCGTCGTCGCCGCGGACGACCACGCTGCCCTGGTAACGGGCGGGCAGCCCGGCGGCCCGGCACAGGGCGATGAACGCGAACGTGTACTCCGAGCACGAGCCCGTGCCGCGTTTCAGCACGACCTCCGGTACGTCCCACCCACCGACCATCTCGTATTCCAGCCGGCCGATCACGTAGTTGTAGAGCTTGCGGGCGATCCAGTAGCAACTCTGCTCGTCGCCGACGATCTCCTTCACCGTCTTGCGGATGAAGGGCGAGTCGATCCGGTAGCGCGAGCCGTCGGTCGTGTACTGCTCGCGTATCTCCGCCGGAATGTCGGCCCGCGTTCCGGTCTGCTCGGGGAAGATGAGGTAGCGCAGCGCGGAGACCTGCGCATCCACGTGGTAGCCGCGTTGCAGCCGCGTACCGGCGGCGACGCGGTCGAGGCGATACACGGCGCAGCGCTGGCCGTAGCGGTCCGCGACGAGCTCGGCGGGCGCCTCGGTGAACTGTATCTCCGATAGGAGCACCTGTCCCGGCAGCTTCTCCGGCAACGCGACGTGGACGGTCAGGTCGAGCAGGTCGCCGGGGCCGTAGTTGTACAGCGTCCATAGATACTCGACACGGGCGCGGCGCGGCTCGCGCAACTGGTACTTCACGTCGTCGCGCACCACGAGCTGGTAGAGCTTGCGCGTCTGGAAGTCCACGTTCCACAGGTGCCCGTCCAGCCACGCCAGTCCTGCGGGGTACGGTCCCGGTGCGGCCACAATGCCCACCACCAGTCCGTCCTTCGGCTCCACGAGGTAGATCTCATCCTTGACGCGATCGGAAACCCACAGGTACGTGCCGTCCCAGGCGAGGCCGGCCGACGTCGGCGTCGGGGCCGGGAAATCCTGCAAGATCGTGCCGTCCTCCGGCATCACCTTGTAGACGCGACCCGACCGTCCCTCCAGCAGGAACAGCGCGTCGCCGGCAGCCGCCAGACCGACCGGCTGAGGGCCCGGGGCCTCGAAGACGTTCCGCACGCGGTTGCCCGGAATACTCAGCGCAAAGACGCGGCCGGTATGGTCGTCGGAAACGTACAGCGTGTCGCCGGAACAGGCCAGCCCGTGCGGCCGCAGCGTCGGGGCGTCGAACGACCGCACGACACGGCCGTCCGCCGCCGCGATCTGGTGAATCCGGGCCTCGCGCCAGTCCACGACGAACAGATGCGCCCCGTCCGTCGCCAGGCCGGCGGGGTACTTGCACGGCGCGTCGAGCGTGCGCCTCACGTCGCCCGGCGCGGCCCACGCGACCGTAACACCGGTGAGAAGCGCAAGGCACCCGATCAGTACCGCGACCGTAAGGGAGCGGCCCCGGGTCCGAGCCGCGACCGTGAGGGAGCGGTCCACGCGAGCCGGGGCGACAACCAGCGGCTGACGCCCAACGTCGCCAACACATCGGCGAGTATTCATCGTTTCACTCCAGGAGGCTGAAGGGGCCGCACGCGGGGCGCACAACGGCCACCGATCACTCCCGGCCGGCGGCGAACCGTATTCTACTGCTCGCCTGCACTGTACAATAACGGGGGCGACCCGGTCGGGAGGTGCCGTCATGGCCGAGCAACCGTATCCCGAGCACTCCGCCGGTACCCACCACACGCCCCCACCCAGCGCCGGGGGCCGCTACCAACGGCGGGACGTTGAATTGCCGTGGCGCCCGCTGCTCGTTACGGCCCTGATTCTGATCGCCATTGCGTTGCTGCTCCCGCTCCTGCTTGGGACGCCGCGGGGGCCAACGCCACAATCAACGCAAACCCCGCCCGCGACACAACCGACGACGCAACCCGCGGCATTCTCTGAACTCGTGACACGCGACGAAACGGGCCGACTCCGGTGGCCGCGGCCGCGCTTCACCGAGCACCAGCGTGAGCGCGACCGCATGGTGGACGCGCAAATCGCCCGCGACGACGTGTTCCGCGACGCGGTCAAGGACGCGGGGGTGCTGGCGGCGATGCGGGCCGTCCCGCGCCATGAGTTCGTCCCGTCCGCCCGGCGCGGCAGCGCGTACGACGACACGCCGCTGCCGATCGGCCACGGCCAGACCATCTCCCAGCCGTACATCGTCGCCCTGATGACCGCCTTGCTGGAGGTGCGGCCGGGCGATCGGGTGCTGGAGATCGGCACGGGCTCCGGCTACCAGGCCGCGGTGCTCGCCGAGCTGACGCCGTATGTGTACACGATGGAGATCATCGAGCCGCTGCTGCGCGACGCGGCCGCGCGGCTGGACCGCCTCGGCTACGAGACCGTGCGGACGAAAGCCGGCGACGGATACGACGGGTGGCCGGACGGGGCCCCGTTCGACGGCATCATCGTCACGTGTGCCGCCGGCCACGTCCCGCCGCCGCTGTGGGTCCAGCTCAAGCCGGGGGGGCGGATGGTGATTCCGATCGGCGGGGTGTACGAGACGCAACGGTTGCTCGTGTTGACGAAGGAGCAAGACGGCGCGCGGCGCAGCCGCAACGTGCTGCCGGTCCGGTTCGTGCCCATGACGGGCAGGATCGAGAAGCCATGACGTGCTCCGCAACCCCCCCTCCCTCTCAGGGAGAAGTCGAGAAGCCATGACGCGCCCCACAAACTCCCCTCCCTTCCAGGGAGGGGTTGGGGGAGGGTCGGAACCACCGGCACCCCCCCCGCTCCCCGTTTCTCAATTGGATGAGAGACGGCCCGACGGTTCCATCAAGCCGCAGATCGCCAAGTGGCCGCGCGCGGCGCCAGCCGGCCCGGCCGTCCTCCTCGCCGTCGCCCTGCTGGCCGCCGGGCTGATCGCGTACGAAGTGGTGCTCATGCGGCGGCTGGTGGTCGAGCGCTGGCACCATTTCGGCTTCCTGGTCATCAGTGTGGCGCTGCTGGGATTCGGCGCCAGCGGGACGCTGCTGGCGATCTTGGAGCGCCGCGCGCGCGGGCGAACCACGGACATGCTCCGGTGGCTGGCGGTCGCGCTGACCCTGGCGCTGCTCGCCTTGCCGCGCGCGGCCACACTGCTGCCCGTCACCGCCCGGTTCATCCCGGCGGACTTGTGGTCGCAGGTCGGGTGGTGGTCGCTGTACTGGCTGGCGGCGTTCGTCCCGTTCCTGCTCGGGGGCGCGTTTCTGGGGGCCACGCTGATGACGGCGGGGCCGCGCGTCGGGCGCGTCTATGCGGCGAACCTGCTCGGCAGCGGCGCGGGGGCGGTCGGGGCAGTGCTGCTGTTGTCGCGCGGGCCGCTGGAGCACACGTTCTGGCCGTCCATCGCAGCGGCCGCGCTGGCGGCGGCGCTCGTGCCGGGCTCGACGCCCACCCGTCGCACGGGCCTGGTCGCCGCCATCGCGGCCTTGTCGGTTACCCTGGGGATCATGTGG
The DNA here is from genome assembly GCA_964462635.1 of uncultured Planctomycetales bacterium. GTDB lineage: Bacteria > Planctomycetota > Phycisphaerae > UBA1845 > Fen-1342 > JBFMAI01. The sequence continues at coordinate 14,375 of CAYWYJ010000035.1, forward strand.
CCGCTGCGGCCCGCGTACGACGAGCACAAGTACGCCGCTCACGTGCAGCGCCTGGTCGAGCAAGGTTCAGCCCGGCGGGTCGCGGCACGCGACGATCCGCACGGCTTCGTCGAGCTCTACGAGAGCGACCGCTTCCACGACCTGCCGTTTCTGGCACTGACAAGGCGGCCGCCGCCGATGTACAGCCTGGTCGTCAACGGCGACCCGGCGGGGTCCGTGCTGCGCATCGACACGCCGGCGGAAGCCGCGGTCCTCGACGACACGCTCATGGCCCTGCCGTATCGGCTGCTGCTCACGCGACAGGGCAGAGCCCTGTCGTACGCAGCATCGCGACAGGGCACGGCCCCGTCGTACGCGGCATCGCGACAGGACAGAGCCCTGTCGTACGCATCGTGGCGGCCGCGCGTGGTGCTGCTGGGCGAGAGCGGCGGGGCGAATGCGTGGCTGGCGCGGCGGCAGGACGCGGCGCAGATTGATCTTGTGCAACCGAACGCCGCGATCCTCGCGCTGCTGCGTGAGTTCGCACCGGCACTGGTCGCGGCGCCTGAAGTCCGCGTTCATGCGACCGATCCGCGGCGGTTCCTCGCACGTTCGCCGGCGGCGACGTACGACCTGATTCAGGTGGTGTCGCTGGAGGGGCTCGGCGTCGGCAGCGCGGGGCTGCGCGGCCTGGCCGAGGACCACCTGGCCACCGTGGAGGGCTTCGCCGCCGCGATCCGGACGCTGTCCGACGCCGGCGTCCTGGCGATCTCCCGCGGCATCCAGTCGCCGCCGCGCGACAACATCCGCCTGCTCGCCACGCTGACGGAAGCGCTGGAATCCCTCGGCGTCACGCAGCCGGAGCGGCACATTGTGCAGATGCGGGACTACCTGGGCGTCTGCACGCTGGCCCTCAAGACGCCGCTGGACGACGCGCGACGCGCCACGCTGCGCGCGGCCCAGCACGAATTGAACCTCACCCCCGTGTGGTACGACGGCCTGCCGCCGGCGGAGGTCAACCGCCCCGACGCACTGGACGGGCCGCCCGGACAGACGTGGGACTGGTTGCACCACGCCGCCCGGGAGATCTTCTCGCCGCGGCGGGCCGCGTTCTACGAAGCCTGGCTGCTCAATGTCCGGCCGGCGCGCGACGACCGCCCGTTCTACTGGGATTTCTACAAGCCGGCGGCGGTGCGGGCCCTGCGGGAGGCCTACGGCGACCTGTGGCTGACGCGCGTCGAGATCGGGCGGCTGTTCCTCTATGCGGCGCTGCTCATCGGCACGGCGGCCGCCATTGTCGTCATTCTGCTCCCCCTCGCCGTCAGCGAAGCGTGGCGACGTGGGAAGGTGGGAACGTGGGAAGGTGGGAACGTGGGCACGTGGGAGCGGGAGAACGCGGGAACGAGGCCAGGCGGGAACGCAGCGGAGGCCAATCCGCGAACTCCCCTCCCTGCCAGGGAGGGGTTGGGGGAGGGTCGAATCACCCGCCCGCCGCGTCGCACAGGAAGCACGCTCGCCTTCACGCTCGTGTATTTCTCCGCCATCGGCCTCGGCTTCATGGCCCTCGAAATGGCCCTCATCAGCCGGGCGATACACTGGCTCGGCGACCCCGTAATCGCCAGCGCCGCCGTCATCGGCGGCGTCCTGCTGCTCAGCGGCGTCGGCAGCCTCGCCGCTCCGCGCATCGTCGGTCGTCGCATCTGGGCGGCGCCCCTCGCGGTCGCCGCGCTGGCTCTTGTCTTGCGCGCCGCGGCGTGGTCCGAGGCGGGGGCCAATGCGGCGGCACCGTGGATATTAGTGGCAACGGCTGCCCTCGCTGCCATTCTGATGGGCATGCCGATGCCCGCCGGCCTGACCCGTCTGGATCAACAGGCCCCGCACCTCGTGCCGTGGGCGTGGGGACTCAACGGCGTGGCGTCGGTCGTCGCGACGTCGGGCGCTATCGCGGTCGCCATGACGTGGGGGTACGGCGTGGTGATGCTGCTGGCCGGCGGCGCTTACGCCCTGGCCGGCGGCATCTGCGCGCTGGCCGCCGGCGCTCCCCGCCGAGCTTGACACCGCTTCACCGCACCGGTACCCAGAAGCGATGAGCCTTCTCTGCACTCCCCTCCCTTCCTGGTCGCCACGTCCGCCGCGGGCGAGACTCGCCGAGGCGAGGGCAACTCGCGGTGGCGAGGAGGGCTTGGGAGAGGGTCAGAACCGCCGGCGGCTTCAGGTGCTGCCCTACGCGGGTATTCAGGGACACGGGACGCTGGACGGAAGGGCGAGGCTGTCTCCTGCGGCGACCCTGCCGGCCTGCCGAGCCGCGGCTCGCCGGTAGGCTCGCCCTCCCCGGTCGCGCGATCGCGAGAACCGATTTGGAAGGAGTATTCATGAAGGTCCCTCTGCTCGATCTGCGGGCCCAGTTGGCGACGATTGAACCGGAGCTGCGGGCCGCCGTGCTCGACGTGCTCTCGTCGACGCAGTACATCCTCGGCCCCAAGGTGGAAGAGCTGGAGCGGCAGGTCGCCGCCTATGTGGGATCGAAGCACGCGATCGGGGTCTCATCGGGCACCGACGCCCTGCTCGTGGTCCTGATGGCCTTGGGCGTGGGCCCTGGCGACCTGGTCCTCACGTCGCCGTACTCCTTCTTCGCCACTGCCGGCGTCGTCACGCGCCTCGGCGCCCGGCCGGTCTTCGTGGACATCGACCCGCGCACGTACAACATCGACGCCAACGCGCTGGAGGACTGGTTCGATCGCGCCGGGGACGAGCGTCGGCGCGTGAAGGCCATCCTGCCCGTCCACCTGTACGGCCAGTGCGCCGACATGCCCGCGATTCTCGAAGTGGGCCGCCGCTTCGACGTGCCGGTGATTGAGGACGCCGCCCAGGCGATCGGCGCCACCTGCCCCACGCCCGCCGGCCCGCGGAAGGCCGGCGCCCTGGGCCGCGCCGGCTGCTTCTCGTTCTTCCCCAGCAAGAACCTCGGGGGCATCGGCGACGGCGGCCTGGTTGTGACCGACGACGCCGCGCTGGCCGACCGTGTCCGCTGCCTCCGCAACCACGGCGCCCAGCCGAAGTACTACCACAAGTTCGTGGGCGGCAATTTCCGGCTGGACGTGATGCAGGCGGCGGCGCTGCTGGTCAAGCTGCCGCATCTGGAGAGCTGGCACGCCGCCCGCCGCCGCAATGCCTCCTACTACGATGAGCACCTCACCGCCGCCGGCGTGCAGACGCCGCGGATCGCGTATCGGCGGGAAGATCACATCTACAACCAGTACATCATCTCGGTGCCGCGCGACCGCGACGGCCTGCGGACCCATCTCGCGGACCATCAGATCGGCACCGAGGTCTACTACCCCGTGCCCTTCCACCTCCAGGAGTGTTTCGCGGACCTGGGCTATCGGCGGGGAGATTTCCCCCACGCCGAACATGCGGCGGACCATACGCTGGCGTTGCCGATCTACCCGGAATTGACGCGGGAGATGCAGGACTGGGTGATCGATCGGATTCGCGCATTCTACACGCGATGATCAAGCCTCCGGCCCCCCCTCCCTCTCAGGGAGGGGTTGGGGGAGGGTTAAGCCCACCCTTCATCTCGCTGTTCCCATGTCACGTTCAGGCCGGCTACGGGAGGCTTGGGGTCGTGCCACAGCGCCGCCTGCGGAGCGCCGCGCTGGCCAGCCCCAGCAGCACCAGCCCGCCCGGCTCGGGAACGCAGACGACTCTGTTCAGCACGTGGATTTCGTTCCAACCCGGCGGCGGTACGAAGCCGGCGTAGCAGATCGGCGTGATGCCGAGCGACACGGTCATCTCACCTGGCGTGCCGCGGCACGCGACCGCGCCCAGCAGGGCCGTCCGGGTGTCGCCCACCCACAGGTTCCAAGGCTGGTCCTGCGGGCGGTTGCGGAGACCATAGGCTGTGACGGCCACCAAACCCGTCGGGTTGAAGTAGAACGTCTCCGGGTCGCCATCCCACCGCTTCTGCCAGATGTTCTCGTCCTCCCAGTTGTCGCACATGTACCAGGCGACGTGCCCCGGTCCGGCCGGCGAGCCCTCAACTCCAAAAGCCATTCTCTCGACCTTGGCACTCTCCGGCTCGTCCACAAAACGCGCCCACAGGTACGCCCATTGCCCGGACCCGCACTCCAGGTACACGTCCGGCACGTTCCCCAGCGGCGGACTCAGGTAGGCCCCACCGGCCCCCTTCGTCAACTCGTACCCATCCTGAAAGTCCGTCCCGTTGCCGGCGCTGTGAAACAACGCTCGGGACGGCGTCTTCAAGCCGTAGGGTTCGTTGCTGCCGGTGAAGAAGAACTCAACGTCCGCGCTGACGGCCGACGACAGGGCCAGCGCCACGAACCCACACACCATCGCCTTCATGGTCACGTCCTCCCTTCTGTTGCCCGCAAGCCCGGCCCGGCCACCTACGGCTCCCGCGGCACATGCCGACCGCAGGCCAACGCTATTATCGCACAACCCCCCGTTGCGTCAAAGAAAAAACCTCAAACGTGGGTTCAATTCCGTGACCGCTTTCAGTTACCCCAAGGGCGGAGCGCCGAAAAACGCCGAGTTCTCAGTGCAGCGGCGGTCGGCCGCGGTCCAGCAACAGCGTCGGCAGGCTCATCGCGACCCCCCACGGGTCGTACAGGCTCTCGATCTCCCCGCGGCAGTTGTACCAGCACGCCGTGCAGCCCCGCGCCGCCGTGTCGCTCCGCAGCCGGCGCACGATCTCGTCGGCGTTGTGTCGGTAGAGATTGGCGACGGGGCGGGCGCGTTCCTCGACGCAGACGGCGATGTCGCCGGTGGAGTCGATGCTGAAGAACCCGCGGCCGGCGCGGCAGCCGGGGACGCCGCCGTTGAGGGCCGCGTCGAAGCGTGACAGGAAGTACGGATTGCTCAAGAAGTTACGGTACTTGCGGCGCAGCGCGACGAGGTAGGCGCCGACGCCGCCGTGGCCGCAGGGGCGAAACGTCGTCGCCCCGGTCTTGCGGCTGCTGTAGGGCTGGACCATGAAGTAAACGTCGCGCTCGGCGGCCATCCGGATCATGGGCTCGATCTGATCGAGGTTGTCGTCGAGCAGCACGGCCATCCAGTTCACGCGCTGCCACTTGTACTTGCGCGCCACGCTGAAATACTCGATCGCCGCCAAGGCGCGCTCGAACGCCCCCGGCATCCCGCGACGCTGGTCGTGGCGGGCCGCGTCGGCGTAGTCGATGCTCACCGAGACCCCCCACATCCCGGCCGCGAACAAGTCCTCGGCCAGCGTCGGCGTGGCGAACCACCCGTTGGTCGTGATGAACGGAAAGTGCCACTCGGCGACGGCGTCCACGATGTCCACGATGTCGGGCCGGACGAGCGGCTCTCCACCGGCGAGGCTCACGAGCAGCGCCCCCAGGCGGGACAGCTTACGCGACCCGTCGCGGAACTGCGCGACCGACAGCTCGGGGGCGTCCCCCATCGGGTCGAGCCAGTAGTGGCAGAACGCGCAGCGGAAGTTGCAGCGGTAGTTCACCTGCCAGGCGCACCACACCGGGTGGCGCGTCAGGTACGCCCGCGTCAGGTGCAGCTTTTTCGCGAACGGGGAACGCACAGCCGGCTTCCCTCACCTCAGTCACCCCACAAGGCCCTGCGGAAACAACGAACTACGCCCGGCCCATTCACTCCGGGGCCGCGGCCCAAGGCCGCGCACGCAACGCCGCGCCGCCGGGAAGATACCCACCCCCGGGCGACCTGACCAGCCCGGCCCGACCGACCAACCTGGGCCGGTGTGACCACGGATTGAGGCCGGCGACGACCAGCGAGTCAGTGGGTGGACACGAGCGAGCACGTCCAGGCACCAGCCGGCCCGTGGGAAGCCCCGGAGGGGCGCTTGAGTGTAGCCCCGGGCAGCAGCCCGGGGTCACGGCGTGCCCCCGCGCGGGAGCCCCCGCAGGGGGCGACTGAAGCCTCAATCGCCCGTTACGTGGGCTCTGGAGTGAGTAATGCCTCGCGGATCCCCGGGCTCGCGCCCGGGGCTGCACTCAGCCGCCCGCTGGCCTCTGCGATTGCCGCCCCCGGCAGGCTTCTGGCTGGTGCCACGGAATCCAGTCACACCCACTCGGGGGGGTGTTCTGGGCCGGTTCCGGCGATCAAGAATCACGCTCGGCGTGTCCGTCAACACCCCGCAGGCCAGCGCGCGGCCGTGGGGCCTGCCCGCCGCGCGGCAGCCTTCAGCGTCAGTCCGGTGTTTCTGCGCAAAGAAAGGTCCAGCCCTCCTCCGCCGCGAGTCGCGGCCGAAGAGGGCTGGCGTTATGAACCAGTCAAAGTGTCGTCGACTACCGGCGACGCAGCGCCAGCAGCGCGAGGCCGCCGAGCGCGAGCAGGCTGGCCGGCTCGGGCACCACGCTCACGTCGAGGTTGTCGTGATAGCCCATGCCCAGGCGGGCCGTCGTCGTGTTGTAGTCAGCGCCCAGATTGATGTTCCACGACCCCACGCCCGCGCCGTTGGCATTGGCCAGGCTCACCGTGGCGAACGTGGTCGAGAACAGGGTGTTCAGACCGGCGTCATACACCGCCACGCCGCCGCCCACGCCGTCGTACGACAGCAGGACCTTGACCCAGTTGCCCACCAGCGCCGGGTTGGTGTACAGCGGCGACGCGGAATACGTCGCGCTCCAGCTCGTGCCCGCACGCAGGTCGCCGGTGCCGCTGATCGTCAGCCCCAGCGCCGTGCTGCCGAGCGTGCCCGTCCCGGAGTTCGTCGCGTACGTGCCGTACAGCCGGTCCGCGCCCGTCGAGGGGTCGACGTACAACCAAACGGAAATCTCCAGCGGCGTCGTCGCGGTGATCGCGCCGTTCTGCCCGTCAAACGCGCGGCGGACGCTGTAGAAGCTGTTGAACGTCGTGCTGTTGTCCCAGAACAGGCTCTGCGTTCCGGCGTACGCAAAGGTGTTGACAATGCTCTGGCTGCTGCCCGAGCTGGAACCGGCCAGCCAGCCGTCCTGGCCGATGATCGAGCCGGGGACGAACGGCGGGTTCTCGAACCCGGCGCTGTAGACCGTGCTGGCGCTGGCGGTGGCCGCCAGCAGCGCGCTAATCCCAACCACCAACAGAGTACGACACGATTTCTTCATCTCCACTCCTCCAGGGGCGCAGCGCCCCAATGAACCTGATGAGCACACCGCGAGAAAAGCCGACGTGACTGATCTCGAATTGGGCGGAGGTGCTCCTCCCATCACCTGCTCACTCGTTTAGTATACCCAAATAGCTCAGCAAATCAACAACAATCTCTAGAGATACCGCGGGGGCAGCGTCCCATAAGTAATGCTCCAATGGATCCCCGGCGATGTCCAGCGACTGGCCGACATCTCAGGCGGGGCCGATGGGCATTCCGGAGCATGGAACCTAAGTCAGCGTGCGCGAACCCGCGCCGGGGGTCGTACGGCAAGGCTCCGCCTTGCCGCAGTCGCAAGGTAGGGCCTTGCGGTACGGTTGGCGCGACATTGCGCACGCTCATGTAGAGCGGGCGCGCAGGCCTCACGGCAAGTCGCGGCTCGCCAGGCCGGCAGGGTCGCCGCAGGAGACAGCCTCGCCCTCCGTCGAACCCACCCGGAACCGCTAACAGAACCCGCCACGCCAGTGGCGGGACGCGTGACCCCGCACTGGCGTGCGGGGTTCGGATCGGCACTCCTGCGTAATGTGGGCCACGCGCAGCGCGAAGATGATGATGCCCCGGGGCCTGATGCGATCTCCCGGTGCGCGGGCCGGCCACAACCCCAACCGTGTCGAACAGCTTCCGCTTCTCGTTCTGTTTCTGACAGCGCACGACAAGGCCGGACGAAAGTCGTCCGGCCTTGGTGAGAGTCATGTCGGGCTTATGGGTCCGCGGTCGGCTACCGCCGGCGGAGCAGCAGGCCCAACGCCAGCAGGCCCAGCGTGGCGGGCTCGGGGATCGCGATCGCGAAGGCGGCCTTCTGCGACTGCACGATGGTCCAGGCGCCCATGTTCTGACGCTGGGCGCGCTCACCCTGATCGGAGAGGCTGTAATTCCACGCGCACCAGCTATTCGGTCCCGGCGTCGAAGCGATCAACCAGTACTTCTTGGTCGAATCGAGGAACGTCGTGCCCGCGCCGACGCCGTGCAGCGGCGGATTCAGGCCGCCGAAGCCGCCGGGGACCATCGCATTCTGAAACTTGAAGGTCTCCAGAATGTTGCCCGGCTGATTGCCGTTGTCGTCCATCAGCCAGAGCTCCGCCGTGTTGTCGCCGGTGACGTGGTTGACCGCGGCCCACACGTCGGTGAGATAGCCGCTCTGGGACGGGACGAACGAGTTGCCCTGGTCCCAGTCGGTGTTGACGGGCGCGCCGACACTGATCGTGTAACCCGTGCCGGTGTTGTACGTCCAGTTCGCACCGAAGTTGTCGTACACAAACGTCTGCCCGACCACCGTGGTCGCGCAGACCCCCAGCGCAATTAGTCCCAGGATCCTCATACACTCTCCTCCTTCCTGCCGCAGCAGATAAGTGGTACAGCCACCCGCCCGGGGGCCCGACCTCCGAGCGGGGTACCCAAATACGCCTCATCGGGGATGATAGGTTATCAGACCCCCGCCCGCAAGAAAAAAACCGGTTCTTCAATGAGCCCCGGTGGCTGAAGCATCCCCCGGCCTGCCCGGTGCGTGCCGGCGGCCGGGCGGGGTGATGCCCCGCGGATGCCGGTCGCGGAGTTCGCCCGCATCAATGGTGGGGACGCGGTGTTGAAGGCCCGCGGAAGCGATGGACGGGAGTACCCGCTGCGCGGGCCTGGCGTGACGACGCCCGACGTCACCCAGGCAATGTTGGCCCACCGTCCGGGCCAGACCCTACCGCGACGGCTCCGAATTGCCCCCGAAGTCGAGCAAAGGCAGTCACGACTCTTGCCCCCAAACGGCCCTGGCGCTGCCGCCAAGGGGGTTCTCGGTTCAATTGTGTCGGACTCGCGCTAGACGGGAGTACGGAATCATTGGACGCCGGCCGGGAGTGGGAGCCTCCCGGCGAGCTGCGGCTCGGCAGGCCGGCAGGGTCGCCGCAGGAGACAGCCTCGCCCTCCCAGGCCGCACGATCAGAATACCCATTTAGCGCCGGCGGAGCGTCGTTAGGCCGACCAGTAGCAGGCTCAGGGCCGCCGGTTCGGGCACCCAGCCGGTCTCGCCGGAGTAGCCGGCGCGGACACGGTGGTCCACATTCATGAGCGGGTCGTACACCGGCGGCATCCAGCCGAGGGGCCGATCGATGAAGTCGAGGTGGCCGCGGACGGCACCTTGCTGGCCGATCAGCGCGAAGTACGCGGGCACGGCCCCGCCGACGATCGCACCGACGCCTTCGACAACATACGTCGCCTGGTTCGAGTAGCCGTAGAGCGACGCTTTCTCGATGTCCATCGCCCACAGCAGGCCCTGGAACGTGACGTTCTGGTTGAGGTAGATTGTCCCCCAGATCTCCAGGTCCGCGGACGCCTGCCCGACCTTGAACCCGTGCCCGGTCAGGCTCACGTCGATCACGCCGCCCGGCCCCGTGTACGGGGCATCCTGCCCGGTGAACATCATCCCCAGGATGAGGTCGCCGCCGAAGTTCGGCAGGCCGCCCAGGTCCCACACCGGCAGCACCGGCTGGGCCGGCCAGTTCGGCCAATACGCGGTCACTTCGTGGTCGTACCCCGGCCCGCTCGGGGTGTAGGTCAATGTGTCCGGTTGGACGCCGTTGGTCAGGTACTCAATGGTGGGGTCGGAATTGTAGCCGCCGAAGTTGAAGTCGTGTCCGCCGATGGTCGGGTAGATGGGGGCGGCCGACGCGCCCAGCGCAAGCAGCGCCGCCGTCAACGCAACTGCCAATGTCCGCATGGTGTTCCTCCGCGTCCGGAGTGCCCACGGGCCCTCCACGGGGCCCGCACGCCGAACTAGGCGGCCCAGTCGCGCACGGCCCGCACTCGCCGCCCCCACTGGACGGCGCGCAACCCCCCACGCGACGAATCTCTGTCAGGTGTTAGGAAGCGCCGGAAACCGAAGTCAAGCGCCGGACCGGTTGGCCGAGCTGGTGCGTGTCAAAATGTCACGATAGGCGCGCTCAAGATACTCGCGGCTGAGGCGTAGTCCGATATGGTCCCAGGGCAGGCGCTCGGTCAGCGGTCGCTCACGGTGGGCGTAGAAGTCGGGATCGACGCCGGTCTCCGCGAGCGCCGCCTGCCACCGCGCGAAATCGAACTGGTCCTCCCAGCCGTCGAACCGCGCCCCGCGTCGCCACGCCGCGTGAATGACGGCCCCAAGGCGCCGATCGCCGCGCGACAACACGGCTTCGAGAACCGAGCGCTGCGGATGGTGTGTGAGCACATGGACGGCCGAACGCCGCTGGCGGGCGCGGGCCCGCAATTGTCGGCGGACGCTCTCGAAGTACTCGACCCGCGGCTGGGCGGCCCATTGCAGCGGCGTGAAAGGCTTGGGCACGAGCCAACTGACGGAGGCGGTGACCGCGGCCGGCGGCTTGCCGAGCCGGCGGCGCTCCTGACTGACGGCGAAAGCGAGATCGAAGATGCCGTCGATGTCCTCGGGCCGCTCGCCGGGGAAGCCGGCCATGAAGTAGAGCTTTACGCGTTTCCAGCCGGCCTCGTACGCGGCCCCCACGCCGGCGAGGAGGTCGCCGTCGCTCACCTTCTTACGCAGGGCCTGGCGAAGGTCGTCCGCGGCGGCCTCGACCGCGATCGTCAGCCCGCCCTTGCGGACCGAGCGCCCGAGCCAGGGGATGTCCGTCAGCATCCGGTCGACCCGCAGCGACGGGAAACTGATGTTCGTCATGCGGGGGGCGAAGCGCTCGTTGATGCGCTCGGCCAGCTCGCGCAGGTGGGGGTAATCGCTGGTCGAGAGCGAGAGCAGACCGATCTCCTCCTGACCGGTCGCCGCGTACGCGGCCTCCGCCAGCTCCAGCACGCGCTCCACGCTGCGCAGCCGCAGCGGGCGTTTCGTGTAGCCGGCATGGCAGAAGCGGCACAGGTTTGGGCAGCCGCGCATGATCTCGATGGCGATGCGGTCGTGGACGATTTCGGTCCACGGCACGAGCGGCCGCGTCGGAAACGGGGCGGTCTCGAAGTCGGGCGTGTGGCAGCGCTCGATGCGTGTCGGCAGGCCGTCCAAGGTCGGCCGCAGGTCGGCCAAGGTGCCGTCGCGGTTGTACGTCGCCGCGTACAGGTTCGGGGCGTAGAGCCACGGGAAACGCCGGGCGAGCAGGAGGATCATGTCGCGGCGGCGGACGCCGGCGCGTTTGTACTCCCTCACGGCGTCGAGAATCTGCGCCAGGGCGTGCTCGCCGTCGCCGATGACCACCAGGTCCAGGAACTCGGCCAGCGGCTCGGGGTTGTCGGCTTGCGGACCGCCGGCGATAACGAGCGGATCCTCGTCGGTGCGGTCGGCGGCCCGCGGCGGGATGCCCGCGAGGTCGAGCAGATTGAGCACGCCGGGGTAGCAGAGCTCGTATTGCAGCGAGATGCCCAGAATGTCGGCGGAGCGCACCGGCCGGCGTGTGTCCCACGTGAACAGCGGAATCCGACGTTCGCGCATGACGCGCTCGGCATCCACCCACGGGCAGTAGACCCGTTCGGCACAGACGCCGGGCGTGCGATTGGCGAGCCAGTAGAGAATCTGCGTGCCCAGATGCGACATCCCGACGGCGTACGTGTCGGGGAAGGCGAGCGCGACGCGGACCTCGGCGGCCGCCCAATCCCCGGGGCGCACGAGCTGGTTGACCTCGCCGCCGATGTACTGGGCCGGCTGGCGCACGCGGGGCAGGAGCTCGTCCGCGACGCGCTGGGCCAGCAGGACATCGTTGTCGAAGGTCATGGAGGTCATTGTGGCGAGGACGGCAGCCGCGTGCCAGGTGACAGGTGACAGGTGACAAGTGACAGGGCCGACGTGCTTGCCACCTGGCACCTGTCACTTGACACCTATCACGCCGCGTTCGTCACCTCACGCTCCGGTCCAGCTCAAACGCCCGATGCACCGCGTGCAGCGCCCGCTCCGCGTCCGCCGCCGGCACCAGCACACTGATGACGATCTCGCTGGTGGCGATGTTGTCGATGGGGATCTTCTCGGCGGCCAGGGCGCCGAAGAGGCGGGCGGCGACGCCGGCGTGCGACCGCATCCCGATGCCGACCACGCTCACGCGGGCCCGTTGGGTGCTGACATCGACCTCGGCGGCCCCGAAACGTTGCGCCAGCAGGTCCGCCAGCGCACGCAGCTCGCCCTCCTCACGACCCGGGACGGTGAAGCCCAAGGTCACCGTGCGGCCGTCGGTCGCCACCGTTTGCACGATGTCGTCCACGACGAGGCCGCGGCCGGAAATCTCCTCGAACACGGCCGCGGCGGCACCGGGTTCGTTGGGCAGGGCGCCCAGCGTGACGCGCAGGATGTCCCGCTTCAGCGTGACGCCGCGGACGGCAACGTCTTCGAGCCCAGGGATGTCGCTCATGATGGTGGTTCCGGGGTGGTCGGTGAGGCTGCCGCGGATATGCAGCGGGATGCCGAATTTCTTGCCCAGCTCGATCGAGCGCGGGTGCATGACCTTCGCCCCCAGCGCGGCCATCTCCAGCATCTCGTCGTAGGTGATCGCGTCGAGCTTGCGGGCGGCGGGCACCAGCCGCGGGTCGGCGGTGTAGACGCCGTCCACGTCCGTGTAGATTTCGCAGGCCCGCGCCTTCAAGGCCGCCGCCAGCGCCACCGCGGTCGTGTCGCTGCCGCCGCGGCCGAGCGTCGTGATGTTGAAGTCCGGGTCCACGCCCTGAAAGCCCGCGACGATGACGATCTTGCCGGCGTCGAGTTGCCGTTGGATGCGGGCGGTGTCGATCGACCGGATGCGGGCCGCGGTGTGGGCGCTGTCGGTCAGCAGGCCGACCTGGGCCCCGGTCAGGCTGAGCGCCTCGTACCCGGCCTCGTGAATGGCCATCGCCACCAGCGCGATGCTGATCTGCTCGCCGGTGGCCAGCAGCACGTCCAACTCCCGCTTGGCCGGCCGGCGGGAGACCTGGTACGCCAACTGCGTGAGCCGGCTGGTCGTGTCACCCATCGCCGAGACGACGAGGACGACCTGGTTGCCCTCCAGCAGCGCCCGCACGGCCCGCCGCGCGGCGAGATGGACCCGCGCCGCGTCGGCGAGGCTGGTGCCGCCGAACTTCTGCACGACGATCGGCATGGTCGCTCCGCGCCCCGTCGACTCCTGGCGGGGCGTGCCATAGTGTAATCGCCGGAAGTGGCCACGGCATGACCGCCTCACGTGCGCCAACCGCCGGCCTTGCGGAAACCAGCGAGCAGCGCGGCCGCCGGACTGCGCAACGGCACGAGCCCGATCGGCCGGCCGGGGACCGCGCCGAGCCCTCGGATTGCGCGGCGCCCGTGCCCGCGGGCTATAATTCGCGCCCCATGAAGAGCGACACAAAGCGGGCGGCCGACGTGCTCTGGATCCGGGCCGGCGCCGCACTGCTCGTCGCCGTCGGCGTGAGCACATACCTGAACACGTTTTCCAACCCGTTCATCTTCGACGACCTGAGCTTCATCGTCGACAACCCCAATATCCGCAGTCTGTGGCCCATCGGACGCGCCGCGTCCGCCCCCGCCGGCACGGGCGCCAGTGGTCGACCACTCGTCGCTCTCTCCCTGGCGATCAACTACGCGTTCGGCGGGCTCAACGTTTGGGGTTACCACTGCTTCAACGTGGGGGCGCATGTCCTGGCTGGGTTGACACTTCTTGGAGTGGTTCGCCGGACGCTACAGGGTCCGACGCTGGCCGGACGCTTCGGGTCCGCGGCGACGCCGCTGAGTCTGACCACAGCATTGCTATGGGTCGTTCACCCGCTGGCCACGGATGCTCTGAATCATGTCATCTATCGCAACGAAGTCCTGATGGGGCTCTTCTACCTTCTGACGCTCTACTGCTTTGTCCGCGGGACCATGTCCCCGCGCCCACGCGCCTGGCACGTCCTCGCGGTCGTGTGTTGCGCCGCCGGCATGGCCAGCAAGGAGCCGATGGTCTCGGCGCCGCTCATGGTCTTGCTCCTTGACCGTTGGTTCTACGCGGGGTCCTTTGCGGCCGCGTTGAAGCAACGCTGGCCGCTGTACGTGGGCCTGGCCGCCACGTGGCTGCTCCTGGCCGCGCTGGTCGCCACGGGCAGCCGCGGGGAGTCCGTCGGATTTCGCGGCGTGACGGTGACCTCCTACGAGTATGCACTGACTCAGCTCAGCGTCATCGCGCATTATCTGAAGCTCGCGGTTTGGCCTGCCCCTCTGGTACTGGACTACCTGGATTGGCCCGTCGTGCATTCACTGACGGAGCTAGGCTGGAGCGCGCTGATCGTGCCGTCGGCGTTGATATTGACCGCGGTCGCGCTGGTCCGTTGGCCGCGCCTCGGTTGGCTGGGGCTGGCGTTCTTCGCCATCCTCGCGCCGTCGTCCAGCATTATTCCGATCGGGGCGGAGATCGCCGCCGAGCACCGCATGTACTTGCCCCTGGCGAGCTGCGTGGTACTGGTGGTGCTCGCAGGGTGGAGGGTGCTGTGGACGCTGCGGGGCACGCTGCGCCTGCCGCCGTGGGCATTGCGCGGCGGCACATTCGCGCTAGTCGCCGGCGTTGCGGGCGTGCTGAGCGTCGCGACCGTGCGTCGGAACACGGACTACCGCACTGAACAGGCGATTTGGGAAGACACCGTGCGGAAGCGACCGGCCAACCCGCGGGCCCACGTCGCGCTCGGGTCGATCGCGGCGCGGTCCGGGCGGCACGTAGAGGCGCTGGTCTACTATCAGCGTGCGCTGGCGCTCGGGCCGCGCGAGGCCATCGCGCACGGCTATCTCGCCACGACGCTGGAGGCCCTGGGGCGCGTGGAAGAGGCCCTCGCGGCGTATCGACGGGTGGTGGAGCTGGCCCCGCAGCGCGCGAGCGCGTACTACAACCTCGGCGCCGCCCTGGACCGACTCGGCCGACTTGACGAAGCTCGTCCACACTACGAGGAGGCTGTGCGGCGGGATCCGGCTGATTTCCGGGCCCACACGAACCTGGGCGTGCTCCTGGCACGGACCGGCCGGCTCAGCGAAGCCGCCGAGCACCTCCGCCGGGCGCTGGAACTGGACCCGACGCAGAGCCGGATTCACGCGAACCTGGGGAGCGTGCTGGCCGAGCAGGGACGCGATGCGGAGGCGCTGCACCACTTCCGCGCCGCCCTGGAGCGTGATCCGCAGGACGAGGCCGCCCATCAGAACCTGGCGCTGATCCTGACGCGCCAGGGGCGAGCCGACGAAGTCATTACCACCTACGCCGATCTGCTGCGGCGCAATCCGAGAAACGCGGTGGCCTGCTTCAATCTCGGGCTGGCGTACGCGGCCAAGGACCGGCCGCCGGAGGCCATCCGCAGTTACCGCCAGGCCTTGGAGGTGCGGCCCGGCTGGCCCAGCGCCTTGAGTGAGCTGGCGCTGCTACTCGCGACGACGTCGGACCCCGCGCTGCGCGACGTTCCCGAGGCTGTCCGGCTGGCGCAGGTCGCGTGCGAGCGGACCCGGCGCCTTGACCCGGCGGCGCTGGCCACGCTGGCCAGGGCGTACCACGCTGCCGGGCGCCATGAGGAGGCCGCGCAGACCATCACTGCTGCCGTTGGCCGAGCGCAGGCCCTCGGAAGGGCGGGCCTGGCAGCCGAATACGCGGCGCTGTCGGACTCATGGCAACGCCGTGACTCCGGGGGTGTGGAGTCACCGGATCGCTGAATCGGAGTACGGCTAACGATTCGGACGCCCGGGCCAATTGGCAGACCAGGCGACGAATCGCGGAACCCGGCGCTACGGGCCCGTCAACAGCCGCACGAATGGGTTGATGTCGCCGAAGTCCACGCGGCCGTCGGTGTTGATGTCGCCGTTCCGGATGTCGCAGTTCGGGAACGCGGCGACATAGCCGGCAGGATTCGTCAGCGCCAGCACGAACGGGTTGATGTCGCCAAAGTCCACGTTGCCGTCGCAGTTCAGGTCGCCCGGGCGGTTCGCGCTGCGCACCTCGAACACGAACGTCGCGGAACCGCCCTCCTGCCCGTCGCCCGAGGGCAGCGCGTTCGGATCACGCGGGTCCGCGATCTCGCCGTCGAGGCGCTTACCGGAGTTCACGGCGGTCAGGGTATCGGCCACTGTCACCGTGTACACGTCCGCGGGCAGGTTCGCCGCGGCCGTCAGCGTCGCCACGAACGTCCCGCTGTTGTAGGCAAAGGTGACCGGAATGGCCCCGTGCGTCGCCCCGACCAGTGTGTAGTGCCCCGCCGCCGTGTTCACGTTCGTATGGAAGGTCACCGCCACGCTGTCGGTCGAAGCCCCGCCGGTGAAGACCTGCCCCGGGGCCGGCGCCGCCGCGACGATCTTCGGCGGTCCGGCCACATACGATCCGCTGGTCTTGGTGCCCGCGAGCACCCACGCGTCCGGGTCCAACTGCACGGTGGTCGCCGCCGCCGGCAACGGCACGACGTACCATTCGGGGTCCGCATCGTTCATCACCGTGTAGACGGCCCCGTTCACGACCACATCCAGGGGCATCTTGAACCGCTGATAGGAGGTCGATTGTGTCTGGTCGATGTACAGGAGCAGATAGTCGCGCCCGCCGACCGTGGCATTCTGCCAGCCGTAGGTATACGACGGGGCCCGTTCGCCGTAGACCCACTCCTGGAAGAACCAGCCCAGGCTGCCGCCGTACCGGGCCTCGCAAATGGCCTGGAAATCCTCGGTCGTGGTGGCCTGGAAGGCGTACGCGGCCCGGTAGTCGGCGAGGGCCTGGAAGAACTCCGCGTCCCCCAGCACGTGCCGCAGCATGTGCAGCACCCAGGCCGCCTTGTGGTAGCTCGTGTTCGTATCGAAGATCGCGTTGACGTTGTTCAGCTCGCTGTTCTGCACGTAGACCGTGCCGGCGCCGGTGTACTTGAAGTTGTTCATCACGGTCTTCATGGCGCTGAAGCTGCCGCCCGGTTTGTATTGCGCCCAGAGGGCCTCGACGTAGGAGGCGAAGCCCTCGTTCAGCCAGATGTGGTTCCACGTCTTGCACGTAATCATGTCCCCCCACCACTGGTGCCCGAGCTCGTGGACCGTGACGCTCTCGCTGAACGTGCCCTGGGCCGTGAACGTCTGGTGCTCCATCCCGCCCCCGAACTCGCACTCGTAGATCCCGTACTTCTCGTTGACGAACGGGTACTCGCCGAAGAGGTCGCGCAGCGTCGTGATCATCTGCACGGACTTCTCCCACGCCGTGCGGTTACCGCTCGTGTTGTCCTCGGGATAGATGTAGAACCACACGGGCATCGTCCCGCCGGCCAGGGGTGTGTACGGCTGCGACCAGGTTACGTAGTTGGTCGAGGCGAAGCAGGTCAGGTAGGTCGGGAGCGGATAATCGGTGTGCCAGTGGTGGAACACGCGGTTGCCCGAGAGGTTCCCGCTCTCCACCAGCACGCCGTTCGACGCGGCCACGTACCCCGTCGGGGAGATGACGGTCAGGTCCTGCGTGAACTTGTCGCCGTTGTCGCCGGCCTGCCCCACGTCCCCGTCTTTCGCCGGCCACCAGGTGTAGGCGTAGTACGGCTCACTCAGCGTGTACACCAGGGTTGACGAACCGTGCGTCGTGAACTCGATCGACCCGAAGCTCCCGGCCGACGAAGCCAGCCCCTGGTACGAGATGCTCAGCGTGAACACCTCGCCCACGCCGTAGGGCCGGTCCAGCGTCGCGATCCGCGTCGTGGTGCCCTGCGTGCTGACCGTGACCGGCGTGTTGCCGTTGATCAGCGCGGAGGTAATCGTGTACGAGCTGGCCAGCCGGAACGTGAAGGTGGTCAGGGCCGGTGTCGTGCTCTCGATCGTGAAGATGTTGGTGCCGATCAGGTTCGGGTTCTGCCCGGGCTTGATCTCAATCGTGAGGTCACAGTGCCGCACGTCCGTGTCGGTCAGCGCCTCGCGCGTGCCTTCGAGCAGCATCTGGCAATACGTCTCGCGTTCCTGCTCCACGACCTCCGGCGGCACCATCCGCGCGGCGAACGCCCGCGCCTTGCCCGCCTCAAAGTCCGGCGGGCCGGCGGGGATGTCCTCATCCTGAGCGATGGCGGGCCCGATCAACGCGAGCGTCAGGAACACGCCGGCCCCAAGGCGCAACATGGCCCCGAAACGCGGAGGCAGCAGTGACATGGAGGTGCTCCTTTCGGTGTGGACTTCCTAACATCCCAGCCAGGCAATCGCCGGACCGCCGACGGCGGTTGGCGCTGCACACCTCCATCCTACCGCGGCGAGGGTTCCGAACCAAGCGCAGTTTCGGGACGTTGAGGACCGCGAGCTGCCGGGAACATCCTTGACCGGCGGACCGCGGCGGGATAGCGTGCGTACTCGCGCGGCGCGACCCGCGCGCAGGTTCGTCGCCCGTGTGCCCACCCGGTCAACGGCCCGCGGGCTCGGTCTGGACGGTGAAGACGCGCGTGGTTATCGCGGGTTTTCTCGCGGCCGCGCTCATTCGGGCGCGCCGCTGAAGGAAAGGACCGGTCGGACGGCGTGGAATCGCGGTCCGCGACAACTGGGAGAGGTGACCGAGTGGCTGAAGGTAACGGTTTGCTAAACCGTCGTGCGGGGTAAACCTGCACCGCGGGTTCGAATCCCGCCCTCTCCGTTC
>CAYWYJ010000036.1:0-31535 GCA_964462635.1 uncultured Planctomycetales bacterium
ACTGACCGTGCTATAGCCCATACTCCTTGATCTTGCGATACAGCGTGCGCGTCCCGATATCCAGCAGTTTTGCGGCCTGCTCGCGGTTGCCGCCGGTCGCCTGTAGTGTCCGCTCGATCATCAGTCGCTCGACCTGGGCCATGGTCAGGCCGACCATGCCGGCGGTGGAGGCGGGGACGATCTCACGGGAGCCGCGGATGCGCTCGGGCAGGTCGTCGGCCTCGATCTGCCGGCCTTCGGTCTCGACCACGAGGGCCTCGATGACGTTGGCCAACTCGCGGACGTTCCCCGGCCAGTAGTACTTGGTCAGGTAGCTCATCGCCTCGCTGGAGATGCCCTCGCAGCTCGTCCCATGCGTGCGGTTGGCCCGCTGCCGCAGGTAATCCGCCAATAGCGGGATGTCCTCGCGCCGCTCCCGCAACGGCGGCACCTCAATTACCCATTGATTCAGCCGGTAGAACAGGTCTTCGCGGAACTTGTTCTCCTCGACGGCCCGCTGCAAGTCGCTGTTGGTCGCCGCGATGACGCGCACGTCCACCCGCCGGACGTCCGTCGAGCCCACCGGCGTGATCTCCCGGCGTTCGAGCGCCCGCAGGAGCTTGGCCTGCATGGGCAGCGGCATGTCGCCGATCTCGTCGAGGAAGAGCGTGCCCCCGTCGGCCGCGACGAAATAGCCCTTGCGGTCGCTCACGGCCCCGGTAAACGCCCCGCGGACGTGGCCGAACAACTCGCTTTCCAGCAGGTTCTCGTTCAGGCCGGCGCAATTGACCGACTTCAGTGGCCGGGCGGCCCGATCGGAGCACCGATGAATCGCCTCCGCGATGAGGTCCTTGCCCGTCCCCGTCTCGCCCAGGATCAGCACGGTCAGTTTGTTGCGGGCAGCCTTCTTGATCCGCTCGATAATGCGGCGAATGGCCGGCGAGACGCCCACGATCCCCTCAAACGCGTCCACCCGCTGGCCGGCGATCGATTCCTGAAGCAGGCGGTCCTCGCGGCGGGCGACGGCCTTACGGGCCGCCGTGCTGACGGCTTGGGCGAGGGCCTCGGTGTCGTCCGTCGCCGCGACGGCGGCCACCTTGATCCGGCGGGCCGCGGGCAGCT
Source organism: uncultured Planctomycetales bacterium (assembly GCA_964462635.1). Taxonomy (GTDB): domain Bacteria; phylum Planctomycetota; class Phycisphaerae; order UBA1845; family Fen-1342; genus JBFMAI01. The sequence goes on from CAYWYJ010000036.1 coordinate 1,102, forward strand.
CATCGCCGCCGACCACGAGCAGCGTGGCGTCGCGGGCGGAGCGGTCGAGCAGCTCGGCCAGCGGCCCCGGGGTGGAATCGTTCCCGACCCGCGGGCGGGTTACCACGACATCCGGGGCCCGCGCGCGGATCGAGTCCAGGGCCGCCGACAGGCTCGTCACCACGCTGCCCACGTGCCCGTGTTTCTCGCGCAGCAGCTCGCGCAGCCGCAGTCCGGCGGCTTCATCGTCGGTCACGACCAGGACGAATGCCGTTTGCGCCATCGCCGTTGGTGTGCGTGCGCCCAAGGCCCACGCCCGGGGCGGATTATACGGCAAGTCCCCCCTCGTGCGGTGCCCGGCCCTTGCGCTGCGGCCGTGGCGGCACATTCGGGGCCGCGAACGTCAGGAAGCGGTTCCATTGTGCCGGGTTCTCCGCTCCTTCACGCTCGCGGCTCGTATAGTGGCCGCCGCAAGACCCACCACAGCGTCCGCTCCCGGTGGCGGACGTGAGGTTTCGAGGCGTCTTCGACGTTCTACGCCGGTCCCGGCGCGCCGGAAGGGCCGGCGCAACTGCTGCGACGGACCGCTATCCGAACCCGCACGCCAGGGCGGGGCCTCCGCGGCCCACCACCGGCGTGGTGGGTCCGAATTCGTCGCGTACCGCCAGCGCGAGACTGGGATTCCCCTGCAACCCCCGTGCATCCCGACACGGTTCACGGGCGAAGAGGAACGACCCGTCTACCCCGCACCCTGGCGCTCGCGTGTTACCAGCCCAACGAGGCGGTAGATCAGCTTCGCGGCCAGGAACTCGGTCACGTTCCCCGGCGGCAGCGGCCGCACCTCGACGAGATCGGCCGCGACGATCCGCCGCCGACGGGCCACCTCGGCCAACAGGGACGTCACCTGGTACCAGTCGAGGCCGCCCGGCTCCGGCGTGCCGGTCCCCGGAGCATACGCCGGATCGAAGCCGTCGATGTCGATGGTGACGTATACCTCGTCGGTGAGACCCGCGACGACTTGCTCGATCCATCGCGGTGACTCGCGCACGGTCCGGGGGCTGACGATGAGCCTTCCTGTCTGCTTGATGAACCGGGCCTCTTCCGCGGAGTAGTTGCGGATGCCTACCCCCACGATCGGCACGCCCAGATCATGAACGCGGCGCATCACGCACGCATGGCTGAACGGCGTGCCCTGGTAGCTGGCGCGCAGGTCGGCATGGGCGTCGATCTGGAGGACGCTCAGCTTCTTGTGCCGCGTGCGGACGGCCCGCACCAGGCCCGCCGTGATGCTGTGTTCGCCACCCAGCGCGATGAGGAACTTGCCGTCGCGGACGATGGGCCGGGCGGCCCGCTCGATCCGCCGGACCATGGACTCCGGGCCGCGGGCGTCGGTTTCGAGGGGGGCCAGCGTAGCAACGCCGGCGTGACTGGCGTCGCGGCCGAGTTCCTCGTCGTACAGCTCCACTTGTTGCGAAGCGGTGATGATGGCCCGCGGCCCGTCGCGGGTGCCCAGGCCGTAGCTCGTCGTGGCTTCATACGGAACCGGCAGAACGGCGAAGCGGGCCGTGCGGTAGGCCGCCGTCTGCGCGTCGAGACCGAGGAAGTTGTCCGGCGTGGCTGTCACGTCCTGCGGCTCCGCGCTCGACGTTCGCACTCCTGGCCGCGGCCCGAGCGCCCATCCGAACCCCGCACGCCAGTGCGGGGGCTCGGTAGCCCACCACTGGCGTGGTGGGTTCTGTTGCCGGTCCCTACAAGGCCCATCCGAACCCCGCACGCCAGTGCGGGGGCCCAGCAGCCCACCACGGACGTAGTGGGTTCTGTTCGCAGGCTTCAATCAAACAGGAAGATCGCCGCCGCCACCACGGTGGTCCACTTGCCGTTCTTGTCCCCCTCGGCGGTCTGGACGATGGCGCGGGTCTGCACGATCTGCCCGCTCATCTTGTAGACCTCGCGCCGGGCGTCGTAGGCAAGGTCCGGGTCGAACTCGATTCCCAGCGTCGTGGCCAACATGCTGGCCGCCATGTCCTCCACGAAGTCGGCGGTCTTCTTTTCGGTCAGGCCGAAGCCGTGGTGTTCCGAGATGTAGCCGAACTGGTCGCCCTTGGCGGGCACGGCCAGCCCGATGCCGGCCGATACCAGCCGGTTCGGCTCGTCGGTACGGGCGTCGGCCATCACGCAATAGGTAATCTGCCCGGGAATCAGACACGACAGACCGACGCGGGGCGACACGATCTTGCACCCCGGCGGATAAATGCTCGACACCTTCACCAGGTTGCACTGGGCGATACCGGCGTCGCGCAAGGCGGCCTCGAACGATTCCAGGTTGTGCCGGTGTTTCCCGACCCCCCGCGTGAAGAAGATGCGCTTGGGCACCATCAATTCCACTCGACGCCCTCCTTTCCGGGCCGAGGCCACACCACGCGGGACGCGGGCCGCCTGCCGCTCTCGGCCCCGACAGCCGAGTCTGCCCTCGACGACGGCCCCGCAAAAGGGCCGGATTATAGCACTCGCGCGCGGCGCCACAACGCAAGGTGCGAAAAAAGCTCGCCACGGCCGACGCCGCGGCCGCTGGTTTGGACCGGGCGGGTTTGTTTTTCATACTACCTTTGGAGCCCCGTCGGTCGGCCAGGACCTCGCCGATGGGACCTCCGGGAGCCGGACTAGTCGGTGTGATCCGAGGGGAAGGGAGTACGCTCGGAGCACCCGTGGAGCAGGCCGACGCCCCGCGTGGGCGGCGGCCTTGTCTCCTGCGCCGACCGCCGGTGATAATGCCGCCCGGCCGCAGCGCTTCGGCCCCGGAGGTGTGCGCATGAAGTTCGACCGGGCCGCCCTGACCCGGACCGTCACGCTGGCGGACGGGGGCTGGTCTACCCAACTCGTGGCCCGCGCCTTTCCCGCCGCGGGCATGGCCGAAACGGCCAACCTCACGCACCCGGAGCTCGTCGCCGGTCTGGCCCGCGAGTATCTCGACGCGGGCGCGCAATTCATCACGACCAACACCTTCGCGGCCAACCGCTGGAACCTGGAGCGTCGCAGGGTGCCGCACGACGTCGCCGAAGTGAACCGCCGGGGGGCCGAGCTCGCCCGGGAGGCCATCGGCGAGCGGTCCGCCCTGGTCGCCGGCTCCCTCGGCCCCAGCGGCAAGCTGCTGGTGCTCCGTGAGGCCACGGAAGCCGAGCTGCAACGGCTGTTCGCGGAGCAGGCGGAGGGACTCGTCGCCGGCGGGGCGGACGTGCTGCTGCTGGAGACGTTTTCGGAGTTGGCGGAGGCCCTGCTCGCCCTGCGCACCGTGAAACAGACCACCGGTCTGCCCGTAATCGCCAGCCTGTCCTTTGACTCCGGCCCGCAGCGCACGCGCACGATGATGGGCGCCGAGGCCGGCGAGTGCGCGGCGGCCCTGGAGGACGCCGGTGCCGACGCCGTCGGGTTCAATTGCGGCAGCGGCGTGGAACAGGCGTTGCCGGCCGTCGTGGCCCTGCGCGCGGCCACCCGCCTGCCTCTGTGGGTCAAGCCCAACGCCGGCCTGCCGGAGCTGGAGGACGGCCGCGCCGTATGGAAACAGACGCCGGAGGAGTTCGCCGGGCACTTCGGGCAGATTCTGGAGGCCGGGGCCAACATCGTCGGCGGCTGCTGCGGTAGCGGCCCGGCCCACATCGCCCGCCTGGCGACCCTCGTGCGTCGCCGCGGCAAGGGAGGCGTTTAGCGTGACCGCGGCCCGTGAGCAGCGCGGCGTTCTGGTCGTCATCAGCGGCCCGTCCGGGGCCGGTAAGACCTCGATCTGCAACGAGCTGCTGCGACGAATCCCGGACAGTCAGTGGTCCGTGTCCGTCACGACACGTCCGCGCCGTGGCGACGAGGTGGACGGTCGCCACTATCGCTTCATCACCCCCGCCGAGTTCCAGCGCATGGTCGACGGCGACGAGCTCCTCGAACACGCGGAGTACCTCGGAAACCGCTACGGCACGCCCCGGGCCCCCGTCGAGGCGGCCCTGGCGGCCGGGCGCGTCGTCATCATGGAGATCGACGTGCAAGGGGGGGCGCAGATTGCCCGGCGACTGCCCGGGTCCGTCCGCGTCTTCGTGCTGCCGCCGACGATGGAGACGCTGAAGGCTCGGCTGGCGGGCCGCCGGACGGAATCGGACGCGCTCCAGGCCAAGCGGATCGCGGAGGCCGACGGCGAGATCGCTTTCGCCCGCACCAGCGGCTACTACCCTTACTTCATCACCAATGATATACTGGAGGATTCGGTAGCGGCGATCCTGGACATCATCGAGCGCGAGCGACGACGATGATTGAACTGCTCAAGAACGACGACATCATCGAGAAGGTCGGCGGCCGGTTCAAGCTCACCAGCCTGGTGCAAAAACGCTGGCTGGAGCTGATGCGCGGCGCCCGCCCCCTGGTCGACCCCACCGGCAAGACCGAGATGGAGGTCATCATGGAGGAAATCCTCCAGGACAAGATCGGCATCGACTACGAATCGTCCGGCCTCGCCCCGCCGGACAAATAGCAGCCCCTGACAGAACCCACCATGCAAGTGGTGGGGCGCGGAGCCCCCGCACTGGTGTGCGGGGTTCTGATAGGCACTCTGAGAGGACGTCTGGCCACGCCCGCCGACATGCCGCCCGCCACCCCTCCGCCCCTGACCGGTTACGAGGTCTTGCTCTGCGTCACCGGCGGTATCGCCGCGTACAAGGCGGCGGCGCTGGCGTCCGCGCTCGTGCAGGACGGTTGCGGCGTCACGGTGGCGATGACCCGCAGCGCCCGGCGGCTGGTCGGCCCCGCCACGTTTCAGGCCCTCACCGGGCGCCCCGTGCTGACGACGCTCTGGCACGCCGGCGATGGCGAGCCGTTCCAACATCTCCGCCCCAGCGAGCGGGCGGACCTGATCGTGGTCGCCCCGGCCACGGCGAACATTATCGGCAAGCTCGCCGGCGGCATTGCGGACGACCTCGTCAGCACCCTCTTACTGGGAGCGGCCTGCCCCGTCCTGCTGGCCCCGGCCATGAACACACGCATGTGGCAGCACCCGGCCGTGCAGCGGAACGTCGCGTTCCTGCGGCAGCACGGCTTTCAGCTCGTCGGGCCGGAAGAGGGGCACTTGGCCTGCGGCGTGGAGGGGCCGGGACGGATGAGCGCGCCCGACGCGCTGCGCCGGGCCATTCTGGAGACACTGCGGGCCCGGCCCCCCCGGCCGGGCCACAGTGCTGGTTAGCATCTCATGGACAGCCGGCGACCAAGTGCCGGCGGCAGTTTAGAACTCCTGTAAGTCCTGCTTGGCCGGCGCGCTGTGCGCCGCGGTCACCGCGTGGGGCGCCTTGTTGGCCGTCCCCGCGCCCTTCTTGCCGGACTTCACCGGCGGGAAATGCGGATGGTGTCCGGCATCATGCCCCGGCTTGGGCCCCCCCGGCGTCGCGGGCGACGCGGGGGACGGGCGGTCGTTCTTCTCGCGGACTCCGGCCAGCTTCACCAGCTCCCGCACCACGCTCTTGACCGTTTCGGCCTGGGCGCTGAGCTGCTCGGCGGCGGACGCCGACTCCTCGGCGCCGGCCGCGTTGGCCTGCGTGAGCTTGTCCATCTGGGACACCGCGTCGTTGATCTGCTGGATACCCTGGGACTGCTCGTGGCTGGCCTTGGCGATGCCGTCGATCAGGTCCGACACCTGCGTGACGGACTTGGTGATCGAGCTGAGTGCTTCGGCGACCTGTTGCGACACCTGCGTGCCTTCGCGGGCGCGGGCCACCGAGTCCTCGATCAGCGTGGTCGTCTCGCGGGCCGCCTGGGCCGCCCGCTGGGCCAGGTTGCGAACTTCCTCGGCCACCACCGCGAAGCCCTTGCCGTGCTCGCCGGCCCGGGCCGCCTCGACCGCGGCGTTCAGTGCCAGCAGGTTCGTCTGGAACGCGATCTCCTCGATCACCTTGATGATCTTGCTGATCTTGTCGGACGACTGGTTGATCGCGGCCATCGACTTGTCGAGCTGCGCCGTGGTCTGGTCGCTGGCCGCCGCCGTCGTGCGGGCCTCCGTCGCCAAGCGGTTCGCCTCGCTGGCGTTGTCCGCGTTGGTCTTGGTCATCGCCGCCATTTCTTCCAGCGCGCTGGACGTTTCCTCCAGCGACGAGGCCTGCTCACTGGCGCCCTCGGCGAGCTGCTGCGAAGCGCTGGCCACCTGGCCGGCGGCGGCGCTGACCTGGTCCGCCCCTTCGTTCAGACCACTCACGATCCGGTTGATCGGGCGCGTAATCGTCCGCGTGACCAGGAGGGCCACCGCCATCGCCAGGAACAACGACGTCACGCCGATCCCGAAGCACCAGCCCACCACCGCCGCCTGCGACCGCTGCCCGGTGGACTCGATTTGCGCCAGGGCGGCGGTCGAGCGCTCGTTCATCTGGTTGACGGCGTCATAGAACTCGTCGACGTAGGACCCGACGCCGATCACCCAGTCCCACGGTTCGAAGTAAGCGAGCTTGACGATCTTCTCGCGGGCCACCGGGTCGTTGGCGTTCTTCCACGGATACCGCGCCTCGCCGACCTCCCCCGGCTTCAGGGCCAGGGCCTTCTGGCAGACGTCCTGGATGAACAGTTTGCCGTCGGCGTCCTTCGCCTCCCAGATGTCCTCCCCGTCGCGCTTGCCCTGGTAGGAGATGACGTAGTACCCGCGCGTCTTGCCCTTGGCATTCAGCACGTAGACGTAGCCGGTCTTGCCGACCTTGATCGACATGATCGCCTGCCGCAGCGACTTGGCGCTCTCCTGCGGCACCCCCGCGTACAGCATCCCCACCACCTCCCCCGCGTCGTTCGTGATCGGCTCATAGGCCGCGATGTACCACCGGTCCACCACGAACGCCCGCCCCACGTAAGGCTGCCCGTTCAGTACCGCCGCCACGACCGGATTCGGCGTCCCGTCGGCGTTCTTCGTCGGGATGTACGTGCCGATCGCCCGCTTCCCGTCGCCACCCACCACATTCGTGCATACCCGCAACATGTCGCCGGCGGGGTTCATCCGTTGGAAGATCGTGCAGGTCGTCCCCACCAGGTCGCGCACATGATCCACGATCGGCGAGGTCGCTTTGGGGTCCGCGTTGGGTTCCAACGGCGTCTGCCCGATGACCATCTGCGGCAACTCCACCGTCGCGGTGGCGTTCGTGAACTGGTTCGTCGCTTGCCACGCGACTTTCTGGTCACTGAACGAGACGGCCCCCGTGTCGCGCAGCACGTCGCGCGCGACCGCCAGGTCCGCCTTGACCTTCTGTTCCAGCACCTCCTGTTGCGCCGCGCACATCGCGTGGATGACCTGTGCCTGGTGCGCCAGGTCGGTCAGCCCGGTGTCCGTCAGGGCCTGCTGCGCGTCCTCGCCGTTGGTTTTCATCGACTCGCGCGCGGCATCAATCGCCCGCGCGAAGCCGCTGCGCGACTGCCACACGGCGACGCTGGTGATCAGCACCACCGGTACCAGGACCAGCGCCATCTTCGATAGGATGATTTTCTTCCCGAGCGTCATGACGTTCTCCTGCCGTTTCCCGTGTCAAGCATCCGGTGTCCGAGGCGAAAGCCGCGGCGGGCTCCGATACGACGTGTGAGGCCCGCCCGCTGGCAACAACGCGGAGGCCGCGCGTCGCCCTTCCGCGGCCCGGTGACCGCGGACTTGCAACGGATTCATCGGCTGACGACCAGCCCCGCTGTGTTAATCCGACCGCATGTTGACAAGGCGAAACATCACCGGAATGCGAGGACCGATAAATGCACGAGCGGTTGACTGGCAGCGCGCCAAGCCCACGCCAGTGCATAGAAGACGGGGCTCCCCCCCGGTGACGCCGCGAACACTGATTAGCTACCCCGGTCGGGATGGCCCGCCCTGGCAGGAGACGGCACAACTCGGCGCAGCACCGCCGCCGCCACCAAGATCGTCCCGCACAGCAGAATCACGCGAATCGCCAATGGCGGGGCTTGGACGGTCGCCGCCCGGACATCCCGCGACGTGACGAAACGGCGCCACTGGTCAGGCCCCCCCTCCAATTGCAGCTCAAGGAATTGGTCGTCGCTGAACAAGTCGTGCGGACCGGCCGCCAACTCGTCCCGCACGCGGGCGGACGTCCGGCGGGCCAACTCGTCCGCCAACCGACGACGCTCCGTGACCTTCAAGCGAGTCAGCAGCGAACGCAGCTCGGCCCTCTCGGTCTTCAGCGACGCCCGGTCCTTCGTCAGCAGCTCATCGAAGTACTGCCGGATCGCCGCCGCCACCTCCTCCGCCGCCATCTCCGTCGCGTTCGGCTGCGTCGCCGGGGCCGGCGGCTCCGCCCCGGCCGCCGGTGGTCGCGGCGGAAGTGGAGGGATCGGCACCTCGGGCGGCAACCAGGTGCGCAGCGCATCGTCGCGGATGACCAGACGCCCGTCGCCCAACTCGACGACCGCGTTCGGCTGCCCCGGCCGGTCCGGCGGCCCCTCGATCACCACCGCGCGCGTCAGCGCACGGGACTGCGAGCGGGTCGCCACGAGGGCGCCGAACGCGAGCACGATCAGGACCGCGGCCGTTCCCAAGCCAGCCCACCGCCGCCGCGCGCCCGAGGCGCGCAGCGCCAGGGCCACGGCCACGATCACGAGCGCGACGATCCAGAACGATACGGACGACACGCGGCGTTCTCCCGAGTCAGATCACGATCGGTCGGTTGGCTTGCCGACTGGGCCACAGCAGGGCCACGGCCGCCACGACGAAAGCCGAGCCCATCATCATGAGCGGTCCCCACTCGTTCGCTCCCTGGAGCCCCGACAAGTCACGGTGTGTGAAGACGTGCCGCAGGGCCGCCTCGCCCCACAGGTTGGCCACCAGGGCGCCCCACAACAGGGCCCCGCAGCCGATACAGCCGCGCACGAAGTGCCACCCACCATCGTGTCGGCGCGCCACCACGAGCAACAGGCTGCCCAGCACGAGGACCAACAGGATCACGCCCACCGGCACGCCGTGCTGCAACCAGGGGGCGACGTCGGGATCGACGTGCCAGCGGCCCTGCTGAATCGCCTGGTCCGCGACGCCCACGAACGTCCCTTGCCCCAGGGCCAACGTCAGTCCGCACAACAGCAGCACCTTGCCCAGGAACGCTGCTCCGGCGCTGGCCGTCCGCCCGACAAACGACGGCTGGGCCGCCGAAACCTCCCACGACTCGCGGGGCGGCGGAGGGGCGGGAGCCTGGGACGGCGGCGGAGTGCCGGCCGCGGCAGCGTCAGCGCCCGGCGGCGCGATGGCCACCGGTTTGATGTCGCCGGTCGTCTCCGCCGTCGGCGCGCCACCACCACCCGCCTCCGCGTGCTTGCCCGACACGACCGACGCGGTGTGCGCCACCGGCCACATGCCGGCGGCGGCCTGGGTCAGCAGCGAGATCGCGGCGCACACGCCCGCCGCGCTCCACATGTATTGATCGGAGTCCACGATCGCCGCGGTGACCAGGCCGACGACCCCGGGCCAGAAGGAGGACCGCGCGCTGACATCGCCGCGTCGGCCGGCCTCGATGCGCCGACCCCAGTCGCAGATCAAGAACGCCGCCAGGGGCGCGAGGATGATCCGGGCGAGGTCCGGGTCACGGATTTCCTCCGCGGCCAGAGCATAGCCCGGAAGCATGATGATCCCGGCCAGGCTGGCATAGACTAGGCGGTCCAGCAGCGGGTGCCGCGTGATCGCCCGCCCCAGCAACCGCAGGTGACCCAGCAGCGGCCCCACCGTGCCGCCGATCAGGAAGAACCCCAGCGGCACCGCCGGCGGCGGGTCACTTCCCGGCCGTCCGCCACTAACCACCCCGAGCACGGCGGCGATCGCCGCCGTTACCAACAGCAGAATGAAGATCTGCGCCCCGCGACGAGGCCGCGCGGGGGCGGCATGACGCGCCACCCCGCCCCATCCCCGGGCCGGCCCAAGATACTCCTCCAATTTGGCCGCCCGACGTTCCAACTTCTCGTTCAACCGGTCCAGCTTGCGCTGCAACGCCGGCGGCAGCTCCCCACCACCGACTTCCCGAGCATCAAGGGCCGGCAGGGGCGGCAGTCGCGGCGGAGACGTCATGGTGGGATCGGCGTCCTTCGCATGGGGCGACCGCGGCACCTGCGTCAGCGCCGTCGCATCGAAAGCATCGACGCTGCGGGCCACCTCCGCCGACTCCAGGACGGCAGCGACCATTTCCTGCACGTCGCCGTACCGTTCCAGGGGGTCCTTGGCGAGCGCCTTGGCGATCACCGGCGCGAACGGCCGCGGAATGCCGCTGAGGTCCGGGTTGTCCCGCAGGTGACGCATGAGGATCTCGGCCATGCTCGAACCGCTGAACGGCAGTCGGCCCGTCAGCATTTCGTACAGGATCACGCCCAGCGCGTAGATGTCGATCGCCCGGGTGTAGTTGCCCGAGCCGATCTCCGGGGCCATGTAGTGGACGGTGCCCACGCTCACGGTCTGCCCGCTGTGCTTGGACACCGACATGTGCTTGCTCAGACCGTAGTCCCCGATCTTCACGTAGCCGTCGTCGTAGAAGATGTTCGCCGGCTTCAAGTCGCGGTGGACGATCCCCCGCTCGTGCAGGTGGCTGAGGCCCGCCGCGATCCCCTTCAGGAAGAACGCCGCCTTGGCCACGCCCAGTCCCCCCGGCTCCGCCAACAACAGCTCCCGCAGCGACGGTCCGCTGACGTATTCCATGATGACGAACGGCTCCCCCGCCGCGTTCGTCTTGACGTCATAGATCGTGATCAGGTACGGGCTCTTGAGGTTCATGACGTGCGAGATGCCGCGCAGCTCGATCTCCGGACTCTCGCGCAGGTACTTGAGCGCCACCTGCTTGCCCGAATCGGCGACGGCGTAGTAGACCTCGCCGAACCCGCCGCGACCGATGGCGCGTTGCACCGTGATCCCCTCCAGCGGGCGGTCACCATGCTTGAACGTGTACGCCACGATCCGTCCTCCGCGAAGCGGACCCGCCCGGCGCGGGCCCCTTCCCGTCACCCACTCGTCCGACGCTCCGCACCGTCGTACGGCTTGACCGTCACCCGCAGATCGCCGAACTCCAGCACGCGACCGGCGACCACCGGCTGCGCCGCCGCGCTTTCCCAGCGGGAGCCCGCGGTCTGCCGCACGTGCAACGCTCCGCCCCGCTCGAACAACACCACCTGCTCGTCGCCCTCACGCCGGGGGAGATGGCAGCCGCTCCCGCGTCCGATCAGGCACGTCCGCCGGAAGAGAATGACCTCCCCGACGTCCTGCGGCAGGCGGCAGCGGTGCGACAGCCGCAGCACGGCCGATTCGCTCTTGGCACTGGGTCGGCTGAAAACCAGCGCAACGCGCGGGCCCAGCGTGATGCGGTCGCCATCCCGCAGTAGCGTGTGTTCGATCCGCCGCTGATTGACTTCGACCGGCCCGTAGGCCGTCACGAAGTAATCCTCGCCACGCCGCGCCACGTCCGCGTGGTGCGAGTGCACGTCGCCCGGAAGCGGCACGTCCACCTCCGGTCCGCCTTCGCGCCCCAGCCGGACCACATCTCGACCGACGAGCAGCCCGGCGCCGCCGCCATCCACGAGAACCAGCAGCGGCTGATCCAGCCGCACCGCGGCCGGGTCGGCGACATCGTCGGCGCGTGACACCCGGGCGTGCCCGGCCTCGTCCGACTCCTCGAGCGCGGGCGCACCGTGGTCGGCGCTGCCCGGCAACACCGTCCCGAGCGGCCCGGCGAGCAGTGCTTCGTGGTCGGTGACGATTCGCCCCAACGCCTCCAAGGCTTGGTCCAACCAGGCGCCACGGCCGCCGCCGGCTTTCAGTTGCAGCAGCGTCTGCCGCAGGGCCGGGTAGTCCGCGGCCGCGAGCAGCCTCCCCGCCCGCTCGCAGAGCCCGGCCACGCGCTGGGTGGCCCCCAGGGCTGGGCTGATGGCCGCCAGAGCGGCCAGCCCGGCGGACGCGGCGTGTACTCGGTCCAGCCGCCCCTCGGCCACCCAGCTCTCCGTCGCCCGCGCGCCCGCTTCGCCCAGACGCACCGCAAACTCGTCCGTCTCCCGTGAGCGACCGTGTCGCCGACACGCGTCCTGCCAGAATCCGATCGCCGCCAGCACGTCCCCGCGCTCCACGGCCGTCTGCGCCTGTTCGAGCAACTGCCCGCACCGCCGCAGCCGCACGTCCACCTCGCCCGCCAGCGCCTCCCGGCGCCCCGCATCCGCCACCCGCTCGAGGTTCAGGCGGACCGTTTCGAGCCGCCCGGCTTCGAGTTGCGCCGCGGCCTGCCCCAGGGCCTGCCGCTGTTCGCCTTCCTGGCGGGCCTGCTCCCGGGCCTCGGCCAGCACCTGCTGCCGTAGGGCCCGGGCTTCGTCGCCGCCCCGGTCGATGGCGACCAGCCGGTCCAGGTCGGCCAACGCCTCGACGTAGCGTCCCGCCTGCCGGTGCAGCCGAGCGCGGGCCAGCAGCGGCCGGACCAGGTCGTCGAGCAGTTTCCGGCCCCGCGGCGTCTGGCCGACGTCCGGCTGCCGGACGGCGTCATAAGCCTCATCTACCCGCCCCTGACGCAGGGCTTTCTCAGCCGCCGCCAGTCGCACGTTGTAGAAGCGGGCAAACATCCGCAGTCCTCGACCCAGCCGGAGCCGGCTGCGGTCATTGTAGCGTCCGGTGCGTTTCGGCGTCGGCGGGGCCCGGGCCGTGGCCGTGGCCCCGTCGGAACGGTATTCGGCGACCGTGGGGCACTATTCGTCGCGGGGGCGCCGGGCCGTCGTAACGGGGGTCAACCGGCAAGAATTGCGCGTCAGGTGGCGTAAACCCCCCAATTTAAGGGGTGGCAATTGAGCGCGCGACGGTAACCGACCGATGCCGCCCCATGACGGCACGCTGCGCGGTCCCGCGCCGTGCCTGGGAATACATCTCTGGACGGTTGGGAAAGAAACAGGACATACCCTCTGTCAAGGAGGGAGAAAAGCACGAAAGAAAGGTGGTGTGGTCATGCTCCTTTCGATGTTTTTCGAGTTCCTGTCGTTGATTTCCTATCTCATCACGCTCGGGGCAGAGGGCTAGCTCATGGCAGCCATGCCCTGCCCCAGTCGGGCTGAGCCGCGACCGGAGGAACTCCACTTCGCCCGGCGCGTCGCCACGGTGTTGTGGGTGGCCTCGGCCGCGATGATGGCCCTGTTGGTGGCCTGGTCCGTGGGACCGCACTGGCCCACGTGACGCCCGCGGAAGACTCGGGGGGTGCCTCGCCGGTTGCGGCCGGTCGAGGCGTTTGACCGGCCCGCACGCGAGCACTTCGACGCCGGGCCGGCAAAGCCGACGATTGCCACCGCCGGTTGGTCCGGCAGCGGTTGCACAACACGACCACGCCCCGGCGGCTGCACGGCCGCCGCGAGCCGGGGTAAGTGCCGGCGGTCAGATCGCCCTCACTTCGGCCCGAACAGCTCCAGCAGCAACAGCGGGCCGTCCTGATTACCGATCGGCTGGAGATCGCGCGACCCGGCCAGCGGCGCGGTCGTGAAACTGAGGGCGGCGGTCGTCACCTGCGTCGGATCGTTGGTCATGATGTCGTCCGGCACGGTCTGCACCGTTTCGCGCAGACCGGACAGCAGGCCCACGTGGTGCGCCACCGCGTTGCCGATGGCCAAACCCAGGTCCGAATCCGTTATCCCGGGGTGGTCCGCGATGATCTGGCTCACGGATATGACCGCCCGCCCGCTGAGCGTCGCGTTGCGCGAGTCGATGTAGTTCGTGACGCCGTAGAATTGCAGGTCTTCCGCGTCGATCACCCCGTCGCCGTTGCGATCGGGGATGCGGGCAGTCAGCATCGCATCGGTGGTGTCGAAGTAGATCGTGATGTAGGGGGTGCCGGCCGTCGTCGGCGGGTTGGTACTCACCACCACGTCGTAGGCGTTGAACAGCGCCGCCACGCGGGCGCGGGCCGCGTTGCGCACAATGACCGGGTCGAAGCCGGCGGCGTTGACCTCCGTGTCAAACGGCGGCAGCACGAACTTGGCCGATCCGCCAATGGTCAGGTTCTGGACGGTCGTTGTGTTGAAATACAAGCGGACGTGCTGCCGCCGCGGCTCGCTGTCGTCGGCGAACTGCCGGGCGATGCTCACGTTCACGCCGGGCACCAGATTGTCCCCGTGCGCGTCGAGCACAACGTACATGTTCGGGCTGCCGTGCCCCACGAGGAGCTTGGTGGCCGGCGAGAACAGCACCGTCTCACTTTCGTACCAGGCGAACAGGCTCTGGTCCGCATCGAGCAGCAGGACGCTGAAGTCGCTGTGCTGATAGGTCTTCCCGTACCCCGGCACCGTCAGCACGCTCAGGTAAATCCGGTCGCCCACGTCCACCGCGCCGAGGTCGAAGATCTGCCGGTTCGTCGTCTCGGGCGTGACCACGTTGGCGGCGTTGCTGCGCAGCGGGATCACGGGCGTGTCCGGCCCGATCGTCGTCGTGAACGCCGGGAGCACGTTGACGCGCGCCGGAGCGTACGCCCGCACGGGCTTCGTCCGGTCGGTTTGAATCTCGATCCACAAGTTGTACAGGGTGCCCCCAGTCGCCGCCGGCACCTCATAGGTGTCGGTCGCCAGCCGCAGCGCCGTCGGGAGGGTCAGGTTCAGGTCGTTGCCCGACGCGGGGTTGGTGTCGAGCTGAATCTCGTTGCGGGCCGCCACCGCCGCCAACATCCCGGCCCCGTCCGGCGAGTACCCGACCGCAACCACCGGCGACCGGCAGGGCTCCAGGGTCCGCACGACGGCCCCCGTGCTGACGTTCCACACGATCGCCGTGCCGTCGTCGCTCCCGCTCAACAGCCGGGTGCCGTCGGGCGAGAAGGCGACCGCCCCCACCGCGTCGGTGTGCTTCTTGAACACGCGAAGCTGGGTGCCGAACTCCGCGCTCCACAGGATGACGCGCTTGTCGGCCCCCGCGGTGACGACCTGCGTTCCGTCGGGCGAGAAGCCCGCCGCTTGCACCGCTCCGGTGTGACCGGCCACAAGCTGGGTGCCGCTGTAGACCGGGGCGAACTCCTGGGTCAGGTTGCCGTTGACGGTGCTCCACAACCGCGCGGTGCGGTCCGTGGACGCGGTGAGCACCCGCTGCGGGTTGGTCGGCGAAAACGCCACCGCCGTCACCGCCGCGCCGCCGTGGTCAAACCGCAACACCTCGGCCCCGCTCGCGCGGTTCCACAGAATGGCCTGGCCGGCGGCGTCGCCCGTGAGCACGAACGCCCCGTCCGGTGAAACCGCGACCGCATTGACGGCCGCCGTGTGCCCCACGTAGGAACGCGCGATCGCGGCGTTGGCCGTATCCCGCAGGTACACCGTGCCGTCGTTGTAACCCACGACGAACTGCGTCCCGCCGGGTCGAAACGCCAACCCGTTCACCGCGCTGCCCGTGCCCGTGTAGCGGCGCAGCAACACGCCGCTCTCGCTGTCATACAGCCGTACGATCCCGTCGTCCCCGCCCACCAGCACGCGAATCTGGTCGCGGTCGGGGTGGTACACGGCGGCGCGCGGCGGCCCCTGCCGCAGGTCGAAGTTGGACGACAAGTCCACGAGCTCACGGCCGGCGGCCCCCGTCTGCGCATCGAACAGCGCCACTTGGGCGTTGCAGGCGTCCCGGTCGCCGTCCAGCCCCGCGCGGAGCTGGAACGGAACGCCCGGGGCCACGTCGTATACCGCGTGGACCCAGACGGCCGAGTTCCTGGAATTGGTACACACGATGTTCGTCACGTCGGACGGCGGCGAACGGAAGCTGATGCTCGGCCGCGGGATCCCGACCTGGATGACCACTTCGGCGGTGCCCGTGATCCCGACCACGTCGGTGACGGTCAGGCGGACGCGGTACGTCCCGGAGCTGGCGAAGGTGTGGCGCACCGCGGCCAGCAGCTCCCGCGAGCCGTCGCCGAAATCCCAGCGGTAGCGAAGGGTCTCGCCGCTCTTGGCGTCCGGATCATACGACTTGGAGCCGTCGAAGTTGAACGTGGCCGGCGCGGTCTCGGCGGTCGTGCGATCCACCTCGATGATCGCCACCGGACGTTCGGTCACGTCGATCCGGACCGTATCGGAGGCCGTGGCGCCCCGGTCGTCCGTTAGGGTCAGCTTGACGGTGTACTGGCCCGTGCGTGTGTAGGTGTACGTCGGGGAGATTTCCTGGCTGGCGCCGACGCCGTCGCCGAAGTCCCACTGGCGCTGCACGATGACGCCGTCGTCCGTGCTGGCGCTGGAGCTGAAGAAGACCTTCAACGGCGCGACGCCGCGTTGGACATCGGTGGTCAGCACCACCGTGGGGGGCAGATTGAACACTGTGCCGCCGCCCCCGCCGCCGCCAGGAAAACACCCCGACGGCAGGGATTGTCCGAGAAGCAGCGGGGCGGCCAGCCCCAACAGCACGGTGGAGCGCGGTCGTCGCAACATATCCAGCTCCTGAGGCGGCGTTCTGGGACCTTGTTCCGCGAGCGGGCCGCGTCCTGTGAACAGACGGGGCCCACCGGGGCACACCACGACCACGTGCCGGGGCGGCCCGCGGGCACCCCGGACGGGGCGTCCCCAGGCGGGGTCCCACGCCGGCCAATAAGTATGGAGCGAGCCATGCGTCCCATCAAGGGCGCTGGACCATACGATATAATGGGAGCGAGAAGACGCGGGTACGCACCGGCCGAACCGGTCCCGTTCGGAGTTGAGCGATGAGGCCCTCCAGGCTCGTTCCGCTGCTGCTGACCGTCGCCGTGGTCCTGCTGCCGGCCGGTTGCCCCCTGGGCGCCCCATCGGACGAGGGGCTGCCGATATCCGGGCCGGCCAGCGGCACCGGGGGCACCGGGTCGAGCGGGGGTTCGGGCGGCAGCTCGTCGTCGAGCCGTCCCCCCGTCGCCGCGGGCGGCAGCAGCACGAGTGGCAACACCACGACCGACGCGTTGACGGTGGAGTACCCGGGCTGCAACGAGCCGCTCGAGGCCGCGTTCTGGCGGGCGGAGGTTCTGAGCCTGCTCAACCGGCAGCGGACGCAGCGCGGCCTGGACCCGGTCACGACCAACGCCACGCTGGAGGCCCAGGCCAGCCAGTACGCCTGCGAGATGGTCTTCTACCGCTTCTTCGCCCACGTGAACCCGGCGACCGGCTCGACCCTCGGGAAGCGGGCCGAGGAATTCGGCTACGATTATTGGATCATTGGCGAAAACTTGGCTGCTGGGCAGCGGACGCCCGCCGAGGTCATGGCCGACTGGATGTCCAGCCCGTGCCACCGCGAGAACATCCTCAACCCCGCTTTCACGGAAGTGGGGATTGGGATTCGCTACGGGGGCGAGTACGGCTATTACTGGGTGCAGGAGTTCGGCCGCCCCTTCAGCGAAGACCCCTACGCGGGGCCCGCCTACCACGACCCCGAATGCTCACACGACGAGTAGACGCGCTATCGGTACCCGCCACGCGAGTGGCGGGCCGCCCGGCCCCGCACTGGCGTGCGGGGCTGCAAGAAGCGCTCCCAGCAAGAACCAGGTCGGATGCGGACTCCGGCGGCTCCCCCGGCCACCCCTCACAGGCACTTACGACCCGGTGCTTGGCGACTTGTGGGTGCCGTCGCACCACGGCAGGTTGCCGCTGCGGTGACACTGACAGACCCACTTCTTGCCGGCCTGATCGATCTCGACGTGGATCGGCCGACAGCCCGTGTCCATGCGGTTGTGCGACCCGTCGCAGTACGGCAATTTCGCCGACCAGCCGCACATGCAGTAGGCCTTCTTGCCCGGGGTCTCCTCGACCGCCAACGGTTTGGTCCCGTGCTTCGGCTCCGCCATACGCTGCACCCTTCTTCACGTGGGCCTATGTGGGCATCGGCGATCCCGCGACGCGGGAGGGCGATCCCAGTGCGCCGGAACTGCCGGGCCGCAACGCGGGAGGGCGAGGCTCCCGCCGAGCCCCGGCATGGGAGGGCGAGGCTGTCTCCTGCGGCGACCCTGCCGGCCTGCCGAGCCGCGGCTTGCCGGGAGGCTCGCCCTTCC
This sequence comes from uncultured Planctomycetales bacterium, assembly GCA_964462635.1. Lineage (GTDB taxonomy): Bacteria > Planctomycetota > Phycisphaerae > UBA1845 > Fen-1342 > JBFMAI01. The sequence continues at coordinate 19,035 of CAYWYJ010000036.1, forward strand.
GGTTAGTCTCCCATGTCCTTGAATGCCCGCAAAGGGCTTCATCACATTCGCCTGACGGGGGATTATAGAACGTCCAGCGGACGGTGATGGCGCGCCCCCCTCAGGGGGATCTCCTTGCCGCCGATCGAAGCAGTTCCAGGCCGCCGCGCGGTACAATGTCGCTGCTTGCGGCGATCAGCGTCCGCAAGCGCGGAGGAGGCCGATCATGACTTGCCATCGCTACCGTGCCGCCGGCCTGGCGACCGCGCTGCTGCTGGCCGCGGCCGTCGCCCAGGCCGACAAGGGCGTTATCCTGGAGCAGCAGCTTTATCCCAACGGACGCGGGTACACCGTGCTCCGGGTGTGGGGTTCCAACTATGAGATGGGCTGGGCCCAGGCGGGACTGCTGGGCGACGCCATCGTTCAGGGCGTCAGCCAGACGAAGAGCTACCTCGGTACCTATCGCTACAACCTGGCCCGCAACATCATGGCCACCGCGGTCTGGCGGCCCCTCGGTCTCGAGGACGAGTTCGACGGCCTCGTCGCCCGTCTCGCCCTCACGCACCCCGCCGCTCAGATCGACAAGCTGGACCTCAAGGTCGTGTGTACGTTGGGCGACTGGCTCTACGGCGGCTGTCGCAGCCACACATGCTGGGGCCGCTATGTCGCGGCGCCGATTCGGACGCTCGCCACCCGCCGGCTGGATTTCATCACGCTGATCCCGATGATGAACCACCACGTGCTGTGTGTGCGCGTGCCGACCGACGGCGCGCCGGAGTGGGTCAATCTGGCCTGGCCGGGGCTGGTGACGGCGGCAACGGGCGTCAACGAGTTCGGCACGATCGTCTCCCTGCACGACTATCAGTGTCAGACGGATCTCGCGGCCAACCGCCTGCCGCGCATGGTGGCCTGCCGCTACGCCCTGACGCTGGCCACCGACCCGAACGTCTCGACCCATCTGACCGCGGTGTTCGACGAGCTGCGGAACTACGAGACGATGACCGGCAGCTTTATCAACTACTACGCGCCGGAGGGGCACGGCGGCGTCATGGTGTGCCACCCCTTCCAGTCCCCCGACTACTACTACCTCCGCCGCCCGCAGGCCGTCTGGCACCACGGTGAAGCCCTCGTCACGACCAATGCCTGGACCGACGGCACCTACACGCCCGCCGACGAGGACTTCGGCGCTGATGCCTACTACAACGACGAGCGCCCCAAGACCCTCGAAAGCCACTGGACCCTGTTGACAAAGACCGGCGGCGGGCTGCACATGCTTGGCGTGGCGTATCGGGGGCGCGGTGACCTCACCGTCTGGGCCGACGGCCGTCTCGACGGGATCGGCCGCACGCCACGCCTGGAGTGGGAATGGCCTGACCTGGTCGGGGTGGGCGACCTGAACTGCGACGGCCGGACCGACTTCGGCGACATCAACCCGTTCGTGATGCTCCTCTGCAACCCCGGCGCGTACGCCGCCGAGTTCCCGGATTGCCTGCCGCGCAACGGGGACATCAATCGCGACGGCCGGGTGGATTTCGGCGACATCAACCCCTTCGTGCGCCTGCTGACGGGGCGCTAGCTTCGCTGGCCCGTGCGCCGACGAGAATCGGCCACCCCGCGGGCTTACTTTGCACGGCCGCCGCCGCGATGATGCCCATATGACCAGCCGCGCTTATGACGACATTGTCCAGAAGGTCAGCCACGCTGGCGACCGGCGGCAACGGATGCGGACGGTCGTGGACGCGTTATGGCACGGGCTGCACAGCACGGGCGTCTCGTGGGTGGGATTCTATGTGTACGAGGGCGCCGACGAGCTGGTGCTTGCCGCCCGGCAGCCGAAGCCGGCGTGTTCGCCGATCGGGCTGCACGGGGCCTGCGGGCAGGCGTTTCGCAGCCGCCGGCCGCTGGTCGTCCGCGACGTGCGCGAGCTGGGCGACCAGTACGTGGCGTGCGACCCGCGCGACCAATCTGAAGTCGTGGTGCCGCTGCTGGACCCCGACGGCTCCTGCTGGGGGGTGCTGGACCTGGACAGCCACGACGTGGGCAGCTTCAGTCAGACGGATGTTGACGGTCTGCTGAAGGTGCTGCGGGCCGCCGAGTTGACGACGTGACCTCGCGGCGAGGTTGGGGGCGGCCGAGCTGCTGGTCCACGCCGCAGTGGCGGCTCAGCAGGAGTTTCGCCCTCCCGTCCCCCGAACTCCGCGAAGAACCTCTGCTGAACAGCCCGACGCCCGGCCACCGCGCGCCCGTCAACCGGACCCGCGGCCTGCGGCCCCGTCGGTGTCCGTTGGGCGCCGCGCGCTCGTGCGTGGTCCCTCGCCAACAGTCCCCAACAAAGCCCACCACGCCAGTGGTGGGTCGCGGAGCCACCGCACCGGCGTGCGGGGTTCTGATGCACTCTGAGTCCTGCTTGACCCCCGCCGCCCTGCGGCTATCGTTGCACCGACCCCGTGGAGGTGGCTGCGCGAAGGAGGCAAAGCCAACGGCATGACCTCGGTAAGCGATTCCCAGCAAGCAGCGCCCGACGGCACCGGGCTCGTTCAAAGCGACCCGTGGCTCGCACCGTACGCCGACGCGCTGCGCCGCCGCTACCGGCACTACCAGGCCCTGCGCCGGCGCGTTCTCGACGCCGCGGGTTCCCTCGACGCCTTCAGTCGCGGCTACGAGTACTTCGGGTTCAACCGCGGCGAGAAGGACGGCCGGCCCGGCGTGTGGTACCGCGAGTGGGCCCCGAAGGCCATCGCCTTGTCGCTCATGGGCGACTTCAACCAATGGAACCGCTTTGCCGACCCGCTGCTCGCTTCGCCCGATCACCCCGGCGTGTGGGAACGCTTCCTCCCCGACGACAAGTACGCCGACCGGCTCACGCACGGCAGCCGCCTCAAGGTCCACGTCCACAGCGCGATCGGCCCCTACGACCGTCTGCCCGCGTGGATTCGCCGCACCGTCAAGGACGAGCACTCGCACAACTTCAGCGGGCAGTACTGGCACCCGCCGCAGCCGTACGCCTGGCAACACCCCGTGCCGCCGCTGCGGGGCAACCTGCGGGTGTACGAAGCGCACGTCGGGATGGCGTCCGAGGAGGAGCGCGTCGGCAGCTACGCCGAGTTCATCGCCCAGGTGCTGCCGCGCGTCCGCGACGCCGGCTACAACGCCGTCCAGCTCATGGCGATCATGGAGCACCCGTACTACGGGTCGTTCGGCTACCAGGTGAGCAGCTTCTTCGCGGCCTCGTCGCGGTTCGGGACGCCCGAGGAACTGAAGGCGCTGATCGACACGGCCCACGGGATGGGGTTGCGGGTGTTGCTCGACGTGGTCCACAGCCACGCGATCAAGAACTTCCACGAAGGGCTGAACCACTTCGACGGGACCGAATACCAGTACTTCCACGCGGGCGGCCGCGGACAACACCCGGCCTGGGATTCGCTATGTTTTGACTACGCCAAAGTCGAGGTACTGCGGTTCCTGTTGTCCAATGTGCGGTTCTGGCTCGAGGAGTACCATTTCGACGGGTTCCGCTTTGACGGTGTCACGAGCATGATCTACCTCGATCATGGTCTCGGACACCATTTCACGCGCTACGACGACTACTTCCCGCCGCACATCGACGAAGATGCCCTCGCGTATCTACAGCTTGCCAATGAGGTCGCGCACGCGGTGCGGCCCGACGTGATTACGATCGCCGAAGACATGTCCGGGATGCCGGGGATGGCCCGGCCGCTGGCGGAGGGCGGCATCGGCTTTGACTACCGCCTGGCGATGGGCATCCCGGACTACTGGATCAAGCTGCTCAAGGAGAAGAAGGACGAGGACTGGAACCTGGGCGAGCTGTACTACACGCTCATCAATCGTCGCTACGGCGAGAAGCACGTCGCCTACGCCGAGAGTCACGACCAGGCCCTCGTCGGTGACAAGACCATCGCGATGTGGTTGATGGACGCGGACATCTACTACCACATGTGCAAGGACAGCCGGAACCTGATCGTCGAACGCGGGATGGCGTTGCACAAGATGATCCGGTTGATCACGTTTGCCCTCGGCGGCGAGGCGTACCTGAACTTCATGGGCAACGAGTTCGGCCACCCGGAGTGGATCGACTTCCCGCGCGAAGGCAACGGCTATTCCTACAAGTACGCCCGGCGGCAATGGTCGCTGGTGGACAACCCGAAGCTCCGCTACCACGATCTGGCGGAGTTTGACAAGGCGATGTTGCGGTTGGACACGGTTTACAACCTTCTAGCGCAGGGGAATTGGGAGCAGCTCCATGTCCACGAAGACCAGAAGTTGCTCTTCTTCCGTCGCGGGCCGCTGGTGTTCGCTTTCAATTTCCACCCCGTGCAGTCCTACGTGGACTACCGACTCGGCGTGCCGGAGCGCGCCGACTACCGGCTGATTCTGAACACGGACGATCCGCCCTTCGGCGGCCACGGCCTGGTGCAACCCGATCAGACGTACATCATCCAGCCGACGCCCTGGCACGGCCGGCCGCAGAGCATCCAGGTCTACCTCCCGGCCCGGACGGCGCTGGTGCTGGCGCCGGCAACAGGTAGCGGTGGAAACCCTCAGCGAGTTCCTTGAAAGCATGGCGTGTTCAGAGTCGGGAAGAGGAGAAGGTGAAAGGAAAAGGGGGCGGGAGTCTTCTTGGACGACTGTTGCACTTTCCCGGGCTTCCTAAAGGGGCATTCAGGATCGTGGGATGCCAGCGGGGAGGGCGAGCCTCCCGGCGAGCCGCGGCGCGGCCGGCGCCCCGCCCGCCCCCGTCGCACAACCCGGTATACCCCACCAAAAGAAGACACCCGACCCCCGCACCGGGCGTGACAGGGAGGGGGGCAAGCGCGGCTGTTACGGGGTGTCGCCGGTCGGCGGGCGGGGCGATTCGGCGGCGGTGAGCGCGTCGATGACGTTGCGCTCGTCACGTCCGAGGAAGCGCGACTTCTTGAGCCCCGCGCGAATGTGGTCGCGCGTCGCGGGCGTGCAGCACGGGTTCCGAATCAGCGTGATCAGTGCCTCCGCCCGGTCCGAACTGAACCCGCCCATCAGGATCGCGTTAACGAGGTAGACCTGCTCGTGGGGCAGCAGTTCCGGTTCGTCGGCGATCCCCTTCAGGATTATCAGCCGCTGGCTGGGATACTCGATGATGTGCGTGGCCGAGTCGATCCGCCGCATCGTCGGCGTGTCCGGCCCTTTCGGCCGGTTGACGCACCCCCCCGCCAACAGCAGGAGCACCAGCACCGGCCAAACGCTTCGTCGCATCGTCCACCTCGCTGCCACGCCAAGCCTGAAGACAGCCTGTCGCTGGGAAGCCGGGCGCAGCTTCCCGCGCCGGACGGCCCGGCGGTCCCGGCGTGCCGGGAGCGCGCGCCCGCACCGGCCAATGTACACCCGCGCGGGCCCGCGGGTTGCGTTCCGGCTTGGCCGTCATAATACTGCGGCGCGGGGCCGCGTGGTCGTGCGGACGATCGCGGACGGCCCGGCGGGAGGTTGAGAATGTCGAGTTCCGCGCGTCGGCCGGGCACCGCGGTCCCGCTCCCGGCCAGTTCCCATCACCCCCGACCCTACGACGGCCCGCCGCGCGACGAGCTGCGGGCCCGGCGGCGGCAGTACCTCAACCCGGGCTTGTTCCTGTACTACGACGAGCCGCTGTGCCTCGTCGAGGGGCACATGCAGTATGTGTGGGACGAGCAGGGCCGGCAATATCTGGACGCCGCCGGCGGCATCGTCAGCGTCTCGGTCGGACACTGCCACCCGCACGTGACGCGGCGGCTCCAGGAGCAGGTGGGCCGGCTGGTCCATACGACGACGATCTACCTGCACCCGACGATCGTGACGTATGCCCGGGCGTTGGCCGAGCACATGCCGGCGGGTTCGGGCCTCACGCAGACGTACTTCGGCAACTCGGGCAGCGAGGCCAACGAGTACGCCGTCCTCATGGCCCGGCTATTCACGAGGAATGACGCGGTCATCTGCCTGCGCAACGGGTACCACGGGGGCACGGGGGCGACGATGCGCATGAACGCGATCGGCGACTGGAAGTACGCCGCCGACGCCGGGCTGGACGTGAAATACGCCTGCCCCGGGTACTGCTATCGGTGTCCGCTGGGGCTCAACTACCCGGCGTGCGACCTGCAATGTGCCCGCGCGATCGAGGCGCTCATCCGACACGAGACCTGCGGCCGCGTCGCCGCGTTCGTCGCCGAGCCGATCCAGGGCGTCGGCGGCGTCATCGTGCCGCCGCCGGAGTATTTCCAGGTCGCGTACGAAATCGTCCGACGTCACGGCGGCGTGTGCGTTGCCGACGAGGTGCAGACCGGCTGGGGCCGCACGGGCGAGCACTTCTGGGGTTTCGAGAACTTCGGCGTCGTGCCGGACCTGGTGACGATGGCCAAGGGCATCGGCAACGGCACGCCGTTGTCAGCCGTCACGACCCGCCCGGAGATCGCCGCCGTGATGACGCAGAAGCTGCACTTCAACACGTTCGGCGGCAACCCGGTGTCGGTGACGGCGGGGCTGGCCACGTTGGAAGTGATCGACCAGGAGCGCGTGCCGCAGCGGGCCCGCGAACTGGGGGCCTATTTGCGGTCCAAGTTGCTGGAGCTTCAGGAGAAGCACGCGCTGATCGGCGACGTGCGGGGGATGGGATTGTTGCAGGCCATCGAGCTGGTCGAAGACCGGGCCACCAAGGTCCCCGCGACCGCCGCCGCCGGCCGCGTGGTCGAGCGGGCCAAGCAGCGGGGTCTGCTGGTGGGCAAGGCCGGGGCGGCGCGGAACACGATCCGCTTGGCCCCGCCGATGTGTCTGACCCGCGACGACGTGGACTTCCTGGCCGACTGCCTCGATGGGTGCCTGAGCGAACTGTGAACCCGGACCGAATCGGGACGGGAGTCTGGACGGTCGGCGGCGACCGACGATAATGCGTGCGGTGTCTTGTCCCCCCGTGCGGGGCGAAAGAGCGGATCATGCCCAAAGCGTCGGCGCGGAACACGAACCAGCGGAAGGCGATTCGTGACGTGTTCACGGAGACCGATCGGCCGCTGAGCACGCACGAGGTGCTGGCGGCGGCGCAACAACACAAACCGGGCCTCGGCATCGCCACCGTCTACCGCACGATCAAGCTCCTGCTCGACGAGGGCTGGCTCACGATCGTCAAGTTGCCCGGCGAGCCGCCGCGGTACGAGGTCGCCGGCAAGCCGCATCACCATCACTTCTACTGCTGCCACTGCGACCGCGTGTTCGAGGTGCCCGGCAGCAACGCCCTGCTCAACGCCGTCGTCCCGAAGGGCTTTCGGCTGGAGGGCCACGACCTGGTGTTGCACGGTTGCTGTGCGGAGTGTGCCCAGAAGTCACGGTGACCGCGAACTCCGGAGGGTACCGGCCGGCGATGGACAGCCTGAGTGACAAGATTTACGCGGCGTCGGACAACCGGCAGATGAGCCTGCTCGACCTGCTGGCCCCCTTCAAGCGCCAGGGCATCGCTCGGGTGACCGACCTGCACCTGAAGGTGAACCGGCCGCCGTGCTACCGCATCGACGGCAACCTGCGGATGGCGGACGCGCGGCCGATGGACGCGGCGACGCTGGAGCGGGTGGCGCGGACGTTGCTGGATGACACGCAGACGCAGACGCTGGAGAGGCTGCGGTCGGTCAACGCCTCGCGGGTCATCGAGGGGTTTCGCTATCGGCTGAACGCCTACTACGACAACCGCGGGCTGGCGCTGGCGATGCGGGCCCTGGACACCTCGCTGCCGACGATCGACTTCATCGGGTTCCCCAACGACGTGTGGAAGGACATCGTCAACCTGACCCAGGGGCTCGTGCTGGTGACCGGGACCACCGGGGCGGGCAAGTCCACCACCATCGCGGCCCTGATTAACGAGATTGCCCGCACCCGCCCGTGCCACATCATCACGCTCGAAGACCCAATCGAGTACGAGTACGACAGCTCCACCGCCATGATCTCGCAGCGGGCGATCGGCCGCGACGTGCCCAATTACGAGCGCGGCCTGCGCGACTGCCTCCGCGAGGACCCCGACGTCATCTTCGTCGGCGAGATGACCGATCCCGAGTCGGCCCAGTGGACCCTGGCCGCCGCCGAAACCGGCCACCTGGTCTTCTCCGGCATCCACACGCGCAACGCGGTGGGGACGGTGACGCGGCTGCTGGACATGTACCCGGCGAACCGGGCGGACGAGATCGCCAGCCAGCTCTCGCTGGGGCTGCGCTACATCGTCTCGCAGAAGCTCGTGCAGCGGCAGGATCGGCACGGCCGGGTGGCGGTCATGGAGATACTTAACAACACATACTCCGTGGCCAACTGCATCCGCCAGCTCAAGCTCGACCAGATTTACTCGTTGCTCCAGACCAACACCCGCGACGAGCCGCGCCAGCGGATGACCACCCTGGAGCGCTCGCTCGCCACGCTCGTCAAGGCCGGGACCATCTCCCTGGCCGAGGCCGAACGCGTCGCCAACGAACCGCGCGTCCTGGAGGACGAAATGAAGCGGACGTAGCGGCGGACGGGGGCGGCGCGCGTCGCGCTTCCAGTCGGGCCGCCCATCCGTTAGGATGTCCGTAGGCAAGTCCTATGGGTGCGGAGAGGCGTGCATGGGGTTGGCCACCGGCCACAGAGTGCGTCGCGCGGACCCGGTCGACCTGAACAAGCGGGTCGTCGCCTCGTGCTTGTGCATCAAGTGCGGGACGGACCTCCGCGGTCAGTCCGTCGAGGGCGGCTGCGCGGTCTGCCATCACCCCGTGTACGACTCGGTCTACGGCGGCTTTCTCATCGACGCCCCCGCGCCGGAAGTCCGCCGGCTGTACACGATGTCCCACATCGTGGTCTATCCGGCCGCCCTGGTGGCCGCGATCACGCTCTTCATGCTGGTCAGCACGCTCGTGCTCTCGCGGAACGTGCTGCACGCCATCGACTCGGCGTTCGATGTCGTGCTGACCGGGGCGATGCTCGCCGGCATCGTGGCCCTGGTGGGGACGGTCGTCTTCACGGGGCGACACTCCGCCGCGTACTACCTGGCCCGGTACGGCCGCGGCCTGTTCCTGGCCAAGATCGGCATCGTCGCCGTCGTGTTGATTGTGGCCGCCGCCTGGTTCTGGGGCCACTTCACGGAGTGCCTTGTGCAGGTGTTGTTCGCCGCCGTCCCGATGGCGATCTTCCTGCACCGCTTGCGGCACATGATGCGGATGGTGCCGAACAAGCGGCTGGCGGCGTACGCCAGCCAGGTCCTGGTCGCCACCGTCGCGGTGGCCGCCGCCGGCCTGCTGGTCCTCGTGCTACGACCGCGCGCTCGTCCCAACACGGACTGGAGCGCCTTCCTGATGGTGCTCACCACCCTGGCGACGCTCGCGGGACTGTGGCTCGGGTTCGCCACGCTGCGGCTGGTCATCCTGGCCCGGCGAACGCTCCAGGCGATCCACGACCGCCCCCCCGAGAAACCGCCCCCTGAAGCCGACGAACTCGCCGACGGGTTGGAGGACCGCTGAAGCCCCGACCCTACCCAACGTAGGTTTCCGGGGCCGAAACGTCATGTTTCTGTTGCCTCGCCGGCGGGCGGCGCGGTATGCTGTCCGAGGTGGAGCCGGCAAGCACAGGCCCGTGGTGGCGGGCCGCACGCCGGCGACGCACGTGCCTTGGACAACTGGGTTGGGTGCGCTGGGTTTCATTTCCTCGAGCCGACCGCACGGTCATCGTCCGGCGACACCCGGACCACGCTCGCACTGAAGATGGAGGACAGCGATGAAAGCACAGATCACGCGCGAACTGGGCCTGATTGCGGTTATCTGTATCGGATTGCCCGCAATAGCCGCGGCGGGCCCCGCCGAATGGCTGCCCGTGAATCAAGCGGTGCCCCCGATCGCGGCCAACGTCGCGATCGAATCGCAGGGCGCGACGGACGTTGTGCTCCGCTTCGATACGCCGGGCGTGTGGGCCCGGCCGGTGACGGGGGCGGACGGCCGCGCGTACGCGCAGCTCAGTGTGCCGGGCTGCGGGGCGACGGCGGAGGCGTTCGGGTACCCCGAGCTGCCGTTCAAGGGCTTCTTCCTGGAGTTTCCCGCCGGCACCACGCCCGCCGTCGAGCTCCTGAATGTGGAATGGGTTGAGCTGGGCGGCGGGTACGTGGTGTACCCGCTGCAACCGCCGCCGCCGGACAGCGATGGCTCCGACAATCCCCCGTTCGCGCGGCACGAGGCGGCGTACGCGGACGACGCCTTCGTCCCGGCCAGCCCCGTGGTCTTGGAGGAGCCCGGCATCCTGCGCGGCCGGCACATCGTCTTCGTGAAGGTGTGCCCGGTTCAGTATAGCGCGGCGACCGGGGTGCTGCGGGCGCTGACGACCGTGCGGTTCACGATCCGGTTTGTCGGTACGCCCGACCCGGCCGCCGCCGCCGACAGGCAGCGGCTGGCCACGCCGTGGTCCGAATCGCTGGCGGAAGCGGTGATCGTCAATTACGAACCGGTGGCGACCGCCGCGACGTGGGCCGGCGACGGGTTATCGACAGGGCCGGCGGCGGACTACCTGATTATCGTCAAGGACACGTACTACGAGGAAATCCTGCCGCTGGCCGAGTGGAAGCATCGCAAGGGGTTCATCACTCGAATAGCGAAGATGTCGGAAGTGGGCACGACGACGGCCCAGGTGCAGGCCTACATCAAGAACGCGTACCAGACCTGGACGCCGGCCCCGTCGTTCGTCCTGCTCGTCGGCGACTCGGGCGACGTGCCGCCGGCGCAGTACACGGGCTCGCTGAGCTGCACCTCGGACCACCCGTACGCCTGCATCGCCGGCAGCGACTACTACGCCGACCTGACGCTGGCCCGCCTGTCCCCGGCCAACGAGACCCAGCTCACGCAGATGGTCACCAAGTTGTTGACGTATGACCGGACGCCGGACGGCGGCAACTGGTACCACAACTTCCTGGCGGCGGCGGAGTTCGAGGACGACAACAACGACAGCTGGGCGGACCGCTGGTTCATGGAGACCGCGACGACGGTGTACGACTTCCTGGTCTATGAACAAGGGTGGGGCGGGTACACGGCGTTGTGCCCCAATTACTGGCCCATGAGCTTCTCGACGTATCACTTCAGGACCACGTCGTATCCGCACCGCGAGGCGCTGAACCAGATTCGTTGGGGGGCCGGCATTCCCGATCCCATCCCGACCTGGATCACCAGCCGTTGGACCACGACCAGCAACGCCGTCCAGCAGGTGTCCGCGGCCATCAACGCCGGCGTCAGCATTCTGCAACACCGCGATCACGGGGGCGAGACCGGGTGGAGCTATCCGCCCTACACGAACACGCACATCGCGACCCTGAACAACGGCGTGATGACGCCGGTGGTTTTCAGCCTGAATTGCAGCACGGGGTCGTTCCAGGTCAGCGAGTGCTTCTGCGAGGCGTTCCTGCGCAAGTACCCCGGCGGGGCGGTCGGGGCCGTCGGCGCGACGCGGACAAGCTACTCCGGCCACAACGACCTGCTGACGCACGGCATCTACACCTGCATGTTCGCCGGCTATGACCCGTCGCACACGGGGAACATGTACGCGGTGTCCCGCCGACCCGCCGAGGCCCTCAACTATGGCAAGTACTACATGGCCATGTACGAGGGCCTGAACAACACCACCGCGGGCGAGTGCTACATGTTCCATTACTTCGGCGACCCGGAGATGAACATCCGCACGCAGGCGCCGCGGACGCTCGCGGTGAATCACCCCGCGGCGGTGGCGTACGGCCAGCCGGTGACGGTCGTGGTGACGGTCCAGATCGCCGGGCAACCCGTGTCCGGGGCGCTGATCGCCATCACGCACCCGACCGGACCGGACTACTACCGCGCGACGACGAACGCCGCCGGCGAGGCGGTGTTCCAGAATGTCACGTTCCACGAGACGACGGCTTACGACCTCGTCGTCACCGCGGTGGATGCGTACCCGTATGAGGCGACGCTGGCCGTCGGGCAGGTGCTCGTCGGCGACGTGAACTGCGACGGCCACGTGGACTTCGGCGACATCAACCCCTTCGTGTTGCTGCTGACGAACCCGGCGCAGTGGCAACAGGCGTACCCGGGCTGCCCGCTGCTCAACGGCGACGTCAACGGCGACGGCTTCGTGGACTTCGGCGACATCAACCCGTTCGTGCGATTGCTGACCAACCCGTAGCAGTCGACGAACAGCCCAGTGGGCCAGATGTTCATCTGAGACGTACAGAACCGGCTGGTGCGGGTGGAGCCGACGCCGGGGCAGTATTCCCCGCCGCCGGCCGGGGCGCGGACGGTGGAGTTCGGGTATGATTACCTGGGCCGGCGGGTGCTGAAGAAGGTCTGGACGTGGCAGGCCGGCTCGCCGGGCGAGTGGGTGCTGACCGACGTGCGGAAGTTCGTGTGGAGCGGGTGGCTGATGCTGCTCGAACTCGACGGCCTGGCCGGCAACGTCCCGCTGCGTAAGTACACCTGGGGCCTGGACTTGGCCGGACTGATACTAATTTGACGACAACCGTATAGTATTGAGCCAATCGAAGCACGT
>CAYWYJ010000037.1:0-30601 GCA_964462635.1 uncultured Planctomycetales bacterium
ATAATGAGGGCGGGCGCGGCCGAGGGGCCGGAAGCCGGCGGAGGCGACCGATCGAGCAACCGATGGGCAAACTGGCGGTGCTGGCCAAGCCGCGGGGGTTCTGCGCGGGCGTGGAGCGCGCGATCCGGGCCGTCGAGCTGGCCCTGGAGCGCTACGGCGCCCCGGTTTACGTCCGCAAGGAGATCGTCCACAACTACCACGTCGTGCAGCGCCTGCGGGCGCACGGCGCCGTGTTCGTGGAAGAGCTTGACGCGGTTCCGACCGGGGCCGTGACGGTCCTGTCGGCCCACGGCTCGCCGCCCGCCGTCTACACCGAGGCCGAGCGTCGCGGCCTGCACATCATCGATGCCACGTGCCCCCTGGTCCGCAAAGTCCACGTCGAGGTCCGCCGGTACGTCAAGCGTGGCTACCGGATCATCCTCATTGGGCACGCCGGCCACGACGAGATGATCGGCACGATGGGCCAGGCGCCGGAGGCGACGGTCCTGGTCGGCAGCCTCGCCGACGCCGAGCGGATCGAGCTGGACCCGCGGCAGCCCGGCATCATTCTGACGCAGACGACGCTCAGCCAGGATGACACGCGGGCGATCGTCGACCTGCTGCGCCACCGCTATCCGCACCTGGAGCTGCCGCCCACCGACGACATCTGCTACGCCACGCAGAACCGCCAGACCGCGGTCAAGTCCATCTGTGACCGGATCGACCTGCTGCTGGTCGTCGGCTCGCGGAACTCCTCGAACTCGCAGCGGTTGACCGAGGTCGCCCGGGCGCGCGGCGTCGCGGCGCACCTGATTGACGGGCCGGAGGACATCGACGCCCGCTGGCTCGACGGTGTGGCGCGGGTCGGTGTCACCTCGGGGGCCAGTGCGCCCGAGGACATCGTCCAAGGGGTGCTGGGCTACTTGCGCGGCCACGGCATTCACCAGGTCGAGGAAGTGGACGCCCCCGACGAGGGTGTCACGTTCACGTTGCCCAAGCTCGACCCGGTGGTCCGCCCGACGTGACCCGCGTTCGGCGTGTCACGCCGCCAAACAGGCATTCAGGATCATGGGACGCCAGCGGGGAGGGCGAGCCTCCCGGCGAGCCGCGGCTCGGCAGGACGGTAGGGTCGCCGCGGGAGACAGCCTCGCCCCCCCGTGTTGCACGATCGTGGATACCCGTTGAAGTTGCTCCGGTACTCCCAAGGCATCAGGGGACGAGCGGCGACGTACACCACGCGGCCTGGTCGCCGGGAACGTGCGCGTCGTGCAGGAGCGTCTCAAACGCGGGGCGGTAGCCGGACGCCGAAAGCCCCTCCGCATGTTGGCACACTCGCGTGACCTTGTCGATCAGCCGGTCGAGACGCAGCACGTCGGCGCTCGAACCTCCGTTGGCCGCCGCCCGCTCTAACCCCGGTCGCAAACGCGCCAAGCAATCCGCCCCCGCGTGTAGACCGCGCACGCAAGACGTCAAATCGCCGGCGGCGTAGGCGGCGGCCGCCTGTTCGACGGCCCGCACCCACTGCACCGCCACGCGATGCAAGTTCACCGCCCAGCGCAGGGGGGCGTCGTCCGGCAGGTGGCTGTCCGCCTCGTCGCACAGCCGCAGGATTTCGTCGCCGACCGGCCCGCACGCCTCCGTGCGCCACGCCCGCCACAGCGCGAAGGGGTCCAGACTCATCACCAGGTGCCGCCGGAGCGACCGCCATGTGCCGGGGCGCAAGAACTCGCCGGCCGGCGGGATGCGTCGGCCAAGGATTTCCGCCGCCGCGGCGTATCCGGCTCCTCCTTCCACCGCGAGGGCCTCCGCCCAGGGCGTTGCGTGTGCCAATCGCCGCCCCGCCGCGTAGATCAGCGGCCAAATCGTTGCATAGGCCGTGAACCAGCACAGCTCCCAGGTCGTCACGCACACGCCCACGGCCCCCGCCGCGCGGGCGTCGGCGGTGTGCTCATCGATGTTCCGCTGCGACGCCGGCAGGAAGCACCAGCCCGCGTTGTACGTCTGAAGGCTGGGGCAGCAGACGACGTCGAAACCGCGTTGCCGGAATACCGCCGTGCTCTCCCGCGGCCTAGCGAAGTACTGCCAGTCGAAGATGACGGTCTGGCGCGGAAGGGCGTCCAGGGCGGTCGGGTGCTGGAGCAGCATGTCCCCCCACAGACACGGTCGCCGGCCGCGCTCCAGCACGAAGCGGCACAGGGCCGCGAAATATTCCGCGTACAGCCCGCCGGCACCGACCGCGGTCATCCGCTCCGCACAGGTTGGACATTGACCGAGCTGCCGGGTTTCGTCGCCGCCGAGGTGGACCCATTCGTCGTCGAAGGCGTCCAGTGCGTCGGCGACGAGGCCGCGGGCGAAGGCGACGCACTCCGGTCGTGTAGCACACATCTGGACGCCGCCGAACCGGCCCGGTCCCTCTGCCAGCCATGCCCCGCCTTCGGAACGGATGAACCCCTCCATGTGCCCGAGCGTGTTCAGGAACGGGACCAGCCGCAGCGACCGGGAGCGTGCTTCGGCGGCGAGCCGTCGGACGGCCTCGGGTGTCAGGCAGCCCGGGCCGGCGGCCCACGGGGCGGAGGGGTACGCGAAGCGGTGCTCCAGGTAGAGCGCGACGGCGTTGTAGCCCGCGGCCCGCGACCGCGCCAGCACGTCGCGCAGCAGCGCCTCCGACGGCGACTGCTCCCGGGCCACGTCCATGGACCACCCGAGGAACGGCATCCGGGCATTCTACCCGGTTCGGGGGGCCCTCCGCGGCGTCGACCCGACGTGAACACGACGCCGCCGCGCTTGACAAACGCGCCCAAAAACGCTAGGGGTTTCCGCACTTTTCCGGCCGGCAGCGGGCCCGCGGCGCGGGCCGCGGGGTGCGCCGGCCGCGGTCGACCCGGCGGTCGCGGTCGGCGGTCGGCCGCGATACGCCCCTGGAGAGCGGCGGCGCCTCGCGGTGCGGGGGCGTCGGCGGGAGGCACGTGCATGTCCGACGTCTGCAATGTCGCCCTGCTGGGGCAGAAGTTCATGGGCCGGGCGCACAGCAACGCCTACCTGAAGGCCGCGCGCTTCTTCAACCTGCCGCTCGTCCCCGTCATGCACACCATCGCGGGGCTGGACCTGATCGCGCTGGCCCCGTTCGCGGACCGCTGGGGCTGGAAGAACTACAACACCAACTGGAAAGACGTCGTCAAGCGGCCCGAAATCGACCTCGTGGATGTCAGCACGCCCAACTACATGCACGCCGAGCAGGCCTGCGCCGCGCTGGCCGCCGGCAAGCACGTCGCCTGCGAGAAGCCCCTGGCCCACACGCTCAAAGACGCCCGCCAGATGAAGAATGCCGCCACCCGCGCCCGGAAGGCCAGGACGTTCGTGTGGTACAACTACCGGCGTTGCCCGGCGGTGGCCCTGGCGCACCGGCTCGTGAAGGCCGGCCGGCTCGGGCGCATCTATCACGTGCGGGCCGCGTATCTCCAGAGCTGGGGCGGCCCGGACACGCCGCTCGTCTGGCGGTTTCAGAAGAAGTACGCCGGCAGCGGCGCACACGGCGATCTCAACGCGCACATCATCGACATGGCCCGCTTCATCACCGGTGATGAAATCGTCGAAGTGACCGGGGCGATCGCCGAGACTTTCGTGGTGGACCGCCCGTTGCCGTCGGCGGGGCCGGCCCGCGGCGGCATCGCGGCCGGCGGGGCGAGCACGCGAAACCAGACCGGCAAGAGCGACGTGGACGATTGCGTGCTGTTCCTGGCCCGGTTCAAGACCGGCACCGTGGGCAGCTTCGAAGCCACGCGCCTGGCCACCGGCAACCAGAACAACAACCGCCTCGAAATCAACGGCGAGCACGGGGCCCTGCGGTTCGACTTCGAGGACATGAACGTCTTGTGGTGGTTCGACAACCGCGAGGAGAAGGCCACCGCCGGCTGGCGTCGGATCATGTGTACGTCGGCCGGCGAGCACCCCTACGCCGGTGCCTGGTGGCCCGACGGCCACATCATCGGGTACGAGCACACGTTCGTGAACATGGTGGCGGACATGATGGCCGTGCTGGGTGGCCAGGAACCGACCGTGCCCCTGCCCGATTTCGCCGACGCGTACGAGACGCAGCGCGTGCTGGAGGCCGCCCTGCTGGCCGCCAAGCACCGGGCCGCGGTGAAGCTCAGCGAGATCAAGTAGCGGTCACCCCTCCGTGGACGACGTAGGGCGGGGGGAGGCACGGTCGTGTCCGCCGCCGGCCACAGGGGGCCGACACTACGTCCGCGGCGGACGGCTACGGTCGCGCGATCCCCTCACGGATAGCGAAGCGGGCCAGGCTGACGCGGTCGTGGATGTCCAGCCGGTTCATCACGCGCTCGACGTGGCGGTCCACGGTGCGCAGGGCGATTTGCAGCCGCGCCGCGATTTCCTTGTTCGTCAGGCCGTCGGCCACGTGCCGCAGGACCTCCATCTCGCGCGTCGTAAGGTGCGACGCCCGGCACGACGCCTCCCCGGCGGAATCGGCGTCGACGGGGGCGGTCACCATCCGTGACCGGACCTCCGGCGAAAAGCAGGGGACGCCGGCGGCCACCGACCGGATCGCGTCCACAATTTGTTGGAGGGATTCCGTCTTGGTCAGGTACCCGATCGCCCCGGCTTGCAGGGCCTGCTCGATGTAGCGGTCGTGCCAATAGCCGCTGAGCATCAGCAGTTGCGTGTTGGGGCTGCCCTCCCGCACACGTCGGACGGCCTCGAACACCGACAGGCCCGGCATGTCCACATCGAGCACGGCGACCGTCGGCCGGTGTTCCAGGACCGCGGCCACCGCGTCGTCCGCGCTGCCGACGGCGGCGACGACCTGGATGTCATCCTGAGCGCTCAGGCAACGACACAGGCTGTCGCGCACCAAGACGTGATCGTCCGCCAATACGACCGAGATGCTCACGGGCCAGTCTCCTGGTCGCCCGTCGGATCGGACCCGGTGGGCCGGCACGTGCCAGTAGCGTGCGGCGGATCGCCGACTTTGTCAATGATCCAGAATTGCCCGCACCCGTTGCCGCAGGCCGACCAGCGTGAAGGGCTTGTCCAACAGCTCGACGCCTTCCTCCACCACGCCATGCCGCGCGATGATGTCGGCCGCGTAGCCAGACATGTACAACGTCTTGATCTTGGGGAACCGTGCGCGCACGGCCTCGGCCACTTTGCGACCGCTTTGGTCCGGGAGGATGACGTCGGTCAGCAGGAGATGGATGTCGCCGCGCTGGGCGCGGGCCAGCTCCACGGCCCGGTTGCCGCAGTCGGCCGCCAGGACGGTGTACCCGTCGCGTTCCAGCACGCGGCACGCCAAGCCGCGGACGGCCTCTTCGTCCTCGCAGACGAGAATTGTCTCGTGGCCCCGGGTCGGGCGTCCGTCGGCGGCGGGCAACGCGGCCGGCCGCTGCCGCGCGTCCAAGGCCGGCAGGAGGACGCGGAACACGGTACCCTGGCCGACCGCGCTCGTCACCGCCACGTTCCCGCCGGCCTGCTGCACCACGCTCTGCACGGTGGCCAGGCCCAGGCCCGTGCCCTTACCCGGCGGCTTGGTGGTGAAGAACGGATCAAACGCTTGGGCCAGCGTGGCCGCGTCCATGCCGCAACCGGTGTCCGCGACGGTGAGCTGCACGTAACGGCCGGGGGCCACGGCGGCGCTGTCCACGGCGTCGCGCGGCCCGATCTCAACGTTGGCGGTCTGTAATGTGAGCTGCCCGCCGTCGGGCATCGCGTCCCGCGCGTTGACCGCCAAGTTGAGGACCACCTGCTCGAACTGACTCGCGTCCATCCGGACGCAGCGCAGCCCCGGCTCAAGCTGAAGCGTCAGGTGAATGTCCTCGCCCAGCGCCCGGCGGAGCATGGCCTCCATGTCGGTGAGCAGCGCATTGGGATCAAGTACCTCCGGCCGCAGGGTCTGCTGCCGGCTGAAGGAGAGCAACTGGCGTGTCAGCGCGCGGGCCCGTTGGCCGGCCCGGTCAATGATGTCCAGTTCGCTTTGCAGCCGGCCTTCATCCACCAGCCCGCCGCGCAAGTCGGTCCGCAGCAGCTCGACGTTGCCGAGAATGGCCAGGAGGATGTTGTTGAAATCGTGGGCGATGCCGCCGGCGAGGCGGCCGACCGCTTCCATCTTCTGGGCTTGCTGGAGCTGGCGTTCCAGGGCCGCCCGCTGCGCCTCGGCCTGCTTCTGCTCCGTGATGTCGAGCATCAGGCCTTCCAGCGCCTGCAAGGCGCCGTCCGGACCGAACACGCCGCGCCCCTGCTCCCAGACCCAGCGCTCCACGCCATCGGCCCGGATCAGCCGGTAGGTGAGCTGGAACGGTCGGCGGGCCGCGACGCCCTCCTGCACCCCCGCGTGCACCGCCGCGCGGTCCTCCGGGTGAATGAGGTCGGCGTAGGCCACGGTGCGGTTTCCGACCAGGTCGGCGGGCTCATAGCCGGTCAGCGTCCGGCAACCCTGACTCACAAACTGCATGGTCCACTGGGGGTCGTTGCGACACCGGTAAGCCATGCCCGGGAGGTTGTCCATCAACGTGGCCAGCGTGCGCTCGCTTTCGCGCAGCGCCTGCTCGACCCGCTTGCGCTGGGTGATGTCCGTAGCGATGTGGATTACCCGGTCCAGGCAACCCCGTTCATCGCGCAGGGGCGTGCAGGAAACCAGGAAAGTCCCCCCGAGCGCCTCCATCTCCATCTCAACCGTCTCCGCGCAACCGGAACGACGCAATTGCTCGAGGGGGCAGTTGGGCGGCGGCCCGCCGGTCCCGTGAAAAAGCTCGTGACACTTACGGCCGCGCAGTTCGGCGGCCGACATTCCCGTCGCCCGTTCGACCGCCGGGTTCGCCTCGACGACACCGTGCTCCGCGTCCAGAACCAACGTGGGGTGCCCGATGGCCTGGAAGATGTTCCGCCAGGCCTGTTGGGCCCGGCGCAGCTCCTCCTCGGCCCGCTTCTGTTCGGTGCGATCGAGCACGATGCCGATCATCCGTTCCGGGCGGCCACTCGGGTCGCAGAGGACCTGACCGCGGCTGAGCACATAGCGCACGGTCCCGTCGGGCCACACGATGCCGTGTTCGAGATCGAACAGGCCGCCGCGCAGGCTCTCCTCCGCCAACCGATCGATGCGGGGCCGGTCGCCCGGATGGATGCAAGTCCGCACGGCCTCGAGCGTCCCCGCGAACTGGCCCGGTGTGCGACCGTAGATGCGGTGCGTGGCCGCGTCCCACTCGACCCGGTTCGTGCGGACGTCCCAGCACCAGGTGCCGATGCGCGACGCGCTCAGCGCCAGCGCCAGCCGTTCGCGGTTCTCGCGCAGGGCTTCGAGCGCGGCGGCGTGTTGGCGCTCGGCGTCGAGCTGCGCGAAGGCGTGCTCCACCGCCTTGAGCAGGACCGTCGGGTCCGCCGGCTTCTGGAGGTAGTCGTGGACGCCGTGTTGAAGGGCTTCGATCGCGGAGGACAGCTCGGCGTACGCGGTCAACACGATACAGCGGAGCGTCGGTTTGAGGCGCCGGAGTTCCGCGATCACGTCCGTCCCGCGCGCTGGGCCCAACCGCAAGTCAACCAGGGCGACCTCGGGGCTGAACCCACGGCACTGCTGGCCCGCGGTGGTCACGTCGCCGGCGATCGTCACATCGTAGGCGTGCGCCGTCAGCAATTCCCGTAACCCGTCGGCGCAGTCATGGTCGTCGTCGATCACCAGGACGCGACGCGGCACGGGCGGGACAACCGATGACTCGTGCTCTCGGGGAGTCATGACCAGTTCCTCGCGCGGTTCAGACCGTCGCCATGCCGACCCGCCAGAGGTGCCTCAACCGGCCGCCGTGCCGGGAGATCGGGACGCCACATCAACCTCCGCGGGTTGCTCTACACAAAGTGCCGACCACGCCGGCCGGGAGGGCCCGGTGCCTGGGGCACCATACCGAACCTCACGTCGGCGTGAGTTACTACCCTTCACCATCGGGCGGACCGCCCGGCCAACAGCGCGCCCCACGCGGTACCTTTCAGGTCGCGGCAGGCGGGGCCGACGCCGCCTGCGCCGGCCTGGCCGACTCGCCACCCGACCAAGAGAACACCCGCCGCGAAACCCACTTCACCGACCAAGACGACACCGAACGCCACTCAGTATAACACCGTCGGCCGCCTCACGGGATCCCGGTGTCCAGGGGCTGACCGCGCAGGAATTGCGCGGCCCAGGCTGTCGAAGGCATGGCCCCGGCGCGCCGATACACCACCAGACGCCCCGGGGATGAGCGTGACCCGGGGTCGGTGGACTGCGCCCCATGGTCAAGTTGGATCCTTCTGATCTGCCGCCGCCGGTCGCCCGGGCGCTGCTGGCCCGCGGGACACAGGTCCCGCCGTTGGCCTGGCACGAGCAGCCCAACCGGGCGGCCAAGACGGCGCTTGACGAGCTGAAGACTGACGCCGCCCTGTTGGGCCGCGAAGAGATTGCGTCGGGCGAGATGGCGGCGGCGGCCCGCGCGTTGCTGTATCTGTGGAACGGGTGGCCGGCGGAGGCAACCATGTACGCCCACGGGGCGGCGGAGCGCGAGCAGCAGTACATCCAAGCGCTGACGGAGCGTCAGGCGGGGGCCTACCCGGCGGCCAAGACCGCGTGGCAGCAGGTGGGGGAGCACCCGATCTTCGCCGAGCTGGCCGCGTTCGCCCAGCAGGCCATTCCCGTCAAGAGCAGCGGCCCGCTGAAGCGCCTGCGCGACACCATCGAGTTCGCGGGGCAGTGGGAACCGCACCTGTTTACCGACTTGTGCGACCAGGCCGCCTCCGGCAAGCTCGACCTGGCCGGCGAGGAACTCGTCCGGCGGCTCCAGTGCTGCGAGCTCGAGTTGCTGCTGGTGCACTGCTGTGAAGCGGCCACCGGGGCCAAGCTCCGGCGCACGCGGGCCCCCGCGCCGCGGGCCGCCGCCCCCGCGCCCCGCCGCCCGGCCACGCCGCCCCCCACGCCCGTCAAACCGGAGCTCACGTCGGACGGCCCCCGCAAGCCGCGGCCCGTGCTCAAGCCGGTGGAGCTGGAGTCCGGCATCGGCATCGCCTGCCCGAAGTGCCGCGCCGTCAAGATGGTCCCGGAGTCCCGCCGCGGCGCGACCGACACCTGCCCCAAGTGCAAGACGGTCTTTCAGGTACCGGCGCGGCCGGCCGCCCAACCGTGACGCCGGCCTCGGCGGATTGGCGGAAGCCCTCCTTCTGATTCAGTCCGAGTGACAAGCTACCGCGGGGCGGGTTCAATAGACGCCATGAAAGTCACCGGAGAGATCGCCGCCACGCGGGCGGCGGTGGCGGCGGCCCGCGCTGCTGGTCGGTCGATCGGCCTGGTGCCGACGATGGGCTACTTGCACGCCGGCCATTTGTCGCTGGTGGCCGCGGCCCGGCGCGATGGGCACTTCGTGGTCGTGAGCCTGTTCGTCAACCCGACGCAGTTCGGTCCGCACGAAGATTACGACCGCTACCCGCGCGACACCGCGGGCGACCTTCAGAAGTGTGAACAAGCCGGCGTCGAGCTGGTGTTCATGCCCGATGTCGCCGCGATGTACCCTCCCGACGCCGCCACGACCGTCCATGTCGCCCGGCTCACCGACACCCTGTGCGGACCGTGTCGGCCCGGGCATTTCGCCGGCGTCGCCACGGTCGTCGCCAAGCTGTTCAACATCGTCCAGCCGGACGCCGCCTACTTTGGCCAGAAGGACGCCCAGCAGCTCGCCGTCATTCGGCGGATGGTCCGCGACCTGGACTTCCCGCTGCGAATTGTCGGTTGCCCGACGGTCCGCGAGCCTGACGGCCTGGCCATGAGCAGCCGCAATGCCATGCTGTCGCCGGACGAGCGGCAGCGGGCCACCGCGCTGTACCGCGCGCTGACCGCCGCGCGCGCGCGCATCGTTGCCGGTGAGCGGGACCCGGCGACGGTGGTTGCGGAAATGCGGCAGGTGATCGAGGAAGTCCACCCGACGACGATCGACTACATCAGTATCGTCGATCCGGAGACGATGCAGTTGGTCGGGCAGATTACGGGGCCGGTCCTGATCGCGTTGGCGGTGCGTCTCGGCAGTACCCGCCTCATCGACAACCTGACGGTGGACCCCGGCGAGCGCGAGGCGTAGGATGCGGCAGCGAATCGCGAATGAAGAACAGTGAATAGCGAAGCAAGAATAGCGAATAGCGAATGAGGAAGAGCGAAACGAGCCGGGCAGGCGGTAGGAAAATGGGGCCGCGGCCATGATGCCGGTGATTTGGAAAGTGCCGGGGCTGGGAATCGAGATCCCCGGCTACGGGCTCATGCTCATGATCGGGTTCATGGCCTCGATCCTTTGGGCGGCCCGCCGGGCGGAGCGCTCCGGCGCCAACCCCGACGTCGTGATGAACTGCGGCTTCCTGGCCCTGCTGGGCGGAGTGGTCGGCTCGCGGGCCATGTACGTCTGGCACTATTGGGAGCAGTTCGCCACCCGCGGCAGCCCGGGGGCCGTTCTCTGGGCCATTCTCGACGTGCGCAAGGGCGGACTGGAAGTCTACGGCGGCTTCATCGCGGTCGTCCTGTTGGTGCTGGTCTACCTGTGGCGCGGAAAGCACTCCATCCGCTGGTATCTCGACATCATGGCGCCCTCGGCCGCCCTGGGCATGGCGATCGGGCGCATCGGGTGTTTTCTGAACGGCTGCTGCTTCGGCGGGGTGAACGCGGAACTGCCGTGGGCCGTCCGTTTTCCGTACGGCAGCAATGCCTCGTATCAGCAGTGGACGGAGCGGCAACCCGGGGCGGGGCTGCCCGAAGAGCTGTTGTTCTTCGCGCCGCAGGGCGTGTTCCTCGACGGGGCGGCGGCGCAACCGATCCCGCGCGAGAGCCTCCGCGCCAGCGACGCCGAGCTGGCGGCCCTCCAGCGACGTACCGACGGCGCCCGGCGTGAAGCCGCGGAGCTGAAACAGCGGGCCGCCACCACCGGCGACCCACAGGAGAAGCGGCGTCTGCTCGCGCGGGCCGAGGCGCTGGAACTCGGCGTCGCGGAGCACCTGGCCCTGCGCGTTCAGATGGCCCGCTACCACTGCTCCGCCGATCATCTGCGCGACCTGGCCCGCCAACATCCCTCGTTGCCGGTGCATCCGACCCAGCTCTATTCGACCACGATCCTCGGGCTGCTCGCGGTCCTGCTGAATGCGCTGTACTGGCGGCGGACGCGCGACGGCCAGGTGATCTGCACCATGCTGCTTATCGAGCCGCCGACCCGCTGGGTGCTGGAGCTGCTGCGGGCGGACAACCCGGTGGACACCGCCGGGCTTACGATCTCGCAGTTTCTGGCGATCGTGCTCAGTGCCGCGGGGCTCGTGGGGCTGCTGGTGCTGCGACGTATGGCGCCGCGCTCGCCGCGCGCCGTCCTGTGGGTGCCCCCGCCGGCACCGACCACGAATAAGGAATAGCCCGCCGGGGGCGGTGGCACGCGGTCTCACGTCCGCTGCGCGTTGTTCGGCGGGCGCGCGGGAGCTAGAATCCCGGCGGCGCCCGGCACTTGCCGGGCCCATGACGTGGATTTCGAAGTGACCTCTGCGGGGTGGTCGCAGGAACCAGACGAGGCAGGGTGCCGGATGTCGGACGAGAAGAAGATCATCGTGGACGACGATTGGAAGGAACAGGCCAAGCGCGACAAGGAACGTCTGGCGCGGGAAACCGCGGAGCCGGAACCCTTGCCGCCGCCGAGCTTCGCCGAGCTGGTCAACATCGTCGTGATGCAGGCGATGGCCGGGCTCGGGCTGCTACCGAGCGCCGACGGACGGCGGTTCCCACCGAACCTCGAAGTGGCCAAGCACTTCATCGACCTGCTGCAAGTGCTGGAGGACAAGACCCGCGACAACCTCACGCCCGAGGAGAAGGGCCTGCTGGACCAGGTGCTCTACGAGACGCGGATGACGTTCGTGCAGGTGGCGGGCGGCGGCGCACGGCCCCCGGGCGGCCCGCCGTCGAAGTAGCGGGGTCACGCCGCGCTACCCGCTCAGCGCACGCCGCCGGTCGCTGCGAGGTCGGTCGGTCGGATGGGGTGAGTCGATTAGACAGGGCCGGTGCCGACGCGGGCATGAACTATCGCATGGCAGCGAGCGCACGCCAACCTGATGTGCCGGCACGGGCGCGTTCGCCCGGTCAACCCGAAGCGGCCCCGTGGCCCGACCGCGAGGCCGCCAACACGTATTTCCGGTACCTGCTGCACGTGGGGCTCCCCGTGGGGGCCAGCGTCGTCCTGCACCTGGCGGTCATCCTGTTCGCGGCGCATTACGCGATCCGGGTGCTGCGGCCGACGCCGCCGAACTTCGCCGAGTGGGAAGGGGGCGTGATCGACGCGGGTGATCTGGCCGATGCGTTCCAGTGGTCCGACGCCGCGCCGCTGGAGACGCCGCCCGACGCGCCGCCGGAACGGGCGCTCGATACCCCGCCCGTCCTGCCGCCCCCCGCCGACGCCGACCTGCGGGCGCTCGCCGACCGGTCGCCAGGCGGACTCGGTTCGGCTGGCGAGTCCGGCGGGCTGGGCCTTGGCGACGGCGGCCTGAGTGTACTGGGGACCGGCACCGGGGCCGCGGAGGCCGGGGCCGGCGGTTTCGGCTCCGGCTTCGGCGCCGGGGCCCACGGCGGCCAGGTCGGCCTGTGGGACCTGCGGGTCCGCGCCCAGAAGATCGCCTACGTCGTCGATTTCTCCGGTTCCATCATCGTCGCGGTGGACGACCTCAAGCGCGAGCTGAAGCGCTCCATCGGGCGCTTACGCCCCTCGCAATCGTTCAACGTCATCCTCTTCTACAGCACGGGCGGCGGGCAGGACGAGAAGATCCGTACGGAGAGCTTCCGCCCCAAGCTCGAACCGGCCGACGATGCCCTCCGCCGCGAGTTCTTCGCCTGGCTCGACCGCAAGGCGCCCATGGGCGTGACCGAGCCGCTGACGGCGATGAAGCGGGCGCTGGCCCTCGAACCCGACGTGGTGTTCTTCTTCTCCGACGGGTACTTTGACGACCGCCTCGTCGGCGAGATCGAACGCGCCAACCGCGGCGCCCGCACGCGCATCTACGGTCTGGTGTTCGACGAAATACTGCTCCAGGATACCAGCGGGCTGCCCCGCGAAACCGAGGGCGCCCGCCGCATGAAACGCATCGCCGAAAGCAACGGCGGCAAGGTGAAGATCGTGACGGGCAAGGACCTCGCGCGGCAGTGACCACCCGGTGGCCCCGCGGGCGAGTCAGGAGACGGCATGAGCGGCAGGACATGGTGGCGCTTGGTCGGAGTGGCGGCGGTCGGACTCGGGCCGGTCGCGCTGGGTTGGGCCCAGGCCGACCCCGGGACCCATCCGTCCCTGCTCCAGATCATCCGCGACGGGATCGAGCTGCCCACCTACTTCATCGTGGCCGGGTCGATCGTCACGCTGGCGTTGATCGTCGAGCACTTCATCGTCGTGCGGCGGTCGAGCGTCGCCCCGCTGGACCAGGTGCGGCGGTCGAAGTCGCAAATCGAGGCGCGGGATTTCCGCGCCTGTCTCGATACGCTGCGAAGAAGCCGCACGTTCTTCGCGCAGGTGATGACCGCGGCGCTTCACCACGCGCGGCACGGGTTCGACGCCATGCACGAGGCAGCCCTGGAAAAATCGGGCGAACTCAGCGGGCGGATGTTCCGCAAAGCCGAGTACCTCAACATCATCGGCAACCTCGGGCCGCTGCTGGGGCTGCTCGGCACCGTGTGGGGCATGATCGAGGCGTTCGGCAGTCTGGGCGCCGCGGGCGGGCAGACCGGCGCCGGCGACCTCGCCACCGGCATCAGCAAGGCCCTCGTCAACACACTGCTCGGGCTGGCCCTGGCCATCATCGGGATCGGCTTCTTCGGCGTGTGCCGCAACCGGATCGAGTCGCTGACCGTCGCGGCCACGGTGGAATCGCTCGATCTGTTGGAGTACTTCCGCCCCGCCGTGGTGAAGCCGGCCCCCGAGCGACCGGCCGCCGAGGCGCAACCGGCGACGTGAGGCCGAGGGTCGTGCGGCCGGAGGGCAACGTGCGAAGCGCGAAGGGCAAAGTGCAAAGTGACGGGTGACAGGTGACAAGTGACAGGTGTCAGGTGACAGGTGGCGGGGGCCGGGAATCCCGTGCGTTGACTTCCTTGGCCCCCTCGATCCCTCGGCCCCTCGGCCCCTCGGCCCCTCTTTGACGTGATCGCACGATGAACCGTCCGCCCCGACCGGTTCCGATGACGCTCAACCTCGCCCCCATGGTGGACGTGATGATGTGCCTCATCATCTTCTTCCTGCTGGCGGCGAAGATGGTCGCGGCGGAGCACTACCCCGTCGCGCTGCCGTGGGCCGTCGCGGCCAAGACGGTCGAGCCGGGCGACCTGGGAACACGGGTGACGATCACGGTTCGGCCGGCGGGTGACGCCGCCGAGACCGCCGAGTACGTCGTCGCCGATTGGGACGGTCAGCAAATCGTCGAGCGTGTGCTCCATCCCGAGGACGTGGAGGCGCTGCTCGCCGCGCGCGCGGCGCGGGCCGCGCACGACAGTCAGAAGCTGCGCTGCGTCGTCCGGGCGGATGAACGCGTCCGCTACGAGCACGTCGAAGTCGTCCTGCGCGGCTGCGGCCTGGCACAGATCGGCGACATCGTCTTCACCGTGAACCAGGGGGCCGATCCGAGGGAGCCGGGATGAGACGGCGACCCGCGACGCCCGGCGAAGTCGTCCCCAACCTCGCCCCCATGGTCGATGTCATCATGGTGTTGCTGGTCTTCTTCCTGCTGGGCACTTCGCTCGAACTGGTCGCCCAGGGCACGCTGCAAACCGAGCTCGACCCGCGCAGCGGGCCCGGGGCCGGCGTCCGTGTGGACATTCACCCGCAGATTCGCATCGCCCTGACCGACTGGAACGACGGCGCCGGCGCCCGCATCGTCCTGCTGGACGAGCCGCTGCCCGACAACGACTTTGAAGCGCTGCACCGTCTGTTGCTCGAACGCCGCCGGGCCGGCGCCGACCCCGCCAACGCGCTGGTGATCGGGGCCGAGACGACCGTCCGCTGGCGGTACGTCGTCCGCGCCATGGACGCCGCCGTCCGCGCCGGCTTCACCAACATTCAGTTCGCCGTCAGCTTCCGCACCGACCAGCCGGAAGCGACATCGCCGAGGTAGGCCCGGTTCGCACGTCCGTCGCGGTCGCCGTCGGCATGCGGGTTTTCGCACGACCCTGCTCCCCTGTTTCGTCGCGAGGCAATCCGCCGGCGAACGAGGGCATCATTTCCGGTCTGGCGATGCCCCTTGCGCCGACGGAACGGCCGCGAGCGACTCCGCTTGGCTGTGGAACTTGCGCATGAACAACTCGTTTCGATCGGCGTGCAGCTCATCGTGCAGCCGCAGCGCGTGCTGGTGCGCCATACGGGCGGCCGCACGAGGAAACCGAAGTCGGCGACGGCGCTGGCGCCGTCGGCCAACGCGCGGGATTCATCGTCGGTGAGCCCGTCGTCGGTGACCTCGATGATGATCCGCGCCCGGCTGGCGTCGCGAAAGCCGACGAACGGTGGGGGAACCTCCGCGAGCCGCGTATTCAGGGCGACCGTGAGCCGCAGCTTGCCCCGCGCTTCGCCGAGTGACTTCTCCAGGCCGACGAGCCACGGCTGCACCGCGGGCCAGTTTGCCAGAGCATCCGCGCCCTCGATGCGCAGCTCAAGCTGCGTCAGTGACGCGTCGGCGACGCGCTGGAGGAGCGCTTCCAGCGGCGGCAGCGAGCCCCCGTCGCCGATACGAGTCGTCACGGTCAATCTCGCCGGGCCGGTCGCAGCCTCTACTGTGGTGGACGCCAGCACCTGTTCATGGCCGGGGCATTCGGTCAGGCTCGTGTCGCTGATCGCTGTTCTGGGCGGGCTGCCGTCTAGCCAGTAGAACCACCCGTGTGGTGTGCTATGACTGATCAACATCGGCCCCATCCGGTCCCCCTCTCCCCTCTGGGGAGAGGGCAGGGTGAGGGGCAAACCCATGTCCATCTCCGCCCTCCCCCAACCCCTCCCTGAGAGGGAGGGGGGTGGCAACCGGTTCTACTGCGGCAGCAGTTGGCTCAACGGGATTTCGACGTATTCCTCCGTCCAGGTCTTATCGGGCATCTGGTTGAGCACATAGGCCAGCACGACGCCCCGCGCGTGGCTCATCGCCACGGGTCGCCAACTTTCTGTGCTTGGCAGCTCGCGGCGCTGGCCCGTCAGCGTGTCAAAAACGACCGGCGCCCTGCGCTGGTCGGGCTCGACGACGAACGACGTCACCACGTATCGGCCGTCCGCGGTGATGAACAGCCCGGTCGGTACTTGGTAGGGCACCCCGCTCAGCCGGCGGGTTTCTCCCGTCTCGTAGTTGACGAACTCGACATCGTGCGGGACGTTCCACCTGCTTTCCGGCTCGGGGTAGGGCAGCAGCCACTTGAAGGCCCAAGGACCGGTGGGGCTGCATGGAATCCAGTCGCCTTTCCGCAGGCGGGGCACCAGCGGCTTGACGAACTCCTGCTTCGCCGGGTCGTAGACCCACCACGAATGCCACTTTGGATCCGAAGGCTTCCGCGAGACAATCCACAGATCGTCGGCGTATCCGGCGATCAGGTTGAACTCGGCGACCTGCTGGGTGTCGACGCTGCGTTCAAAGACGGTCACGCGCGCTACCCAGTCAATCACGCGATAACGCGCGCGCATCGCCGTTCGCATGTGAGGGACGAACCCGGGGTCCTCCATGAGCTCGTCCAGCCGCTGGCGATCTTCCTCGGCCATCCAGGTCTCGTGCACGCACAGCCGTTCGTCGGAGAGCCAGACGATCTCGTAGCACTGCAAGTTCGGCCGGACCCCGCCGATCAAGTCATACAGGCCGTGGAGTTCGCCGGTGGCCAGCTCCAGGATCATCGGCCGGCCCTCCTGGGCGTGTTTGAACGCGAGGTAGCGCCCGGACGGGGAGTACGCCGGCCGATGCACAGCAGCGGCGGCATCAAACCCCGCGGGCCACACAACCGGCGTGCCCAGCGACGTGGCCCCCCAAACTCGGCCGGTGACTTGTGCCGTGGCGGCAGTCTCCATTCGGAGCAGCACGAGCACCACGGCGGCGCCCACGGCCATCACACCCACAGGAGTTAACCACTTCCTCTTGCCGGTCAACATCTCGTGTCTCCTTGGCGCTATCCCTGCCCCGGCGGGGGCTCAGTTGCGGGGTCCTTCCCCACATTCGCGTCCGGCGTGCAGAAATTCGATGAGGGCGGCTCACACACGTTGGCGTTCGCTGGTTGGCAGCAGTTGGAGAAACCGAGCTCGCCGGTGCAGGTATTGGCACCCACGGCCGCCACGCATGAATTCGCACCATAGGCACCGCTACACTTGTTGACCTCTTGGCCGCTCCCGCCTGTACAGGTATTCACGGCTTTTGTGCCTCGGCAGCTGTTGCCCCCAACCGGCCCGGGGCATGTATTGGTGGGCCCCAAGATGCTACTGCATTTGTTTGTGCCTTCGTAGGTGGTGCATTCGTTGAGCTTCACTTCGCACTTGTTTGGGCTACTCCGGTCGCAGTTGTGCGCTACTGGCGGCGGGTCATCGTCCCCCCGCGCCCCATCGGCCAGTTGGCCGACAAGGATGCAGCCGGCGACTGCGGACACCGTCCGCCACGCCAGCAGGCCAAAGAACTCCCGCCGGCCCAGCGCCAAGTCCGCTACGTCTTGCAGATCTTGATTCAAGCCCCCGTGATGAGCGTTGCCGACTTTCTCAGCGCCGTCCCCGTGGGGGGGGCTGGCCACCCATCGAACCGAAGTGCCCACTGCCGTCCGCTGCCATCGTGCCCTCCACCTCACAATGCGGCCTCCCGACCTTGCCCGGGAGCCTCAAGCGCCTGCCTGCACCGGACCGGCTGACCGCAAACCAGACGGCCGACACCAAGTCGGCCACGCCGGCTTCTCACCCACCACCGCACCCCGCCCAGGCACGGCCTACATCCAGCCCCGGTCGCCCCGGTGTGGTTCGGCAATGGTACAACCCGTCTACGTCCAAATATCGTCCCTAATTCACGGTACGTCAATTAGCGTTTTCCCTAATGCGCCGCGCTTGCACGGCGGCAGTATGGCGGGCATCTCTGCCCGCCCAGTGGGGTGGGCGTCCCTGCCCGTCCGCGCAGGTGCGGAGACCTGCCCCACTCGGCGATGGCAGCCACGGGGGCCTGCCCTCGCTCACGCTTGGGTTTCCCCGAAGCACTGCTCCAGGTTGCCTCTCGCCGGCCAACTGCTTGGGGGCGTGTGGGACGCTGTGTTCTCGCGCGGGGCCCGACGTTGTAGTATTCCCGCTCCGGCCATCGCGAGGGTGGCCCGGGCCGGCGGCGAAGCGGTTCGCCGCGCGAGGCCCCGGGCAGGAGAGCGCTTGTGCTCCGCCGACATCGTGCAAGCTGGTCGCTGGTCCTCCTGCCGGGGCTGGCGCTGACGGCCTCCGTACTCGGCCAGCAACCGACCTCAGGGCCCCCGACGGAACTTGAAATCCTCGTGCGCGAAGGGCGCACCGAGGCGCTCGCGGCCCGGCTCGCCAACGACCAGGGCCCCGAAGCACAACACCTGCTGGCCCAAGCCCACGCCAACCGTGGCCGGCAAGCCACGCGGCCGGAAGACCGGCGGGCGGCCTACGCGGCGGCCCATCAGCACTACCGCAAGTGGCTGGCTTTGCTGGAAACGCCGGCGCGCCGCGGCGAGCTTGCCGACGTCGTCCGCCGGGCGGCGGCGCGCGTGGAATATGCCGGAATGGTGCTGACCGCTGAAGCGGCCCCCCTGCTCGACGAGTGGGAGATTTGGGCCGGCCGGCGCGGCGACCGGGCGGAGCTGACGCGACTGCTCGAGGTCGCGCGGGAGCAGTCCACGGCGGGGCTGGCCGAGACGGAAGAGCTGTTTCGTCACCTGGACCGTCAGGAGGAAGAGCTTCTGGCGACCGGGCTGTACGACACGCTGCTGCAATGCCGGCTGGACGCGACGCTGCACGCCGGCTGGGCCGGCTACCACCTCGGGGTCCTGGAGGACAAGGACACGACGGCGCGGCAGGAGCGGCTGGCGACGGCCGAGCGCCGGTTTCAGACGGTCATCGACGGCGGCCCATTGGGACTGACGCGGGCCTACAGCCACCTCGGCCGCGGCATGGTCCAGCGGGAACTGGGCCGCTACGACGAGGCCGAGAAGAGCTTCGGCTACGCGCTGGACGGCGGCGTGCCGTCGGCGGTCGAGGCCCAGGTGCGCTACGAACTGGCGCGGACGCAGATTCGCGCGAACCGCTTCGACGAAGCCCGCACGACGCTCAAGCCGTTGGTCGAGAAGGACCCGGACCATTTGCCCCCGGACGAAGAACCCAGCCGCTTCTACATCAATCTGGCCCAGCTCTGGTTCGCCAACAGCTACCTGGTCCAGAGCGAGGCCCTGCGTGCCGCCGTCGGCCGCGGCGCCGCCGACGCGAACGCGGCGGCCCAGGTGCGACGCCTGCGCGACACGGGCTTGTCGAAGTTCCAGCGTCTGGCGCAGCGCGGCGGACCGTGGCCGGCACTGGTCCGCCAGTATGTGGGCACCAGCGTGGACGCGCGCACGCCGATCGCGGAACTCACCCCCGTCGAACTGCTGTACTCCGCCGCGGTCCTGATTGAACGTAAGCAGTACGGCGAGGCGCTGCCGCGTCTGGAAGCGGCGGCCAAGGGGGCGCCGGACGCGGAGTTGGCCGGCGACGTGCTCTTCGAGTTGGGCCGGTGCCGCTACCTATTGGACCAGGAGCGGGCCGCCGCCGAGACGTTCTCGAAACTGGCCGCCGATTATCGCAGTCACCCGCAAGCGCCCCAGGCGGCCACCTTTGCCTACGCGTTGTGGGGTCGGGTGGCCGAAGTGAGCGGTGATCCGGCGGATTACCGCTGTCTGGCCCTGGCCCTGCGGAACCTGCTGGAGAACTTCGCCGATCATCCCAAGCGGGACGAGGCCGCTTGGCTGCTACCCGCGGCCCTCCAGCGCGCGGGGCGTTTCGATGAAGCCGCCGAGGCATTCGGCACGCTTCCCGCCGGCTCGCCGCACTGGGAAGAGGCCCAGTTTCGCCGGGCGCTGTGTCTGGCGCGCGCGGCCGAGGTGGCCACGGGTGCCCCGGACGACGCGCGGCGGGGGCGGCTGCGCCGGGCGGCCGAGGCGTTGACCCGCTACGCCGACGAGGCCCGGCAGCGGGCCGCCGGCAGCCCGCGCGGCGCCGACACGCTGAAGTGGGCGGCGGAGGCGGACGTGGCCGCGGCCGAACTGCTCGGGTCGTCGAGCTTGGATGATCCGCGGGCCGCGCTGGCCGCCGTCGAGTCCTTCGAGTCGCGTTATTCCGGCAGCGGCCTGGTGGGCCGCGTGCTCGCCGTCCGCATCCGGGCGCATCGCGCCCTGCGGCAGTTCGAGGAAGCGTCACGGATGCTGTCGCGGTTTCTGGATGCCGCCCCGCCTGAGCAGATCGGCCCGACGCTCGCGGGGCTGGCCGCCGGAATGCAGCAGGAGGTGCAGCACCTGCTGGACAGCGGGCAAGCGGACGCGGCCCGTACCTTGGCCGCGGATGCCCTCGTCACGTTCGAGGAGTTGGAGAAGTGGACGCAGGCGGAGGCCGGCCGCGCCCACGCCCTGGAGTCCGTCCGCGCCGGCCGGGCGCGGATGCTCTATCACGCGGGGCAACTCGCGGCGGCGGAGCGCGTAACCGCTGAGCTTCTGGAACGGAACCCGCGCCAGGGCGACTACCGGCACCTGCACGCCCTCATCCTCTCCGCACAAACGGAGACGGACGACTCGAAAGCCGCGCTCGAGAAAGCCGTGGAGGCGTGGGCCCGGCTTCTGGCCGACCCGGGCCTCCGCCGCCAGGCTCCCCAGCGATACTGGGAGGCGCGCTACCATTGGCTGGCGCTGCTGCTGAAGGAGGGGCGGGCCGCGGACGTCGAAACGGCGATCACGCAGGAGCGCATCTGGCAACCCGGTCTCGGCGGGCCGACGTGGGCCGACAAGTTCGCCGACCTGCTGCGCGCCGCGCGCGTCGCGCAGGGGAGGCCGCCGGACACACCGCCGGCCCCCTGAGCAACCGCATCGGCCGGCGCCCCGGGGGAGGGCGGGGCTCCAGCCCGGCCGCGCCGGACGGAACTACGAGCGTTGGGGCTGTGTGGTGGGGTGGGCCGCCGGCGGCTCGGTCGCGGACGGTGTGGGGGGCGAGCGGCGTTGCCTCCAGGCGGCCTCGTTGGCCCGTACCTGCTCGTCGATGCGACGCAGGTGTGGTTGCAGGTCACGGTCAAACTCCGCGGGGCAGCCCTCGCAGCAGAAGTAGATCGTGCGGCCGTCCACCGTGCGGCTGACACCGGGGTTGATCGTCATGCCGCACGTCGCACAGCCGGTCTGAAACGTGTAGCACGAATCGAGCTTTTCCCGCCCGGCGGCGGGATCGGCCTGCCACTGGTCGCGGGCCGCCTCCGTGGCGAAGTAGATGGCGTCCTCGCCGACCCCCACGTAGATCGTGCTCCGCGGTACCTGCCCGGTGACGGGACAGCGCACCTGCACGCGCAGGGGCTTGTCCACGTCCCACTGCGTGCGCACCCCCTCAGCGTATTCGTACGGGTCTTCCAGGAACTTCCGCAACGCCGCCTGGTCCGCGAAGTACACCCAGCGGTTGCGGAAACGGGTGACGCACGAGCGATCCACCGGGCGCCCGGTGACGGGGCAGCGGACAACCGGCGCGGCGGCGGCGGGATGCGTGGACGCGGGTGCGGTCGCCACCCCTTCGTGCCCCTGTTGGGCCCGCGCCGGGGCAACGAACGATGACCCTACGAGCAACAGCACCGTCCCCAACGTGAATCGGCCCATGACACACCCCGCGCTCGCAGTCGAGCGCTACGAGGGCAAGTACTTCTTCGTCGCTTCACACAGCTCTTTGACGTGCTCGACGCTGGCCGCGAGCATCTCCTTTTCGCGGGCGTCCAGCTCCAGCTCGATCACCTTCTCCACGCCGTGCCGCCCCAGGATACACGGCACCCCGACGAAGTACCCGCCGACCTTGTATTCCTTGTCGCAGTACGCCGCGCACGGCAGCACCCGCCGCTTGTCGCGGAGGATCGACTCGGCCATCGCAATCGTGGCGGCGGCGGGCGCGTAGTAAGCGCTGCCGGTTTTGAGCAGGTTGACGATCTCGGCGCCGCCGTTGCGCGTCCGCGTGACAATCGCGTCCAGCTTGCCCGGTGCGATCAGTTGCGTGACGGGGATGCCGGCGACCGTGGTGTAGCGCGGCAGCGGGACCATGTCGTCGCCGTGCCCGCCCAGAAGCATCGCGTGGACATCCTCGACGCTGCACCCGACCTCGGCGGCGATGAACGCCCGGTAGCGGGCGGTGTCCAACACACCGGCCTGGCCGATGACGCGCTGCGTGGGGAAGCCGGAGACCTGGTGCGCCGTGTAGACCATGGCGTCGAGCGGGTTGGACACGACGATGAGAATGGCCTTGGGGCTCTTCTCGACGGCCCGCGCGGTCACCTCGGCCACGATCTTGACGTTCGTTTCCAGGAGCTGGTCGCGGCTCATGCCCGGCTTGCGCGGCAGGCCGGAGGTGATGATGACCAGGTCGCTGGCGGCCGTCGCGTCGTAGTCGTTGGTGCCGGTGAGCTTGACGTCGTAGCCCTCCACCGGGGCGGCCTGCGTCAGGTCGAGCGCTTTGCCCTGCGGCATGCCCTCCACGATGTCGACGAGCACAATGTCGCCGAGCTCCTTGGCGGCGGCCCAGTGGGCACAGGTCGCCCCGACGTTCCCTGCTCCGATGACGGTGATCTTGGCTCGCTTCATGATCTGTCGCACTCCGACGGTTCGGCCAAGCCCGCGGCGACCGCAGCGCTACGGGCCGCCGGCGTCGCGGATTCTACCGCCGGCCCGCGAACGTGGCGACGGGCGGGCGCGGAGGGGTCCGGACCGCACGTCGCTACGGGTACCGCGGCGTGCCGCCCCTCCCCCAACCCCTCCCGCAGAGGGAGGGGGGCCGGGGGGGAGTGCGCGTTACTTGCTCGCCGAGTGCGCGATGAACGCCTCGAGTTGCAGCAGCCGGTCGCCGGCGAGCTTCGCCGCCTGGAGCAGGGAGACCATCGAGTCCACCTCCTCGACCTGCTCGTCAACGAACCAGTTGAGGAAGCTCCGCGTCGCGTAGTCCTTCTCCTGGTCGGCCAGGGCGACCAGTTCGTTGATCTGCCCGGTCACCTTGCGCTCGTGGGCCAGCGCCGCCGCGATCGCATCAACGACCGTCGGCCACTCCGCCGGCGGCTCGGGGATCGCGTGCAGCCGCACCTGGCCTTCGGCCTCGGCCACATAGTCGAGGATTTTGAGGGCGTGGCCGCGCTCTTCCTCCGTCTGCTCGCGGAAACGGCGGGCCAAGTTCTTCAGGCCCATCCCCTCGAACATGCACGCCATCGACAGGTAGATCTGCGACGCGGTGAACTCGTGGGTGATCTGGGCGTTCAACTTCTTGTTCATGGCTTCGGAAAGAGGCATGTTCGCACCTTCGCTTTGTGGGTTGCTCCCGTGCCGCGTGCGCGGACGGGCCATCGTGAAACGCTCGAGGTCGCCCCGCCGCCGGGTCGCCACCGAGGACCCGCGTCGCCGCCCCGTCGCGGCTGTCATCCGCGCGGATCAGAGATTATAGCCATGCTGCCGGCCGCCGCCACCGCGGCTTGGTCAGCGGCGGAAAAGGTACGCCGCGAGGCGGTCCCGTGTGTGGTGCAGCCGCCAGACGTTCCGCCGAACGAGCGCAGCCTTCGCCACATGCCGGCGGGTGTCGGCGGCCAGGGCGGTCAGGTCCAGCTCGGCGGCCCGGCGCCGGACCTCCGCCACGACCTCCGCCGGCCACGGTTGACCTTCGTGGACCACGTATTGGATGGGCCAGCGGCCGGCCGCCTCCAGGAGCGGGGCCACCCCGCGATACAACGCCAGGGCGGCGACGCGCCGCTGCTGCTCGTCATCCGCCACCGCCGCATCGAGCAGGGTGTCCACCCCGCGCAGGTCGCCGAGCTCCAGCCACGCGCACGCCCGCCCCAGTTGGTCCCACGGGTCGGGCCGCGGCGGAGTCTCAGCGGCCAGCGCGCGGAACCGGGGCGCATCCAGGCGGGCCGCCGCCACCCACCCCGCTTGCCGCACATACGCGTCCGGGTCCTGCCGGACCACGCGGGCGACGTGCTCGGTGAAGCGTGGATCGCCCGCCCGGCCCAGGGCATACACGAAGCTCTCGCGCACAGCGGCGTCGGTCTCGCTCTGTGCGTCCAGCGCGTCGGCGACGTACTGAAGGGCGGCCGGGGCGTGCTCCCGGGCCACGAGCCAGGCGCCGAGTTTGCGCGCCTCGTCCTGCGGCGACCGCAAGAGGACAAGTGCCTCGCGGTCGTGCCGACCGATACGCTGATACTCCACGGCCACCGCCGCCGCGAGCACCAGCGCGGTCAACCCGCCCGCGGTCCACCAGCGTCGCCGCCGCGTCCAGCATGTGGAAGTGATGCGATCCATGTGGCCGGCCTCTCTGGGCGCTCATGATAACCTCGACGGCGGGAGTGGGCGCCGGGGCGGTTTGCCCACTCACCCCGCCAGCGATAGACTGTCGCGTCGAGACTGCGGTCCTGCTGGCAAGCCGTCGGCGGCACCGCGGCAAGCCCGTGTACGGACCACGCGCATGAACGAAGTGATTTCCGCCAAGCTCGACGCCACGCCGCATCGGTTCGCGGTGGTCGTGGCCCGATTCAACGAGTTCATTACGGGACGGCTGCTGAGCGGGGCCTTGGACGAGTTGACGCGCCACGGGGCGGACGCCGCCCGCATCACACAAGTGTGGGTGCCCGGCTCGTGGGAGATTCCGCTCGCGGCGCAAGCGCTGGCGCGCAGCGGCCGTTACGCCGCCGTTATCTGCCTCGGCTGCGTCATCCGCGGGCAGACGCCGCACTTCGAGTATGTCGCGGCCGAGGTCGCCAAGGGTATCGCGCAGGTCTCTCTCGGTACGGGCGTGCCGGTGACGTTCGGGGTGGTGACGGCGGACTCGCTGGAACAGGCGATCGACCGAGCGGGGGCGAAGACGGGAAACAAGGGGGCGGACGCGGCCCGGGCGGCGATCGAGATGGCCAACCTGCTGACGGTCATTCCCCCGCCGTAGTAGTCCGTCGCGACGGATCGTCGGCCCCCTGTGGCCGACGTGGCGTGCTGACACCGCTTCAAGGTCCCACGTCCGCTACAGGGGGCGGACGCTACAGGGCGAGTGGCGACGGACGGCGAACGGGTGTGGTTCCGACGATGCCGGTGCGTGAACGGTCGCAGGCCCGCGTCCTGGCGCTTCAGGCGTTGTGCCTGTTCGACGCGCTGGGCGATTCGTTCGCCGGGCAGCTTGACACGTTCCTGGCCGACACGGTGAACCAGGCGGACCTGGGTTGGAAGCGGCCGCCGGGACCGAAGCTGCTGGCGTTCGCCCGGCAACTGACGCTGGAGGCCTGGCGTCACCGCGGGCGGGCCGATGAGTTACTGCGGGCCCACGTCGCGGGCTGGTCCGTCGAACGTATGCAACCCGTGGACCGCACCATCCTGCGGTTGGGCTTGTACGAACTACTGGAGTGCCCGGAGACGCCGCCCGCCGTCGCCATCAACGAGGCCGTGGAGCTGGCCCGTCGCTTCGGCGGCCACGAGTCACCGGGGTTTGTGAACGGCGTGCTGGATGGTCTGCGCCGGGAGTTGGACCGGCAGGCCGGTCGGTCGGCGGACGACGCTCGGCCGCGCGGCTCGGCTCCTGAACCGGACGCCACGGAGTGAGAGAAGTACGATGGGTCTGTTTGACGTTTTTCGCCGGGGATTGAAGAAGACGCACGAGAAGATCGTCTCGGGGCTGCGCAGTTTGCTGCCGGTCGGCCGGGCGATCGACGACGAGCTGCTCGACCAGCTCACGGACGCCATGCTCGCCGGCGACATGGGGCCGGCGGCGGTCACCAGCCTCGTCGAGGAAGTCCGCCGCGCGTGGAAGGGCGGCCAGGTCCGCGAGGCACAGGAAATCCTGCCGTTTCTGAAGAAGCGCATCGCGGAGACCTGGAGCGACGCCGACCGGGCACTCCGCTTCGCCGCCGCCCCGCCCACGGTCATCTTCGTCGTCGGCATCAACGGATCGGGCAAGACGACGAGCGTGGCCAAGCTCGCGTGGCACCTTCGGCAGCAGGGCAAGTCGGTCCTGCTGGGAGCGTGCGATACGTTCCGCGCCGCCGCCATCGACCAGCTTGTGATCTGGGCCAAGCGGGCGGGGGTGGACATCGTCAAGCACCAGCCCAACAGCGACCCGGCGGCCGTCGCCTTCGACGCCTGCGAGGCCGCCGTCGCCCGCAAGGTGGACGTGCTGGTCGTGGACACGGCGGGGCGGCTGCACACGCAGGAACACCTGATGCGGGAGCTGAGCAAGATTCAGCGCGTGGTGCAGAAACGCATCCCCGACGCGCCGCACGAGGTGCTGCTCGTGCTCGACGCCACCATCGGGCAGAACGCAATCAACCAGGCCAAGATCTTCTCGCAGGCGGTGAACGTGACCGGGCTCTTCCTGGCCAAGCTGGACGGCTCGGCCAAGGGCGGCATCGTCGTCGGCATCCGCGACCAGCTCGACATCCCCGTCAAGTTCGTCGGCCTGGGCGAGACCATCGAGGCCATCGCCCCGTTCGACCCGCAGGCGTTCGTGGACGCGATGTTCGAGGGGCTGTAAACAGCCGTCGGCGTGTTCGTCCTGACAAGGTTGAAGAAGAAACGTCCAGACTCAGGCCCCCGCGCACATCAGACCCTCGACCCACCCCCGCAAGGCGCGGACGGCATTTCGCGTGGCGCCCTTGTCCAGAGAGTCCTCAGGCTCTTCCGGCAGCGGGTCGTACCGTAACTCCACGGCGAACGGCGTGAGGTCCCGAAGCCGTTCAAAGCCCGGGGGGATTGCGACCCCCGCGGTACGAAGGGCATCGAGCAGGTCCGCCAGACGGTGCGTGTGGGGGTAGGCGATCTCGTGGAGCGCGAGCGCGGCCTTCAACATCTTCTCGGCCGCTTGCTGGGCGTGGAATCCAAATGCTTCCGTGGGGGCGGCCGGATCATCCAACTTGCGGTCCAGCAGGTATTCATCCTGCCCCGCCTTGCGCAGCAGCAGCTCGGCATGTTCACGCCACTTCACCGAACACCCGTCCTTCCCGGGCCGCCTCGTAGACGATCGTGCCCGGCGTGCTCTTCCATTCGGCGAAGGTCTTGCGGCTCACGACCACCACGTCCGCCGAGATGCCCAGGCCCCGCAGGACGTCGGCCAGCCGCACCATTTCCTGTCGGCGGGCCTTCACTTGCGGTTCAATGACGAGCAAGTCCAAGTCGCTGTCGGGGCGGGCCTGGCCGCGCGCATACGACCCGAAGACAATGACAGCAGACCCCGCTGGCGCGGCGTCCAGCACCGCCGTAACCGCTTCCTGAATCTTCGCGTCGTCCAGCATGAACGAACCCCGTGACAGCGCTTACGGCCCCGCGGCCGATGCCTCCGTTATCTGCTGTGCCTCACGCGGGCGGCAGTATACCATCCCACTCGCTTGCGCGCGGAACTCCCGAAACGAGTCGGGCGGGGCGTGGAAGGGTCGATCATGCCAACACTCCTTGATACGTTTGAGTCGACGTGCAACGAGCGGCCGAATCACCCGGCGGCCTGCGACCAGAGTCTGTCGCTGAGCTACGCGGCCCTGCGCGCGGTCGCCTGTGGGCTGGCCGGCCGGATCGCGGGCCGGACGGACCGGCCGCGCGTCGGGATTCTCGCCCCAAGCTCGACCGCCTGCGCCGCCGCGACCTTTGGCTGCTGGTACGCCGGCAAGGTTCCCGTTCCGTTGAATTTCCTGCTGGCACCGGGCGAGCTGGCGCACATCCTCCGCGACGCCGAGCTGGAGCTGTTGCTGGCGATCGACCGGTTCGCGCCGGCGGCCGAGGCGACGGGGCTAAGCGTCCTACCGCTGAACGCGCAAACGCTGGTGCCGGGCGGTCGCCCCGCCCCAGCCGCGTCGCCGCAGGACACCGGCGTCGTCATCTACACCTCCGGCACCACCGGCGAACCGAAGGGGGCGTGCCTGAGTTTCGACAATCTGGCGCAGAACGTGTCGGCGTGCATCGCCGCCGCCGAGCTGTCGCCGGACCAGGTGTTTCTCAGCCTGCTGCCGCAGTTCCACGCCTTCGGCTTCACGACGAACACACTGGTCCCACTGCTGATGGGCGCGACGGTCCACTATCTGCCGCGCTTCAGCCCCGCGACGGTCGTCAACCTGATCGCCGAGCAGCGCGTCTCGGTGTTCATCACCATCGCCAGCATGTTCGGGGCCCTGGCCGCGATGAAGGACGTCGGCCCCGAGGCGTTCGCGTCGCTCACGCACCCGGTCAGCGGCGGCGAGCCGCTGCCGCCCAAGGTGGCCGAGGTTTTCGAGCGCCGCTTCGGCAAGACGATCTATGAAGGCTACGGCCTGACCGAGGCGTCGCCGGTGGTGACGCTGAATACGCCGCAAGCCCATCGCGCCGGCACGGTCGGCCGACCGCTGCCGGGGATCACCGTGACTCCCGTGGACGCCGACGGCCGGCCGCTGCCGCCGGGGCAGGACGGCGAACTCGTCGTTCGCGGACACTGCGTCATGCAGGGGTATTTGAACAAGCCGGAAGCGACCGCCGGCGTGATTCGCAACGGCGCGCTATACACCGGCGACGTCGGCCGGCTCGACGCCGACGGCTTCGTCACCATCACCGGCCGCGCCAAGGACATGATGATCGTCGGCGGCGAAAACGTGTTCCCATTCGAGATCGAATCCGCCCTGATGGAGCACCCGGCCGTCGCGGAGGCGGCGGTCATCGGGACCCATGACGATGTGCGCGGCGAGGTGCCGGTGGCGTTCGTGATACCCGCCGCCGGCGGGTCCGCACCGAGTGAATCCGACCTGCGCGGCTTCTGTCGTCGACGGCTGGCCGCGTACAAGGTTCCGCGTCAGATTATCATTGCGGCTGAACTCCCGCGCGGCCCGACGGGGAAGATCCTGAAGCGCGCGTTGCGCGTACCGTAGCGGTCGTGGCCCGCCGGAACCCGCCGGCCGCCAGCGCATCGGGGGCGAAAACCGGCACGACGATTGGTCCGGTTCTCGGGGGGCGGGCCGACAGCACAGTCCGTAGCGGCTCGCTGTGGCGAGCCGCTACATTTGGTTGTGGCCGGAGGCCGCGCTGAGAGGGAGGGGAGTCAAAGGCCGACCGCGGCGCACCGGCCCCCTCTCACCTGTCACCTGCCACCGGCCACTTGTCACTTGCCACTTTGCACTTGGCCCTTCGCCCCGGCTACCTGACCAGCACGCCGGTGGCCCACGTGCTTGGATCAACGTTCCAGCCCAGGTCATCGTCGGTCGACAGGTGCTGGCTGCCGAGTTGCGCGTCCTTGATCTTGTAGAACACGCCGAGGCGCGGGTGCTCAACCGGGCCCCACCCGTGCAGGCACGCGGCGGGGATCGCCAATTCGAGTCCGTAGCGCGTGCGCTCCACGAGCGACGCCACCTTGATCCTGGAAACGTCGATCGCGGGCGGCGGCTCCTTGGCCCGGCTCATGCGGTGGGTGCCCACCAGGGCCGCCTTGCCGTCGGCGCCGCCCTTCAGCGGCAAGGCGTAGAAGAAGTGACAGAAGCGCGTGGCCCGCTTGATGTCGCGCGCGTCGCGCGTGTCCAGGCACAGCCGCACCCCGTCCCCCTTCCACCACCGCTGCGCGTCGCACCGCGGCGGGCTGGTGCGGTTGGGCACGTCGAACGCGGCATGGAAGCCGTCTTCGTTCCACGCCCAGTACACGTCCGCCGCCGGTTCCTCCCCCTCGATCCGCACGAGCGGCGGCACGAGGTACCTGGACGCCCATTTGCTCACGTCGCCGTCGACCGGCGGGGGGCGGGCGACGTAGTAGACGGGCAACTCGAACCGAAACAGAGCGCGCTTGGGCAGGGCGTGAAGCATGACCGTGCGGCTACTCCGCCGGACAATCGAAGCGCCGATGCACCGTGTCCGTATCATCCAGGAAGCCGGCGGGCGTGCGGGGATCGCCGGTGGGCATCTCGAACCGCGTCTTCAGGTAATCGCCGCTCCGCGTGGCCGCGACGGTGTACTCGGGCAGCGTGTCGTACTTGGCGGTGACGTCCACGAGCCGGCCTGCCATGTTGGCTTCGACCTTCCGCACGCTGAACGTGAAGCGGTCTTCCCCGACCAGGGTGTACGGGCCGCGCTGGACGGTCACTTCGCCGAACACGCCGTAGCGATGGAGCACCGTCCGGGTCAAGGTGCCGGCGTCGGCATCGAATTGCAGCACCTCGCCCAACTCGACTTCGGCGCCGGCCGGCGGTCCGATGACGTAGTACACCGCCCAGCAGCCGTCCAGGTTGCCGAGGGGATCGCCGACCGTGCCGGGCGTCGCCTCCGCCAGCGGCCATGTGTTGGACACCTGGAAGGTGCTGAGGTTCGCCAGCACATGGTCCAGGATGGCCGGTAGCTCGACCGGGAGCGTCAGCAGGCCGCAGCCGGTCAGGGAAGCCGCCAGTAGGCCCGTTGCCAGGGCCATTTGCGCGCCATAGAGACATTCACGGGCGCGCGGCACCGGACGGGAGGGCG
>CAYWYJ010000038.1:0-30515 GCA_964462635.1 uncultured Planctomycetales bacterium
AGCACGAGAAGTCGTCCGAGTTCGGGTCGCAGTTGCCCGTCCAGTCGTTGCAGCACGAGCCGGGGATGTAGCGACCGAGGCAATAGGCGATGTCGTTCTGGGTGCGGAGCTCGAGGACGTTGTCGGTCTCGTACCAACGCCACACGCGAGAGTCGCCGCCGTCGGTCGAGTGGCCCAGCAGGTGGTAGCAGTTGGTGGTGGGGGGGTTGCTGGTGATGGCGAAGTGCCCGCGGCCCATGTTGACGGGGCTCGGCAGGACGACCCAGAACAGGTACTTCAGGCTGGCACCGCCGCCCGACCACGTGATCGTGTCGACCACGCGGGCGTTGGCGATGACGTCGAAGCTGGCCACGTACGAACTGATAACGGGCTGGTAGTTGGGCGCGCCGCTGTCGTTGTAGAAGCGGATGCGGAAACTGTGCGCCGGCTTGACGCAACCGTTGTTGTCGCCGGTGATGTACGACCCGTACCAACTGATGCAACGAATCGGCTGCGTGATCGACGGGTCGCTGGCAATCTTCGGCGGGAAGCTCTCGGCGGTGTTCCGCTTGCAGCGGGCCGGGTTGGCGGGGTCGCAATAGCCCAGGTCGGCGAAGAAATACGTGCCACCGCTTGTGCCGCTGTCCTGCCCGACAATGAGCGAGTTCTGCGGACACTTGGCGCCGCCGTCGCCGGCGAAGTCCATCTCGCTGTACCCGAACAGGCCGGTTTCGCCGTCGGGGGCCTCGAGCTTGGCGGCGCGGAGCGGTTCGACGGCGGCGGTGCGCACCGTCGGTTCCGCCGGGATGGGCGTGACCACGCGGTCCGTCTGGGCCAGCACCGCACTGGCGGCCAGCAGGACCATACACACTAGAACGGCCTTCTTCATCGCTGATCCTCCTTACAAAACCAGTTCACGACGAGCCACTCCGACTGATCCCATCCCAGCCCGCCGGCACACACCGGACACCAACCCGCCGCGAAAGCGACTCGTCGCTTCGCTCCCACGCCCGGGCTAATCCACGAACCCACGGGGAGAAGACGGCCCCTGCCGGGTGCGCTCGCGCGCCACGCCGGCCCGGCGCGCTACGCAAGCTGCACCTGGGCGCCCAAATGGCATGCTCCTCTCCCGATCCACACGAACCAGACACATTCGAGCAAGAAACGAAATGCTCGGTGTGCCTACGGCACACGACGCCGTCCTTGGGGGCGCCCCGAACAGAGCACGCCCCCGGCACTTGAACCCGACCTCTGCAAGCGGCCGCGAGCATCGGAGCCGCTTATCGGCCTGATTATCCCGGAAAACACCCACGAGGTCAACGATAATCCGCGCTCAGGGCATTGATTGGAACCTGATCGACCAGCGGGATCCGCGTCATCGGCCGCCTCGTGGCAAGGCCCCTGGCCGCACCGTGGGGGGGAGCCGCTCGTGACCGCAGCCTGCGGGCGCGGGGCCCGCCGACACGAGTCTCCTTTGACTTGATGTCGGACGGGCCGTATTCTCAAGATGTGGCATGAGTTTTGCTGGCCGGCGGCTCGCCCGCAGCTCGGGCTGCGGCGGCGCAGCGCGCGGAACCGGGGCGGGCGACCTCCGTCGCCCAGCACCGACCCGAGCGGGTGGTTGAGGCCGTGTCCCAGATCCTCGCCCAGATCCCCCGTCAGCTCCTTCAGCAGCAGCAGCGGCTTACGCCGCAGCTCATCCAGGCCATGGACATTCTCCAGCTTAACACGCTGGCGCTGGAGTCTCGGATCACGCAGGAGCTGGACGGCAACCCCGCGTTGGAATTGATGCCCGGCGACGAGGCCCCGGACACCGCCCCGGAAGCCGCCGCGGACGACGAGCGGCCGGAGGGTGAGCAGACTCTCGTCGTCGAAAGTGGGCCGGAGGACTTTGAACGCCTGGACA
Organism: uncultured Planctomycetales bacterium; assembly: GCA_964462635.1. GTDB lineage: Bacteria > Planctomycetota > Phycisphaerae > UBA1845 > Fen-1342 > JBFMAI01. The sequence goes on from CAYWYJ010000038.1 coordinate 1,886, forward strand.
ACCTGGTTCGCGAGTACGACTGGATCGAGGACGACGCAGAGTACCGCGGAACCAAGTCGCGGGCCCGCGGGCTGGAAGAAGCCGACGGCAAGCTGGAGGCGATGGCCAACACGGCGGCCCGCCCGATGGGCTTGCAGGAGTACCTCCAGCAGCAATGGAGCCTGCTCGACGTGGACGCCCGCACCCGCCAAATCGGACTGGCCCTCATCGACCACCTGGATGAAGCCGGCCGTCTGCCGACGGCATTGGACGGGGTGGTAGTCGAGCTGACGCCGCCCGCGACCGCGGAGGAGAAGGAGGCCGCTCTGGCGTTGGTCCAGACCCTGGATCCGCCGGGCATCGCCGCACGTTCCGTGCAAGAGTGCCTGCTGCTCCAGTTGGCGGCGCTGCCGGGGAACAACGAGTTGGAGTGTCGGATCGTTCGCGAGCATTTCGAGGACCTTCAGAAGAACCGCTTGCCGGCGATCGCGCGGGCCCTCCACGTTGACGTGGAGGAGGTGAAGACGGCGCTGGAAGTGATCGGGCAACTCTCCCTGCATCCCGGCGCCGAGGTGGTCGAAAGGCGGTTGCCGCCGATCGTCCCCGACGTGCTGGTGGAGTACAACGAAGCGGACGACCGGTACGAGGTGCGGCTGACGCGGGGCAACCTGCGGGAGCTGCGGATCTCGCCGGAGTTTCGGGAGTTGCTGGAGCGCTCCCGGAGCGACAAGGCCACGCGCGAGTTCGTCAAGCAGAAGATCGAGGCGGCCAACACGCTGATCGACGCGGTGCGCTACCGCCGCGAACGCCTGCTCGACGTGGCCAAGGCCGTGGTGGAAGCACAGCGGGACTTCCTGGACCACGGCGAGCAGCACCTCAAGGTCCTGCGCATGAGCGACCTGGCCGCGCGGTTCGGCTGCGACCCGTCCACCATCAGTCGGACGGTGGACGAGAAGTACATGCAGACGCCGCGGGGAATCTACCCGCTGCGGCGTTTCTTCACCGGGGGAGCAGAGACGGAGACGGGCGAAGCGCTGAGCTGGGCCAGCATTCGTGACAAGGTGCGCGAGATCATCGCGGCGGAGGACAAGGCGCAGCCGCTGAGCGACGACGAGATCGTCGAACGGCTGCAAGGCGCCGGGGTCGAGATCAAGCGGCGGACGGTGGCCAAGTATCGGGCGCAGCTTGGGATTCCGCCGGCGCGGCAGCGGAAGCAGTATTGATCGTGCTGGCGGACCGCGGCGCGCGAAAGCCGCGCCGCCCTCGCCGGATCCGGGTCTGGATGGGCATTCAGGATCATAAGACGTCCGCCGGGAGGGCGAGCTTCCGGGCGAGCCGCGGCTCGGCAGGCCGGCAGGGTCGCCGCAGGAGACAGCCTCGCCCTCCCGGGACGTACGTTCGCCCACGGTGATCTAGATGGCCTCGTCGATTTCGGCGCGGCGGGTGAGGCGGATGGCCCGGCGACCGCGGAGCTGGCCGGGGACGCCCGCGTACTTGTTGCGCCCCTCGATCTGCACGATCAGGTCCTGCTTGGCGCCCTTCTCCAGTTGGATGATGTCCCCGGGCCGCAGCGTCCGCAGCTCGCTGAGCCGGATTTGCGCCCGCCCCAGGTAGACGGTCAGCCCCACTTTCGACTTGCGCAGGTTGCGCACAATGCGCGTGCGGATCGCCTCGGTGGCGCCCTTGCGGCGGTAGCCGAACCAGGATTGCGTGGTCAGCTTGCTGAGCACGGATTCGATGGTGTTGAAGGGGATGCAGATGCTCATCGTGCCCGCGCACTGCCCCATCTTGATCTCGAAGGTGATGTAGACCACGACTTCGGTGGGGGCGACGATGTGGACCAGTTGCGGGTTGCTCTCGGTCTCGACGATGTCGAACTTGGCGTCGACCAGGTTCTTCCAGACTTCGGACAGGTGCTCGAGGGCTTTGTTGATGAGCCGGCGCATCAGCCGCCACTCGATCGCCGTCAGCGGCCGCTGCGGGATGAACATGTCCGCGCTGCTGCCGCCCAGGAGGCGGTCAATGATGGGGTAGACGATCAGCGGGCTGATCTCCATGCACATCTGGCCTTCGAGCGGGGGGGCCTGCACGATCACGAAACAGGTGGGGTTGGGCAGCGAATGGATGAACTCGCTGTAAGTCAGCTGTTCGACCCCGACCACCCGCACGTCGATGATCGTCCGCAGGAAGCCGGAAAGCGTCGCGCCGAAATTGCGCGCGAAGCCGTCGTGGATCGACCCCAGCGCCCGGATGTGGTCCTTGCTGACCCGCTCGGGACGCTTGAAATCGTAGGTGCTGACGTCGTGCCGGGTGTACACCGGGGTCGGTTCGACCGGCTTGGCCGCCGCCGCCGCCGGCTCGCTGGTTTCCTCGGCTTCCGCCTCGTCGGCCACCGCGGCCAGCAGGGCGTCTATCTCGGATTGGTCCAGAACGTCGCCCATGGGCACCTTTCGCTCCGCCGGCGCGCGGCCACCAGCCCGCCCCGGCGGCGGTCGGAGGGACCTCTGTGACTAGCTATCGGAATCCACCCCGGCCGATGTTCAGGCCGCGGCGAGCGTCGAAAAAAGGGGTCGGATCACAAGAAGGGTCGGGAGTCTCTTTTCCCCTGCCCCGGCCGATCTGGCGGACCCGGGGCGGAGACAACCCAAAGAGGCTCCCGACCCCTTTTCGCTACTTACCGTCGCCCCAGGACGCCCAACTGGCTTTGCGCTTCTCGTGGAACGCCGCCATGCCTTCCTTGGCGTCCGAGCAACTGAAGCACTTGCCGAACTCCTCGATCTCGTCCTTCAGCAGAAGCGAGCGCTTGACACGGTGGATGGCCGCCGGCGAGCCGGGGGCCAGCCGCTTGAACCACCGCGTGAGGGCCGCGTCCAGCTCCTCCGCCTTCGGCACCACCTCGTCCACCAGGCCGATCCGCAGGGCCTCGTCGGCCGAGATGCCTTCGCCGGAGAACAGCAGCCGCCGGGCGTGACCCAGCCCGACGTACTTCGGCAGCCGCTGTGTGCCGCCCCAACCGGGGATCAAACCGAGGCAGGTCTCCGGCTGCCCGATCTTGCCGTTGGCGACCAGCAGGCGGAAATCGCACGACATCGCCAGCTCGCAGCCGCCGCCGAGCGCGTGCCCGTTCATGGCGGCGAAGGTGACCTGCGGCAGGGCCTCGATGGCGTTGAAGACGTTGTGGCCGTTCGTGGCAAACGCCCGACCCTGCGTCTCGTTGAAGGCCTGCATCTCACTGATGTCGGCGCCGGCCAGGAACACGCGGCCGTCGCCGCGGAACACGACGAAGCGGACCCGCGGGTCGGCCGCGACCTTCTCGACCACGGTGCCCAGCGTGCCGATGACGCGCGAGGAGAAGATGTTGACGCCGGCGCCCGAAACGAAGCGGATGGTGGCGACGTCGCCGTCCTTGCTGAGTTGCACCTCGGTTTGCGATTTCTCGTTGGCCATGTGCGCACCTATTTCTTCGCGGCGGGCGCGCCGCCCGCACTGCCTTTGGAGTAGTCGTAGAAGCCCTTGCCGGTCTTGCGGCCGAGCAGCCCGGCCCGCACCATCGTCCGCAGCAGCGGGGCCGGAGCGTACTTGTCCAGCCCCAGGTCGCGGTGCAGCACTTCCATGATGTTCAGGCACACGTCCAGCCCGATCAGGTCCGCCGTCGCCAGCGGCCCCATCGTGTGCGCGCAGCCGAGCTTCATCACCTCGTCGATCGTCTCGGCGTTGGCCACCCCGTCGGCATAGCACGCAATCGCCTCGTTAATCAGCGGCATCAGGATGCGGTTCGAGGCGAAACCGGGGTAGTCCTTGACCCGCAGCGGCGTCTTGCCGAGCTCTTTCGACAGATTCGACACCAGCTCGACCACCGGCTCGGCGGTTTGCAGGCCGACGACGACCTCGACCAGGGCCATCATCGGTACCGGGTTGAAAAAGTGCATGCCGATGAACTGCGCCGGCCGGCCGCTGAGCGCCGCGAGCTGGCTGATCGAGATGCTGCTGGTGTTGCTCGCGAACACGACCTCCGCCGGGACCGTGCGGGCCAGTTCCTTGTAGATCGCGGCCTTGGCGTGGACGTCCTCGAAGACCGCCTCCACGATCAGGTCCGCGCGGGCCATCTCCGCCATGTCGGCGGGTTTGAGGCGCCCCTTGGCGGTCGCGGCGGCGTCCGCGGGGAGTTTCTGCTTCTCGACCAGCTTGTCGAGGGACTTGTTGATGACGCCGAGGGCCCGGTCGACCGCGCCGGGCAGCGCGTCGTACATCAGGGCCGTGCGGCCGGCCTGGGCGAAGACCTGTGCGATCCCGGCCCCCATCGTGCCCGTCCCGATGACGCCGACTGTCTTGATGTCCGTCCGAATGTTCACCGCAGATTCTCCAGAAGATCAGTCAGAATATGCACACCAATTCGTACTGCAAGGCTGTGCCTTGCACGTGCCCGGACGCGACAAGGCAGAGCCTTGTCGTACGGCTGTCTGGTAGCGCGAAGCTCTGCCTTGCGTGCTCTCACCGGCGAGACGCCGATGCTCCCCATTCCTTCTTGGGGCACCGGCTCTCAGCCGCTGGCTCGTACTGCAAGGCTCTGCCTTGCAGCCTGGCCGGCGCTGCACACGGCCGCTACAGGGCTTCGACCGCCATCGCGACGGCGTTGCCGCCGCCGAGGCACACGGCTGTCACGCCGCGCTTCCCGCCACGCTGCTTCAAACCGTGGAGCAAGGTGACGAGCACGCGCGCCCCACTGGCCCCGATCGGGTGCCCCAGGGCAATCGCCCCGCCGTGCACGTTGACCGGGCTGTCGGCCTTCAGACCCAGCTCGCGCATTCCGGCGATCGTTTGCGACGCGAACGCCTCGTTCAGCTCCCACAAATCGACCTGGTCCCGCTTCCAGCCGGCCTTCTCGCAGACCATCATCGCGGCCTTCGGCGGCGTGAAGAACAGGTCGCGCGGGGCCGCGCCGGCGGTGGCGTGGGCGACAATCCGCGCCAGCGGCTTGCCCCCGCACTTCTTCAGTCCCGCCTCACTGGCCACGAGCAGCAGCGCGGCGCCGTCGGATAGCTGCGACGCGTTGCCCGCCGTGACGGTCCCATCCTTCTTGAACGCGGGCTTCAGACCGGCCAGGCTCTCCAGCGTCGTGTCCGCCCGAAAGGTCTCATCGACGGCGAAGGGCTCCTTGGCTTTCGGCACCGTGATCGGCACGATCTCGGCCTTGAACTGGCCCTCCTGCGACGCCTTCGCCGCCAGCTTCTGGCTGCGGACGGACCACTCATCCTGCTCCTGGCGACTGATGCCGGCCTTCTCGGCGGTGTACTCGGCCAGCTCACCCATCAACTCGTTGGAATACACATTGGTGAGCCCGTCGTACAGCATCATGTCCACGCATTCGGTGTGGCCGAACTTGTTGCCGCCGCGCAGCGTCCGAATCACGAACGGGGCCTGCGTCATGGACTCGATGCCGCCGGCCAGCACCACGTCGGCGTCGCCGGCGCGGATGACCTGGTCGGCGAACATGACGGCCTGCAAGCCGCTGCCGCAGACCTTGTTGACCGTGACACACGAGATCGTGGGGGGCAGGCCGGCGCCGAGGGCCACCTGGCGCGCGGGGTTCTGCCCGCAGCCGCCTTGCAGCACCTGACCGACGAAGACCTCGTGGATCGCCGCCGGATCGACCTTGGCCTCGGCGATCAGGGCCTTGGCCACCTGGGCGCCGAGCTCCATCGCGCTGAGCTTGGAGAGCGTCCCCTGGTACTTCCCGATCGGGCTGCGCTTGCCCGCCACCAAATACGCGGTTGTTGCTGGCATGTGGCTATCCTCGCGTGACCCACTGTGGCTCGGTGGTGAGCTTCCGGGCGATCACCAGCCGCTGAATCTCGCTCGTTCCCTCGTAGAGCTCCGTGATCCGGGCGTCGCGCATCAGCCGCTCCGCCGGGTAATCCGCGCAGTACCCATAGCCGCCGTAGACCTGAATCGCCGCGTCCGTCACGCGGTTGGAGACCTCGCTGGCGTACAGCTTGGCCATTGCGGCCTCGACGCCGAAGGGCTGCTTGTTCTGCTTCAACCACGCGGCGCGATAGGTGAGCAGGCGGGCGCCGGCGATGGCGACGGCCATGTCGGCGAGCTTCCACTGAATGGCCTGGAACGTGCCGATGGGGCGGTCGAACTGCACGCGGGTGTTGGCGTAGTCGCGGCTGAAATCGAGGGCGGCCTGGGAGATGCCGACGGCCTGCGCCGCGACGCCGATCCGCCCGCCGTCGAGCGTCGCCAGGGCGATGTTCAGCCCCTTGCCGCGCTCGCCCAGCAGGGCGTCCTTGGGCAGGCGGCAATCCTCGAAGATCAGCTCCGCCGTACTGCTGGCCTTGATGCCGACCTTCTTTTCGAGCTTGCCGAGCGTGAAGCCGGGCGTGCCCTTTTCGACGATGAACGCGGACATGCGGCGTTTGGGATTGTCCGGGTCGCTGACGGCGAACAGGACGGTGACGCGGGCATCGGCGCCGTTGGTGACAAAGTTCTTGGTGCCGTTGATGACCCAGCCGTCGTCGGTTTCGACCGCCATGCAACGGGCGGCCCCCGCGTCGCTGCCGCTGCCGGGCTCGGTCAGCGAAAAGCAGCCGATCCATTCGCCGCTGGCCATCTTCGGCAGGTACTTCTGCTTCTGCTCCTCGGTGCCGAAGTTGAGGATCGGATCGACCGCCAGCGAATGATGGGCCGACACGAGAATACCCGTCGCCCCGCAGGCCCGCGACAGCTCCTCGACGGTCATCGCGTACGTGACGCAATCCTGCCCGGCGCCGCCGTACTGCTCGGGAATGTACGTGCCGAACAGCCCCATCGAGCTGAGCTTCTCGACCAGGCCCTCTTCAAAGCGGCCCTCTTCGTCGCGGGTGGCGGCCTGGGGGGCGATCTCGTTGTCGCAGAAGTCGCGCACCGCGTCCCGCATCGCCTGCTGGTCTTCGTTGAGTCGAAAATCCACGTCCGCGTTCCTTTCCAAACCGGGGTCCGACCGCCGTTACGGGTTCGCCCCGGCCAGCAGTTGCCGGGCGATCACGATCCGCTGTACTTCGCTGCTGCCCTCGCCGATCTCCATCAACTTCGCGTCCCGCATGTACCGCTCGACCGGCATGTCCTTGGTGTACCCGTAGCCGCCATGCACCTGAATGGCCTGGAGCCCGGCCCGCGTGGCCATCTCGCTGGCGAACAGCTTGGCCATCGAAGCCTTCAGGGCGGCGTCTTCGCCGCGGTCCAGGGCCATCGCCGCGTCGTGGACCATCAGCCGGGCGGTCTCGATCTCGACGGCCATGTCCGCGAGCTTCCACTGAATGGCCTGCTGGGCGGCGATAGGCTTGCCGAACGCCTGCCGCTCGTTCGCGTAGGCGATGGACTCCTCGAGGCACCCGCGGGCCAACCCCACCGACAACGCCCCGATCCCCACGCGGCCCCGCTCCAGCACGCGCATCGCGGCCACGAAGCCCGTGCCCGGCTCGCCGACGAGCCGCTCGGGACCAACGTGGCAATCGTCAAAGTCCAGCGGCACCGTGTCGCTGGACCGGACCCCGAGCTTGTCCTCTTTGGCCCCGATGACGAAACCCTTGTCGCCGCGCTCGACGATGAACGCCGAGATACCCTTGCTCCCGGCCCGCGGATCGGTCCGGGCCATGACCACGAAGACCTGGGCCCGGGCGCCGTTGGTGATGAACATCTTGTGGCCGTTCAGCCGCCAACCGTGGCCGTCCTTGTCCGCCCGCGTCGCCAAGGCCGCCGCATCCGACCCGCAACCCGGCTCGCTGAGCCCCCACGCCCCGACCCACTCGCCCGCGGTCAGCTTCGGCAGGTACTTCTTCTTCTGTTCCACGCTGGCGTTCATGTTCAGGTGCGACAGGCACAGGCCGTTGTGCGCCCCGACCAGCAGGGCCACCCCGCCGTCCTGCCGGGCCAGCTCCTCCATCACCACCGCGTTGGCCAGGTAGCCCAGGCCGGCGCCGCCGTATTCCTCCGGCGTCAAGATGCCCATCAGACCGAGTTCGCCCAGTTCGCGGACGAGTTCGTCGGGCAGCGCTTGCTCGCGGTCCCATTGGCGGGCGTGGGGACGGACGCGCTCCGCCGCGAACTTCCGCACTACGTCGCGGAGGGCGGCGATTTCCTCGGGCAAGGTAAAGTCCATGTCTGCAACCCGTGATCGAGTGGAGTAAACGGCGACCCGGACAGCGCCGCGTCGAATCCGCATTCTAGCGGCCGGCGGGCCGCGTTGAAACCCCCGCGCCGGTCAATCGAATGGCCCGGCCGACGGCCGTGGGCTCACGACTCATCCGCGTTTCCGGGGGTTTCTACCGCGATTCGCCGGCGACACTTGGGGCATTGAACGAAAGGGGCACTGAACTTGGGGCTGAGCTGGACCGGGTGCCCGCAGGTGCATCGGAACGACTCCCACTGGGCGGACGTCCGGCGATAGCGCAGCGGTTCGGGGGGCGACGCGGCAGCGGCGGGCGGCGACGACTCCGCCTTGGGCACGACATGCCCCCGGCCGCACCGTGGACAGGTCAGCCGGTCCGCGCCGAAGTCGGGCGGCAGTTTGAGCCGCACGCCGCAGGCACAGGGAATCACGACGAGACTGACCACGTGATCGAGAATGCGCCCCACCTCCTGGGCCCGCGCCACCGCGTCGGCGGGGTCGTCCGACTCGGGGGCCGGGTCGCGCACTTCGACGGCCTCGGCGTCGCGCAGCGTGGTGGCGCCGATGCAGGGTTCCGCCCCACCGCGGACTTGGCGATACGCCTCCTCGTACGCCGCGAACCCCGCGCCGGCCATGCCCCGCAAGATGCGGACGCGTTCCTCGGTGCGCGGGTGCGTCGAGAAGAGAGTGAACGCGGCGCGGGCCTGCAACGGGTTGACGATGTACAGCGGCGCCACCACCGGGTTGACCTCCAGCGCCCCGCCGGCCCGTTTGCTGATCTTCTCCAAGGCGGAGGCCAGCCCCGGCGGATAGCGCGTGAAGCGGGCCGACGAGGCGTCGGCGAGGAACTCCCGTCGGCGTGAGCAGGCGAAGTAGAGCAAACGGGCCGCCAGTGGTGCCAGAATGGCGACCAAGACCGCCACCGCCAACACCACCAGTTGGGCCCCGCCGCCGCCACGCGACGACGATCGTCGCCGCCCGCTGTAGTACAGGCCCCGCAGGAAGCCCTGCGACAGCAGGACAATGGCCCCGACCATCACCGCCGCCAGGGTCATGAACCGCACGTCCTGATTGCGGATGTGGCCGATTTCGTGGGCGATCACCCCTTGCAGCTCATCGCGGGTCAGGTGCTTCAGCAGGCCGGCGGTCACCGCGACGGCGGCCTGGTTCCGGCGATACCCAACCGCAAAGGCATTGAGCCCCGAATCGTCGATGATGAATACCCGCGGCATCTTGCCCAATCCGGCGGCGATGGTCATCTCCTCGACCACGTTCCACAGGCGGGGCGAGTCTTCCTTCTGAATCTCGCGGGCCTGGGCCGTGTTCAGCAGAATGCCGTCGCCGGCGCCGGCCGCTGTCGCCCACAGAATCAGCCAAACGAGCACCGCCGCCGCGATGCCGAAGTACGCGCCCCCCTGCGCTTCAAGCACCTGCTCCATGAGGGGACGCGACCCGGGTACCGCCGCGCGCGGCGAGGCGTCCAGGCCGCTCCAATCGGACCAGCCCGCGCCGGCGGTCATGGCGATGGTCAGGCCGATCAGCGCCCCGAGCAGGGCCAGCACGATCCCCATGAGGCCCACCAGCCAGAGTGAACGCCGTTGGTTGCTGGCGATCGCTTCCCACATCCGCCTTCAGTCTCCGGCGGCGCGGCCCGCGCCCCTGCGATCAGAACTTCACTGGCGGGGCCTGCCGCTCGCTGGGGTCCTCCAATTCAAAGAACTCGGCCGTGGTGAAGCCGAAGGCCCCCGCGATGACGTTGGGCGGAAACGACTGGATGCGCGTGTTGTACGTCATGACCGAGTCGTTGTAGAACTGCCGCGCGAAGCTGATCTTGTTCTCGGTCGAGGTCAGCTCCTCCTGTAACGCCAGGAAGTTCTGGTTCGCCTTGAGATTGGGGTAGTTCTCGACCAGCAGCATCAGCCGGCCCAGCGCCTGCGACAGCTCCCCCTCGGCCCGCGCCTGGTCCGCGACGCCCGAGGCGCCGACCGCCCGGGTGCGGGCTTGGACCACGGCGTCGAGCGTGCCCTTCTCATGCGCGGCGTAGCCCTTGACCGTCTCGACCAGGTTCGGGATCAGGTCGTGCCGCCGCTTGAGCTGCACGCTGATTTGCGACCAGGCGTTGCGGACTTCGTTGCGCAGGCGCACCAGGCCGTTGTACGCGGCGATGGCCCAGAAGAGCACCAGCAACACGACAACGGCCACGACGAGCGCGGCAATGGTGACAGGCCCCATGATCAGTGTTCCTCCGTGTGTGCGGCGTCGTGGCGAAACAGTCCGCCGAGGAAGCGCGCCACGACGGCGTCTTCCGGCCGGGTCAGCGCTTTCACGATCGTGCCCAGTTCACCGCCGTCGAGCCAGATGCCGTGACCCGACGGACAACGGTCCACCTCGACCGGGGGTGCGGTGGCCAGCGTGACGGCCTGGAGCTTGCGGGGGCAGCGGGGGCAGGGGCGGTCCGTCGGCGCCGGGCTCACCGGGACGTCCAGCACGCTTTCCAGCCGCCCCGCCGCGACGCCCGCCTGCCCGCAAATGAGTTCCAGTTCGCCGGCGTCCAGCCACACGCCGCGGCACCGAACACAATGGTCCAACTCGATGCCCTGGAACTCAACCACGACCATCGCCTCAGCGCACTTCGGGCACACGGCGTACTCCCGACTCGGCCCTTGCGCCCCGCTTCAGAATAACCGCGCCGAGTGCGGCCGTCCCGCGCAGGGGGCCGACTTCGCTTTATAACTTGGCGTATTCTCTGTAACCCCCCGGCCGGATCGCCCGCGGCGGGGTGGCCTCCCGCCGCTCGGCGTGCGGTCCGGCCGCCGGTTCGGTATTCTCTTTGGCGGTTGTGAAGACGGCGCGATGGAGACCCGCGGATGCGACTGACCTCGTGGTGGTGGGCGGAAATCAGCCGCAAACTGCTGCACGTGTCGGCGGGCGTGATCCCGCTGGCTTACCTGGCCTTCGACCGCGAGGTCATGTTGTGGCTGCTTTGGGGGGCGGTCGTTATCGCCGTCGCCGTGGAGATCTTGCGGCACGCGGTTCCCGCCTTCGCGGAGTGGTTTCGGCGTGTCGTGGGGTTCATGGTACGGGCGTCCGAGTGGGGCCGGATTTGCGGCGCCACGTATGTGCTCGTCGGCGCGCTGCTCACGATCTGGATATTCCCCAGGTGGGTGGCGATCGCCGTCCTGTTCGTGCTCTGCGTGTCCGACTCGGCGGCCTCGCTGATCGGGATCCGCTATGGTCGCAGCCAGTTCCTCGGCAAGAGCGCGGCGGGCAGCCTGGCCTTTTTCCTCACCGCGCTGGCCGTTCTCACCCTGATCTTCCGCGACGCCCTGGGCGTGGCGTTCACGGGGGCCATCGTCGCCACCATCGCCGAAGCCCTGCCGTCGCCGCGGCTGGAGCGGTTCGAGCTGAACGACAATCTGATGATCCCGCTGCTGACGGGGGCCGTGCTGTGGTGGCTCCTCATCTACACCGCCCCATCGGACGTCGCCGCGGCGTTGCTCTCCCAGTAACTCCCCTCCCTGACAGGGAGGGGGTTGGGGGAGGGTGGCGACCTTCGCATCGGGAGCGGCCCACCTTGACCGTCGTGCCCCGCTGAGGCCAGCGGGCCGGGAACGCCCCTGCGACACCCTTGCGCCCCGCGCATCGCGCCGGTATCATCCTCGCAATGGACCCTTCGCCGGCCGAGCCACTTCACCAGTCCCTGCGCGCGCTGCCCAGCGTGGACGCCCTCCTGGCCCACCCCGCCGTCGCCCCGCTGCTGGAGGATTACCCGCGCGGCGAAGTGCTGCACGTGGTGCGTAACGCACTGGAGGAACGCCGCGCGACGCTCCGCGCGGGGCAACCGGCCGCCACCGAAATCCCCGCCCTGGCCCTCGAAATCCGCCAGCGGCTCTACCAGCGCTCGCACCCGAACCTACGCAAAGTCATCAACGCCACCGGCATCGTCCTGCACACCGGCCTCGGCCGCGCCCCGCTGCCCGCCGAGGCCGTCAGCGCCATCGCCGAAACCGCCGCCGGCTACTGCAACCTGGAAATCGACCTCGACAGCGGGCGGCGCGGCGACCGGCACGTGCACGTCCGCGACGTGCTCCGCGAGCTGACCGGGGCGGAGGACGCCTTCGTCGTCAACAACAACGCCGCCGCCACCTACCTGGCCCTGCACGCCCTCGCGGCCGGCCGCGAGGTCATCATCTCCCGCGGGCAGCTCGTGGAGATCGGCGGCTCGTACCGCCTGCCGGAGATCATGGCCGCCGCCGGCTGCCGCATGGTCGAGGTCGGGACGACGAACCGTACCCGCATCACCGATTACGAACGGGCGATCAACGCCCAGACGGCCATCCTGCTGCGGGTCCACACCAGCAACTACCGGATCGTGGGCTTCACGGAAGAGGCCGCGCTCGCCGAGCTGGTCGCGCTGGCCCGCCGGCACAACCTCATCGTCGTCGATGACCTGGGCAGCGGGCTGATGCACCGCGATTTCCCGGTCGAGGGTGATCTGAGCTGGGAGCCGACGGTCCGCGAGAGTCTCGCCGGCGGGGCCGATCTGGCCCTGTTCAGCGGCGACAAGTTGCTCGGCGGGCCGCAGGCCGGCGTCATCATCGGACGGGCCGACCTCGTCGAGAGCCTCCGCCGCGACCCACTCGCTCGGGCCGTCCGCCCCTGTAAGCTCACCCTCGCGGGCCTGGAGGCAACTCTGCGGCTGTACCGCGACCCGGCAGCCGTCGCCCAGACGGTGCCCGTTCTGCGGCTCCTCACCCGCCCCGCCGAGGAACTGCGGCCCGCGGCCGAGGCCCTGGCCGAGGCCATCACCCGCACCGTCCCGACCGCCGGCGTGCGCATCACCGCCGACCACTCCGAGGCCGGCGGGGGCTCGCTCGCCGCCGTCCCCTTCCCGACGTGGGTGGTGGAGGTCCGCCCGGCCGGCGTGGCCGCCGGACCGGCCGCCGCCGCCCTGCGCCGCTGGGAATCCCCGATCCTGTGTCGCGTGCGCGACGACGCCTTGGTCTTCGACCTGCGGACCCTCGAGGCCCAGGACGCCGAGCAGGTCCCGGGGGCCCTGGCCGATGTGCTCCGCGAGCTGGCCGAGGAAGCCTGATTACCCCCTCCACGCCTTGGAACCGGGGCCCGCCGCGGCTACGCTCATAGTGTTCGCGGCGGCGGGCCGGTCCCGGCGCGCCGGGATGCCGCCCCACCGACCGCCGCAGGAGCCGGGCATGCTCGTTGTGATGAGCGCTGACGCGACCCCGTCCCAGGTCAGCGCCGTGACCGACAAGATTCACAGCCTCGGCTTCACCCCGCAGGTGGGCCAGGGCGGGACGCGGACCGTCATCGTCATCAGCGGCAATCACGGCCTGGAGGGACGCGAAGCGCTGCTGCGCCTGCCCGGCGTCGAGGACGTCGTCCGCACGACCCCCCCCTACAAGCTCGCCGCCCGCGACGCGCAAAGCGGCCCCAGCACGTTCCCGATCGCCGGCACGCGGATTGGCGGCGGCTGCACGCTCATCGCCGGGCCGTGCTCCGTGGAAAACGAGCGGATGCTGATGGAGACGGCCGCGTTCATGACCCGCCTGGGCATCAAGCTCCTCCGGGCCGGGGCGTACAAGCCGCGCACCAGCCCCTACTCGTTCCAGGGCCTCGGCGAAGCGGGGCTGCGGCTGCTGGCGAAGGTCAAAGAGCAGACCGGCATCGGCATCGTGACCGAAGTGCTCGACGCGGAGGCCGTCGCCCGCGTCGAGGAAGTCGCCGACGTGCTCCAGGTCGGCACGCGCAACATGCAGAACACGACGTTGCTGCGCCGGCTCGGCACGGTCCGCCGGCCGGTGCTGCTCAAGCGCGGCATGGCGGCCACCGTGGACGAATGGCTGCTGGCCGCGGAGTACGTCCTCGCCGGCGGCAACCCCCGGGTCATCCTGTGCGAACGCGGCATCCGCACCGCCGTCGATCACGCGTACGCCACGCTGGACCTCGGCGTTGTGCCGATCGTCAAGCAGCGGTCGCATTTGCCGATCATCGTGGACCCCAGTCACGGCACCGGCCGGGCGGCGTTCGTGCCCGCCATGAGCCGAGCGGCCCTGGCCGCAGGCGCCGACGGATTGCTGATTGAGGTCCACCCCGATCCGGTCAACGCCCGCTCCGACGGGCAGCAATCGCTCACGTTCGACGAGTTCGAGCAACTGCACCACACGCTGCGCTCCCTGGCGGAGGTCTTGGGCGTTGCCCTGCTCTAGGCCGGGACGGCGGTAGCGCTGCTGCGAGCGGGGCGCTCACGGCGGGTCGGTGGTGGGCGGCGCTTCGAGCGTCTGCTGAAGGGCGGCGCTTTGGCGGGTAAGCTGGGAGACTGCGTCACGGGGCGGCCACAAACGGGGCAACCAGTACGCCGCCGCCAGCGAGATGACGACGGTGACGAGGGCGAGCACCCCCAGCAGTTGCCGCGTCTCGGCGGAGAGCTTCTCGAAGGGTCGGTTCAGCGCCCACAGCAGGGTGTCGACGAAGTTGTACAGCAAGTCCAAGACACGGCCGCCGAGGCGCCACCAGCGGGCCCCCGCGGCGGCGGTCAGTTCTTCGGGCGGTCCGGCGGCCCGCGCCTCGGCCGGGCCGGGGGGCGTGTTCCCCGGCGCCGCGGCCGACGTCGGCGCGGGCTCGGGCGCAGCGCCCGGGGCCGGGGTGGCAGCGGCATCCGGCGGCGCCTCGCGCGGCAGCGGTCGCAGCGGCGCCGCGGTTTCGACGGGGACCGGGACGACGGCGGCCGACTGCCCGTCGTCGAGGCTGGGGATGCTGGTGGCGTGGGCCTGGGCCTCGGCCAACGCCGCCTGAATCTCGGCCTCGCTGACGATCGGGGTGGACGCTCCGCCGGCCATCGCGGTCCCTCGCGCGCTTCGCGCTGTGGGTAGCATCGGCCACCGGCGACGGCGACTGCATCGGCGGAGCGAGCAGTCGGCGCGGCCCGTGGTTCCGATAAGGTGGTGCGCCCGGGCCGGGCGCCTGTGGAAACTTGTCCGCGATATTCGACGAAGCCGCTAATCGGCGATTTAATCAGGGCGCCGGTGGCAGACCGGCGGCCGGACGGCCGTGCCACCGCGGGGCCGCAGCGGCCCGGGAGTGCGACAATGCGCGGCATGGCTTCGATCCTGCTTCTCTCGACCCTGGCGGTGGCGGCGGTTGCGCAGGACGCCACCCCGACGACCGCACCGGCCCCGCCCTTCGAGGCGGTGCTGCGCTGCGTCCCCGACGACGCCCACCTCGTGCTGGTCGTCCCCACCTTGGACGGCCTGGTCGCGGGGGTGGCGGCGTTCGGGCGGGCGATCGGCTCACCGGAGATCAGTGAGGTCAAGGCGACGGACCTGCTCGGCCCGTGGCTGGGGCCGGCGGTCGCGGGGCTGGACCCGCGGGGCCCGGTCGTGCTGGTGCTGTCGGCAGAGTGCGACGAGCCCCTGCTCCTGGCGCGCGCGGGCCCCGGTGAATCCTGGTCCGCGACGACGCAGCCGATCGTGCGCGACGGCCTGACGCTCTACGACTTCGGTCCCGACCACTGCGTGGCGACCACGCGCGGCGACGTAGTGGTGTTCGCACGCGAGCGGGCGGAGCTGCGGCGGACCGTGGATGCCTCGGGCCGCCGCGCGGCGCGACTGGCAAACGAGCTGCGGCCCCTGTGGGAACAAGGCCAGGCGGCGCTGTGGATCGACGTGCCGGCCTGGCGGTCACGCATCGACGTGCAGACCACGGCCCTGTGGCGCGGAATGCAAGTCGGGATGGCGGCGGCCGGTCCCGACGCCGAAATCGGCCTGCCGATCTGGAACTGGATGCTCGACCAGTTCAAGCGGACGCTGGCGGACACGGCGACGGCGACGGTGGGCCTGCGGATCGGAGGCGACGGGCTGCACGTCGACGCCCGGCTGACGTTTCAACTCGATACGGCCGCGGCCCGCTACCTGGCGCAGGTGCGGCGGCCGGAGCGGGACATCCTGCGCGGGCTGGCGGCGGGGCCGGCGCCGCTGGTGCTGGCGTACGAATGGGAGGACAGCGTCCCGGGCAGCGGGCTGAGCGAGGCCCTGGCGCGGGTCATCGCCGGCATGGACTCCATCAAGCAGAAGGTCGGTCCCGAGAAGCTCCAGGCCGTGATGCAGATGAGCGCGGAGGTGAATCGGAAGATCCCCGGCAGCAGCGCGGTGTTCAGCCTGTGCCCGGACGGTCCGGGTCTGCTGTATTGGGGACTGTACCTCACCAGCGAGGGGCCCACGGTGCGGCGGGAAATGCAGCACATCTGCGAGTTGACCCCGGAACTGGTGAGTGCGTGGGGGACGTTCCCGGCCGCGATGAAGGGCGGGGCGGTCGAGACCATCGCGGGCGTCGAGGCCGACGTGTACGAGTTCACGTTCGGCGACGAGGCGCCGGCGCTTCAGCCGCTCATGCCCACGATCTACGGTCACAACCCGACACTCTACATGGCACCGCACCGCGAAGGCGTGGCCTATGCTTTCGGCCCGCGCGAGCACGCCCGCGCGCGGCTGGCGGAACTGCTGGCGCCGGACGCTGCGCCGCTGGCCCAGGACGCCCGGGTGGCGGCCGTGCGCCGGGTGTTGGCGCCGAACCCGCAGGGCTGCCTGCTGCTGGACTTGCCGGCCCTGGCGGCCACGGCCACCAACATGCTCGCCCAACTTGGGGCGCCGGTACCGCGGTTTGAGCCGCCGGCGACCGACGCCGCGCTGATCGGCTTATCCTGGTACCTCGAGCCGCAGGCCGTGCGGGCGCAACTCTACGTGCCCACGGCGCCGCTGAAGGCCCTGGTGCGCTACGCGCAACGGGTCGACAAGTCCGAAGGTGGAGGCTACTGAGACCGCCGACGCGCTCGTCCGGGCCAAGCCGAGATCGTCCCCGGGGGCTGTCGGGTCCATTGAAGAGGGGTATACTGCGGCCGGTGAGCGCGGAATGGCCGCGCGCCACCGTACACGGAGGTACGGACCATGGCCCGCTCCTTCTGGCAGCGCGTCGGAAGTCTGTTCACTTCGCAGACCGCGGACGTCGGCGGCTTCGGGGCCGCCGCGGTGTTCGAACCGGCGGACCGGACCGCCGCGGCGCCGCGCAGCGTCCGCCCCGCAGTGGGCGGGCCGCCCGCGGACCCGCCGCCGACCGCGTTGGCCTGGTGGCGGCGGCGGCAGGAGCGGCAGAACCAGACGCGGGAGATGGCGTTGCGGCTGGTGGCGCTGGCGGACGCGATGCAGGAGCATTTCCGCCGCCAGGACGAGCGCGCCGCGGGAATGACCAGCGCCCTGGAGCGCGTGGGGGGGATCCTGGAACAGCTCGCCGAGACGCAGCGCGCCCACGGCGAGTGCCTGCGGGCGATCGCGGAACACGCGGCGACCACACAGCGGCAGACGGCGAACCTGTCGGAGACGCTGGCCCGCATCCCCGATTCGCTGCTCACGCAGGCCGAGGCGATCCGCACCGTGGCGGTCCAGCTTGATGTCGCGCAGGAGACGGACACCCAGCTCCACCACACCTTGCAGCAGTTCAGCCGCGCGGTCGATGCCTTGGGCGCGTCCGGCGCGGCCCAGGCCCGTGTGCTCGAAAACCTCAGCGCCGCCCAGCAACACCAGCACGAGGCCGTCGTGACGCTCGTGCATGACGTGCGCCGCCGCTGGTGGGTCGCCGCCGGCGTCGTGGTCGTCGTGGGGGCGGCAGTGTGCGCGGCGGTGGTGCTATTCGGGATTCCCCGCCTGACGGCCTGATAGCCGGGGGTCGGGCCGCCGAGGTGGTCGTCGATGAAGCTCGCCCTGGTGCAGACCAACCCGACGATCGGCGACATCGACGGGAACACGCGCCGGGTGCTGGAGGGGCTGCGGGCGGCGGCGGCGGCGGGGGCCGAGTTGGCCGTGTTCCCCGAGCAGACGCTGATCGGCTATCCGGCCAAGGACTTGCTGCTGCGCCGCGAGATCGTGGCGGGGAACTTGCAGGCGTTGGAGCGCGTCGCCGACGCCGCCACCCCGGTCGCGGCCATCGTCGGTTACGCCGACCGCAACGACCGCCCCTACGGTCGGCCGCTGTACAACGCGGCGGCCCTCGTCGCGGGCGGCCGCGCGCGGACGCGGTGGTGCAAGCGGTTGCTGCCGACGTACGACGTGTTTGATGAGGTGCGCTACTTCGAGCCGGGCGGGCCGCAGCCGGTGGTCACGGTCGGGGGGCGGCGGCTGGGGGTCACGATCTGCGAGGACCTCTGGTCGCACGAGGAGATGCTCGGTCAGCCGCTCTACGCCGGCGACCCGCTGGCCGACCTCGTGGCCGCCGGCGCCGACGTGATCCTGAACATCGCGGCGTCGCCGTACTTCCTCGGCAAGCACGACCTGCGGGTGGAGCTGCTGGCGGCGCACGCGCGGCGGCACGGGGTGCCGATCCTGTTCGTGAACCAGGTGGGCGGCAACGACGAGCTGGTCTTCGACGGCTTCAGCAGCGTGGTCGGGCCCGACGGGGAGCTGGTGGGCCTGGCCCGCGGGTTCGACGAGGACCTGCTGATCGTGGACCTGGACGACCTGCCCGCGACGCGGCGCGAACCCGCGCCAGCGGGGGCCGCCAACCTGCACGACGCGCTGGTGCTCGGCCTGCGCGACTACCTGCGCAAGTGCGGGTTCCGTTCCGCGCTGGTGGGGCTGTCGGGCGGCATCGACTCGGCGGTGGTGGCGGCCCTCGCGGTCGCCGCCCTGGGGCCGCAACAGGTGCTCGGCGTGGCCATGCCGAGCCGGTTCAGCCGGCCCGAAAGCCTGGCCGACGCCCGGGCGCTGGCCGGCAACCTGGGCATCGACTTTCGCGTCATCGAGATCGAGCCCCTGCACGCCGCGTTCGAGCGCAGCCTGGCGCCGCACTTCGCCGGCCGCCCGGCGGACGTGGCCGAAGAGAACGTGCAGGCCCGCGTGCGGGGAGTGCTGCTCATGGCGCTGTCCAATAAGCTCGGACACCTGCTGCTGACGACCGGGAACAAGAGCGAGCTGGCGGTCGGGTACTGCACTTTGTACGGAGACATGGCCGGCGGCCTGGCCGTCATCAGCGATGTCCCCAAAACGATGGTGTATCAGCTCGCCGCCCACATCAACGCGCGGGCCGGCCGCGAGATCATCCCGGCGCGCAGCCTGACGCGGGCCCCGACGGCGGAGCTGCGGCCCGACCAGACCGACCAGGACTCGTTGCCCCCCTACGACGTGCTGGATGCGATCGTGGATCGCTACGAGGTGCGGCTGGAGAGCGCCGCGCAGATCATCGCCGCCGGGTTTGACCCGCGCGTCGTCCACGACGTGCTGCGGCTGGTCCACACCAGCGAGTACAAGCGCCGCCAGGCCGCGCCGGGGCTGAAAGTGACCTCGCGCGCCTTCGGCTTCGGCCGCCGGATGCCCATCGCCGCCCGCTATCGGTCCTGACGCGGGCGGGCGCGGTCCAGGCCGCGCCACGATACGCGGGTCTCCCCGGCGAAGCTGACGGGGCGGATGTGGGTGATCTGCCAGCGCGGCGCGCGCCAGGCGAAGTGCAGGCGCCACTCACTGACAATCGCCCCGGTGGAGAGAAACCCGGTGACGTCGGCGTGGTAGCTCACCAAGACCGCGAACTCGCCGCCCGCGCTATCGACGACGCGCAGCCGCAGCCGATCCAGCCACCGAATGTGAATGACCTCCAGGTGCGCGCGGACATAGGCGAGAAACGCCGCCCGGTCCAGGTCCTCGCCGGCGTCAAAATCGTCGGCCAGCGCCGCCTCCAGCGCCGCGGTGCGCGACCTCAGCAGGTCCTGCTCAATCCCGTGCAGGACCCGACCGGCGTGCTCACGCCGCGTGACCACCAGCTCCTGGGCCACGATCAGCCCCCCGGCCAGCGCCAGCCCGATCCAGAGCGGCCGGCCGCGCCCGGTGCGCCGCCAGTAGATCAGCAGCGCGAACAACGCCAGCGTCACCAGCGCCAGCAGCGCGGGGCGGGATTCCAGCAGCAACCAGGTCAGCCAAGCCATCACGGCCATCCACTCCGGCCGCCGCATTCTACCCGCCGTGGGCCGGCGGGGTTGCCGCGCGGCGGGCGGGGCCGGCCGGATTGCCAGCGTTCGGCGTTTGCCCTATCGTCGCGCGCATGAACGCCACCGGCCGTTTCATCGTGCTCGACGGCCCGGACGGGTCGGGCAAGGGCACGCAGCTCGACCGCCTGGACGCCTGGCTGCGGCAGCGGGGCGCCGTGACGTGCCGCGCGCGCGACCCGGGCGGGACGGCCATCGGCGACCGCATCCGGCACATCCTCCTCGGCTACGACCTGTCCGTCATGGCCCCCCGTTGCGAGGCCCTGCTGTTCATGGCGTCGCGGGCGCAACTGGTCGCCGAGGTCGTCCGCCCGGCACTGGCCGCCGGGCAAATCGTCCTGTGCGACCGCTTCATCTCCGCCACGTGTGCCTACCAGGGCGCCGTCGGCGTGCCCGTCGAGGAAATCCTGACGCTTGGCCGCTGGGCGGTCGGCGACACCTGGCCGCACCTGACCATCGTGCTTGATGTCCCTCCCGACGTCGGCTTCGCGCGGACGGGGCGACGCCCGCACCACACCCGACGCCGCGGCGACGCGGGCCAGATGGGCATGTTCGAAGGGGCGCAAGCCGACGCGATGGAGCGCCGGCCGCTGGAGTACCACCGGCGGGTGCGCGAGCTGTTCCGCGGATTGCCGGCCGTCTATCCCGCGCCCGTGGCGGTGGTGGACGCGGACCGGGACCCCGATGCCGTATGGACGGACGTTCAACAGGCGGTGGAACGTGCGCTTCGGTGACGTCCGACACCAGGACCGGGCCCTGGCGATCCTGCGCCGGGCGCTGCGCAGCGGGCGGACGCCGCACGCTTACCTCTTCGTCGGGCCCGAGGGGGTCGGCAAAGAACTCACCGCCAAAGCGCTGGCGGCGCGGCTGCTGTGCGGCGGAGCGGCCGGCGACCCGGCCGACGACGCCTGCGGCCGCTGCGCCGCCTGCCGGCTGCTGGCGGCTGACGGCCACCCGGACTTTCACCTCGTTCACCGCGGCCTACACCGCTGGCACCCCGAGCGCACGGTCCGTCAGAGCAAGGGGCTGTACCTGGTCGTGGACGTGGTCCGCCATTTCGTCATCGAGCCCGCGGCGCTCAAACCCGCCCAGGGCCCGCGCCGCGTCTTCGTCATCCGCGACGCGGAGCGCATGAACGACGAAGCCCAAAACGCGCTGCTCAAGACGCTCGAAGAGCCGCCGGGGACCGCCGTGCTGGTCCTGCTCACGACGGCGGCATCACGGCTGCTGCCGACGATTCGCTCGCGGTGCCAGGAGGTGCCGTTCGGGCTGCTGCCGGCGGAGTTCGTGGCGACCGAGCTGACCACGCGGCTCCAGTTGAAGTCCGAAGTGGCCCAGACGCTGGCCCGGCTGTCCGACGGTCGTCTGGGCGTCGCGCAGCGTTGGCACCAGTTGGGCCTGCTGCCGGCACTCGACGCCATTGGGGCGGCGCTGGACCACGTGGCGGCGGGCGACCCGGAAGGGTTCGCCCGCGACATCGTGGACGCGGCCACCGCGCTGGCGGTTCCCGGGGCCGACGCGGAGGCGGACCCGGAGGAAGCCGGCGCCAAGGCGGGGGCGCGGAAGGCCGCCACCGACGAGCTCCGCGACGCGCTGAAGATCGTCCTGGTTGTCCTGGCGGGCCTGTTCCGCGACGCGCTGGTGCTTCGGGCCGGGGCGAACGTGGCGCCGTACGTTCCCCCGTTGCGAGCACGAACCGAGCGCTGGGCCGCGGAGCGATCCGCCGACGAACTGGAGGCCGCCATCCGGGCCGTGGCCCATGCGGAGCAATTGCTGGACCGTAACGTGGCCCCGCAGTTGGCCGGGGAGTGGCTGGCGGTGGCGCTGCGCGGCGAGACCCCGGTGCCCTGAACGGCCATGCGCGACCGTGCGTCACGGGAGAGCGAGGCTGTCTCCTGCGGCGACCCTGCCGGACTGCCGAGCCGCGGCTCGCCGGGAGGCTCGCCCTCCCGTCCGGTCCCTACTCCCCCCGAAATGCCCGCGTAACCCCAGGTCTACCGCTGCCGCAGATACGCCAAACGTTGAGCAACTACCGCCCGGAGCGGGCTGTCGGGGGCAAGACCCTGTTCAATCGCCTGAAGCATGGCGATGGCCTGAGCGGTCCGGCCGTTGATCGCGTAGGCCTCCGCCAGGTTGATCGCGTTGCGCGGCTCGCCGGGCTGAAGGGCGTAGGCCCGTTGGGCGTGCTCGAGCGCGGCCCACGGGTCGCGCGGGGCCAGCAGCGTCACCAGGTTGGCGTGGGCTTCCCAATCGTCGGGCGCCAGTTGCAGCACGCGTTGGAAGGCGGCCACCGCCCGGTCCCGCGTATCCGTGAGCGCCAGCACCTTCGCCAGCGCCCGCCACGCCGCCACGTCCCGCGGCGCCAAGGCCACGGCTTCCTCCAGTTCTTTGCGCGCCGGCGGACAGCGCCCCAGCCGCAGCAGCAGTTCGCCGAGTTCGCGGCGGGCGGCGGCGTCGGTGGGGCGGCTCGTGACCTGGGCCCGCAGCTCGGCGACCTGCGCTTCGACCTCGTTGCCAAAGAGCAACTTGGCGTGGATCTGGTGGCCGACCCGGAGCTGCGGGTCGAGTTGCAGGGCGGCCTCGATGTCCGTCATCGCGCCGTCGCGGTCCCCCATTTGCGCCCGCACGCTGGCCCGTACGGCGAGGGCCTCGGCGCCGCCGGCGTAAATCGCCAGGGAGCGATCCAGGTGCTCGCGGGCCAACAGCAGCAAGCCGGGCCGGTCCTCGGGCGCGGCGTCGCTCCACGACGTGAGGAGTTCGAACGCATACGCTTTGTGCAGGTGGGCGCCTTGCGGGTAGGTGCGCACGTCGGTGCCGAACAGCTCCAGGTTGTTGGACCAATCGCCGTTGCGGACGACGGTGCGCACGGCGAGGGCCAGTATCAGCAGCGCGCCCAACCCGCGCAGCAGCCGCGCCCGATGCGCGAGCAGGCCCCCCGGTTCGGCCCAGCGGCGCCACGCGGCGCCGAGGCCCACCGCCAGCAGCAGCAGCGCGGGCACCGAGGGCCAGTACATCAGGCGCTCGCCCAGCGACACGCCGATGCGCAGCACCGTATTCGAGATCAACGCGTAACTGGCCAGGAACATCGCGCACAGGATGGCGGCGAGGCGGGCCGGGGACGGGGCCGGGCCGACGATGCGGCTCCGAAAGCCGGCCAGCCCGGCCAGCAGTCCCATCGCCGCCGCCGCCCCCAGCACGGTCATGCCCGTGACCCCGTGCTCGGGATCCAGGATCGCCAGCCCGTAGTCGCAACTAAGCCGCGCCGGCACGATCAGCAGGCGCGTGTAGTGACCCAGAATCGTCAGGGGCATCAGCAGGCACTGCACCCCCTCGGCCGTCGCGGCCGGGTTCATCACCAGTTCCGCCGGTTGCGCGCGGAACAGGTGCCCCTCCAGCGCCACGTAGCGGAGCGGGAAGTAGATCAGCAACGGCAACACGAGGATCGCCAGGAGCGCGACCCATCGCCGCCCCCGTGGTCGGCCGGTCGGAGGCCGGGCCAGTAGTGCCAGCACCGCGACGGCGGGGTAGCAGACGGCGTTTTCCTTGGAGAGCAGGGCCATGAGGAACCAGGGCGCGGCCCGCAACGCTCGCCCGGCACCGGCCGCGGTGCCCGGCCGGGTCAACACCAGCAAACCGGCGAGCATCCCGATCGCCGACATGATCTCCGCCCGCCCGACGATGTTCGCCACCGCTTCCACGTGGATGGGATGCACCGCGAACACGGCGGCCGCCAGCGTCGCCAGGGCGTCATCCCCCGCGGTCCGTCCCCCCTCCGGCGCGTGGATCAGGCGGCGGGCCAGACTCCAGACCAGGAACGTCGCCACTACGTGCAGCAGGACGTTCACGACGTGGTAGCCGGCGGGGTGCAAGCCGTGCAGCGCGTGCTGGGCCGCGAACGTCAGCAGGGTCAGCGGACGGTAGAGCCGGTCACGTTTGGGATTGAGATCGTCGGGCGCACTGGCGAGCTTCCACCAGTCGGTCCAGAAGAGCTCCTTGAACCGCTCCGCCCGGGCCACCTTGACCAGCGCCAGATCGTCGTAGGTGAAGTCATTGGGGACCGTGTTAAGGAAAGCAAGCAGGCCGAACACGACGGCAAGCCACGGGCCGCGCCGCAGCCGCCGCGGCACTTGTGCCGGCGCCACCGCGTTGGGGCTGAGGAGGGTCATGAGGAGTCCTATCAAACCAGGGTTCAGCGCTGGCGCGCGGGGGGCAATCGATCGAGGCGCCCCTGTACCACATCACGCCTGGGGTCGGACTGGGCCAGATGCTGCAGCAGACGTTCGTAGAGCGCCCGGGCCTCGCCCGTTCGCCGCTGGGTCGTCAGCACCTCGCCTAACGTCAGCCCGCTTCGGAGGTCCGCCGGATTCAACTCGTAGGCCCGGCGGGCATGGCGCAGCGCCGACGGTCCATCACGTCGCAGCAGGAGCAGCGCCAGGTTGACGTGGGCCGTCCAGTTGTCGGGCTCGGCCGCAAGAACCTGTTCGTACGCCGCGATGGCCTCATCCCGGCGACCGCTGGCCGTCAGGGCCAGGGCCGTCATCTGGAGAACGTCGCGGTTGTCGGGTGCGACGGTCCGCGCCTGCTCCAAGTGCCGCAGGGCGGCGGCGGCACGGCCGTTCTCCAGCAGCGCCGCCGCCAGCGCCACGCGCGCCGGCACGTCCGTCGGTCGCTGCCGGACGGCGGCCTCCAGCCCATCTAGTTCGGCGCGCCGGGGACCGGAATCGCCCCGCAGATGGGACAGCACGTACAGGGCTGACGCATGATTGGGTTCGAGCAACAGCGCCGTTTCGGCGTCGGCGCGGGCGGCGTCAGCTTCGCCGAAGTGGGCGCGGATCCGCGCCCGCAGGGCCAACGCGCCGGCGTATGTGGGGTAGATGCGCAACGCGGCGGTCAGATGGTGCTCCGCGTCGCGCAAGATCTCGGCTTGGCGGGCGGGATCCGCGACTTCCTCCGCCAGCCACATCAACGACAGGGCGTACGCCTGGTTCAGAACCGCACTCTGCGGATTCGCGCGGACGTCGCGCCCAGTGAGCGTAAGGTTGTCGGCCCAATCAGCATTGCGCACAACCGTGCGCACCGCCAAGGCCGCAACCACGAATCCGCCTAGCGCGGTCAGCCGGCGCGCCCGCAACTTGTCCGGGCCTCCCGCGAGCCAGCGCCACAGGCGCGCCACTCCCAGGGCAACCAGGATCAGGGCGGGCACCGACGGCCAGTACAATATCCGCTCAGCCACCGCAACCCCGATGAGCAGAAACGTGTTGGATATCAACGCATAACTGGCGAGCGTCATCCCCGCCAGCAAAGCGACCATCGCGCCGGGGCCGGCCAACTCCTGTGCGCGCGCGGATGCGGGGGCGACTCGCCGCCGGCACGCGACCCCCAGCAATCCGATCACCAGCCCGCCGGCGGCCACCACGCCCACGGCGGTCATGGCGGTGAAGCCAGCGCGGGGGTCAATCACGGCCCAGCCGTAGTCGCTGCGGAGTCGGGCGGGCAGCAGCAGGAGGCGCGCGTAGTGCCCCAGAGCGGTCAGGATCCCGACAACCCGCTGGCCCGACGTCGCCTCCACCAGTGGGTTCAGCACCGAGTTGGTCGGCGCGGGCCGCAGCAGTTGCCCGTCCAAGGCCACGTACCGCAGCGGGAAATACACGACCGCCGGCAGGGCCAGCAGGGTGGCCTGGCAAACCCATTGCCGGGCGGTCAGGGGCGCGCGTCGGTGTCCGGCATACAGCACCAACAGGGCCAGGGCGGGGTAGCAAATCGCGTGCTCCTTGGACAGCAACGCGGCCAGGAACGCCAGCGCCGCCGCCACGCCACTAACCGCACCAGGGCTTCCCGCACCGGGGCGCAGCATCGCGAGGCCCAGGAGCAGGAACAGCGCGGACAGGAGTTCCGCGCGCCCGACGATCCCCGCGACGGCTTCGACATGCACCGGATGCACCGCGAACAGTACCGCCGCGATGCCGGCCACGGCCCGGTCGCCGACCAGGCGCCAGGCCAGGAGCCACACCAGCCCACTGACCCCGGCGTGTAGCAACACGTTCACCAGGTGGAAGCTCCAGGCGGGCACCTGCTCCGGGCGCGTCGGCGGGACATCGCGCCCAAGCGCGGCGTAGTTCAAGCGGAAGCTCCACAGCGTCAGCGGGCGGTAGAGGCGGTCGCGGAACAACTTCTCGTCAACGCGCTCGTCCAGCAAGCGCCACCAGTCAGAGAGCCAGATGTCACCGAGCGTCGCCGGCGAGTTCACGCGCGGGTTGAACACGACGATGTACACGTCATCGCAAGTGAACCCGTTGCCCAGCGTGTTGAGGTAGCACCCCGCGCCCAGCAGGACCGCCAGCCACGGCCCCAGCGGGCAATGACGTTGCGGTCGCGCCTCGGTGTCAGCGGCGGAGGGGGTCATCGCTGACGGTGACGTGGTTGTAGTCCAGGAGCGTGCCCTTGGCCTTTTCGAGCTGCACGATCCCCACGTTGTAATCCGTGAGCACCTGGAGCAGCGTGGAGCGCGTGTTGGCCAACTGCTCGACCGCCCCCAACTCCGTCTGCAAGTAGTTCGGGTCGATCCGCTGCGTCCGGGCCTGCAACGCCCGCAGGTTCCGCTCGGCCGACTGCACCGAGTCCAGCGCCGGCGGGATCTGCGCGTACCGCACCATCAGCGTGCGAATCGTGCTGTTCACTTCCTCGACGATGGTGTCCGTCACCTGGTTGAGCGCCACCAGGGCCTGCGACTCCTGGAGCCGCGCCCGGCGGTGCGCCGCTCGTGCCCGCCGCTCCCCGAAGTTGTAACTGAAGCTCGCCGCCACGGTGTACGAGATGAACCGGTTGGTCGTCAGGTTGTCGAACGAGTTGTCCAGCGTGTCGCCCATGCCCTGCACTTCGTACTGAAAGGACAGGTCCAGTTGCGGCAGGATCGCGTTCTTGGCCACCGCCGTGTTGATCCGCCCGATGTCGATCCGCTTGCGGGCCTGCGCGATCTCGCTCCGCCGGTCCAGCGCCGTGCGCACCTCCGCGAAGTGGTCCAGGACCACCGGCGCCACCAGCGGCACCTCCGTCGGGACCAGCTCCAGCTCGTCCGACAGCTTCAGCGCCGGGTCGTTCAGGATGTTCTTGAGGCGGTCCTCGGCGTCGCGGACCAGCTTGACCGACTCCAGGTACGACACCTCGGCGCTCTTCCACCGCGACTTGGCGTTCTCGACCTCGACCTGGGTGGCGTCGTGATCGAGCCGCTCCACCATGTTGCGGTAGGTGACCAGGTTCTGCGCGACCGACTCGGCGAGGACCGACGTCCGTCGTCGCGCCTGCGCGAGCTGCCAATACGCGCTCTCGGTTTCGAGCAACGTGTCGCGGACGCGCTGCACGAACGTGTCGGTGCTGATCCCGTATTCCAGCTTCCGCACGTGGATCGGGGCGCGGTTGACGTCGAGGCCGAAGCCGCGCAACAGCGGCTGACGGAACTGGACCACGAAGGCCGAGTCGTACGACGGGTTCATCGACTGGAACTCAGCCGGCAGGCTGTTCTTCGAACGCCGTTCGCGCAGCCCGACTGACGACGTCATGCCCGTCGGCAGCAACTTGCGGAAGCCCCCTTCCGCCGACCGCGTGTCGCTGGTGCCGGGCACGAACGCCGACGCCGTCGCCTGGTCCAGGTTGGCCCACGAGGTATCGAGATAGAACTCGACGTCGAAGGCGGCCTCGGCCTCGACCACCTGCGTCTGGCTGATCGCCGGGTTGTGGGCCTCGATCCGGATGGTGTAGTTGTTCTCCAGCGCCCGCTGCACGCATTCGGCCAGCCCCAGTCGGACCTGTTGCGGCCGGGCCACCGCCTTCAGGTATTCGTTCGCCTGCTCAACCACCCGCTCGTAGTTGCGGACCACCCGCTGGTCCTGCCGCCCCGCCTGCTCCCGCCGCAGCTTCTCCAGCCGCGCGGCGAAAGTGTCGGCGGCCTCCGCCGGGTCGGGCAGCTCCAGCAGGACGTCCATCGGCGCCGGCTGCGTCGTGGTGGCGGGCTGGGCCAGTAAGGCGGACCGTGGCGGCAAGCTCTCTTGCCCGGCCGCCGGCTGAATGGTCCGCGGGCCGGGTGGGGCGGCTTCATCCTGCGTGCTTTCTGCCGCGGCCGGCTGAGCGTGGGCCACCAGCATCCGGTCGCGATAAGCCGCGATCGAATCATCGACGCCGGTGGAGTCCGCCTGACACCCCAGCAACCCGAAGGCCCAGAAGGCCGCCCCAAGCCGCCCCGCCGCTCTACGCCGACGCCGTGATTCGGTCTGCATGGCTCGCCCACAGCCCCCACGCCTCGCCGCGCCCGGTCGAAACCACATGGCGGGGATGATAGGAACAGGGCCGGGGAGTGTCAAACGTCGGGAATCGTTGCCGCGTGAAGCGGCGGGAGTGAAGCAGCGGGCGCAGAAAAGTGGGCCGGCGGTCGGGACGTGCGGGGGGGGACACGTACGCCGACGCAGTCC